>CADCHO010000040.1 GCA_902801255.1 uncultured Eubacteriales bacterium | reverse complement strand
GGAGCTTAAATGGAGCATCATACATAGCACACCTCCGTTCTTTGAGTGCATTGTAGCATACACTGCTACCTGACTCTACAAAACGGGGTACGGCTCAATTGTCGACTTTTCATGCAGCGATTCATTAAGAAGTTTAGTGATAATCAAAGATCAAAATTGCAAATACCAAGTGATTGTGGAACTATTGGTGTTAATGACAAGGTGTTCTTGATGTCAGAAGATGAATATAAAACCATTTTCTGGCTCCGACGACAACATCCTGGAAAACAGATGTTATAATGAACGAAGAGGAGATGGACTCTTTTGTGCAGGAGTATATCAGGCGGGTGGACGGACGCTTCGACACATCGGGGATAGCGGAACGCACACGCCTGTTCACGACGATAACCTGCCTTAGGGGCATAACATGGTGCGCGATGGCCTGGGTCGAGTACAGGATGCCGGGAAGGACGCTCACCAATGAGAGCACCGCTCGAAAGCTTGATCAGTATCTGGGTGAAGAGTTCCTGAAAAAGATAAGAACGATCCTGAAGAAGGGAGATAAATAATATGAAAAGCGAAGAGAGAAAAAGAGCGGATCTGTTTAAGGCGCTTGCTGATGAGAACCGCCTCCGGATCCTGAGAATGCTGCAGGAGGGCGAGCGATGCGCGTGCGAACTGCTCGATGAACTGCAGATCGGGCAGTCAACTCTATCACATCATATGAAAATACTGTGTGATTCGGGACTGGTTGAGGACCGGAAACAAGGCAGGTGGATCTATTACTCCATTTCAGAAGAAAAAGCGGAGAAATTCAAGGAAATGGTCGGATCGATGCTGATCGTGACTCCAATAGATCATACGGAAAACCAGAAGAGGTGCTGCGGAGAATAAAATCTATATATCGATAATTATACATATATAGAAATATATAATAATCAAACTCCTTTATATGTCTTATAATTTTGTTGTTACCTTGATTCAATGGTCAACACTATAAAGGAGGAATACGATGAAAAAATTAATTATTGTGTTATTGTCTCTTGTGATGGCCGTATCGCTTTCCGCATGCTCCGGAGGATCCGAAGCTGAGCCGGAAGAGGGATCGGAACAGACTGTCGCTGAAAGCGTGTTCACAGGGAATTACGTAGTAAGCGCAGATTATGTCAAAGAGAATCTGGACAACATTCTTCTGTACGATGCGCGTGGGGAAGAAGCTGCAGCAGAAGGAACGATAGCTCAGGCTGTACCTGTTGCATGGCAGTACTTCGCAACATGCGAGGATGGAGCTACGGGAGACGCGAACTGGGGCTGCATACTCGATCCTGAAAGACTCAGCGCGAGACTAGGAGAGAAGGGCTTTGACAAAGACAAAGAGATAGTTATCTTCGCAGCCGCTGATCAGGGATGGGGAGATGACGGAAGGATCGCATGGGAACTGATAGCTGCAGGCTATACGAACGTAAAAATCGTTGATGGCGGATATAATGCCCTCGTAGCAGCCGGTCTTGAGACATCCAATGGAGGAGCAGAGCCTGTTCCTGTCGAAGTGACGATCGAGTCGATCGACCAGACACATGTTATCAATACAGATGAGCTCGTTTCGGATTATGATCAGTATAAGATCGTCGATGTTCGCGCAGATGAAGAGTACAACGGAGAAGTATTGTACGGAGAGTCCAAGGGCGGACATCTCCCGGGCGCTATCCATATTCCGTTCGTGTCACTCTTTGATGAAAACGGCATGCTCAAGAGCAATGAAGAATTGACCGCGATATTTGAGGAAGCCGGACTTGAGAAGGATGACAAAATCGTTACATACTGCACAGCGGGTATCAGATCTGCATTTATGCAGCTGATAATGGAAGACTGCGGTTATGGTAATGTAAAGAACTACGATGAGTCCTTCTACAGATGGTCGGCAGTTCAGGACGTTGAATAATGAGCAGAAAAAACGATACAAACGAATCTAAAAACAAGCACAGAAGGATCGGCAGAATTATTCTGCTGATCCTTCTGATTTTATCGGTCATTGCCTTTTATACAATACCTTCGTTCAGGCAGAAACTTACACAGATACTGATGCTGTTCAGATCCGCAAGCGTTGAAAGCATCATAGGATTTATCCGTTCGTACGGACCATATGCTGCAGCGATCTCTTTTGGCCTGATGGTGTTCCAGTCAGTGGCGGCTCCGCTTCCGGCATTTCTCATAACATTCGCAAATGCGGCGATATTCGGCTGGTGGCAGGGCGCCATTCTGTCATGGTCGAGCGCCATGGCCGGCGCAGCCCTGTGCTTCATTATCGCAAGGATCGCCGGAAGGGACGCGGTAGAAAGACTTACATCCGTAAGCGCGATCAACAGTGTAGACAAGTATTTTGAGCGGTACGGCCGGAATACGATACTTATCTGCCGGCTGCTCCCGTTTGTTTCTTTCGACTTTGTCAGCTACGCGGCTGGCCTTACATCGATGGGTATTGTACCGTTCCTGATAGCCACAGGAATAGGACAGCTGCCTGCGACACTTGTCTATTCATATGTCGGAGGC
Organism: uncultured Eubacteriales bacterium; assembly: GCA_902801255.1. Classification (GTDB taxonomy): domain Bacteria; phylum Bacillota; class Clostridia; order Peptostreptococcales; family Anaerovoracaceae; genus Crickella. The sequence goes on along the minus strand of CADCHO010000040.1, from coordinate 13,995 downwards.
ATGCTTACCGGAGGCACCAGGCTGTTCGTAACAGGACTTCTGATATTGTTTGCATTATCGGGATTTGTTGTCCTGATAAAGCGTATTTATAACGAGAAACACGATCAAGCCGAAGGCGGACCGGAAAATGAGGAAAATGATGAACACTTATTATAACCCTGATGATCTTGCGAAATTCGCTTCAATAGGAGAGGAGGCTCCTGCTCTCTGGGACGCGTTTATGGCGTATTATGGCGGAGTGATGGCCGATGGCGCTCTTACAGCAAGAGAAAAGGCCCTGATAGCTCTGGCGGTCGCGCATGCTGACAAATGCCCTTACTGCATCGATTCGTATACTCAGACCTGTCTGCAGATGGGAATAGATGAGGAGGAGATGACTGAGGCAGTCCACGTCGCGGCAGCGATGAAGGCCGGCATCACCCTGGTTCACGGTGTTCAGATGAAGAACATCGTTGACAAGCTGGAGATGTGATGATGGATACAAGAAAAAGATTTGCGGATCTTGCAGAAGTAGAACCCTTTGGGACAAAGATCAAAGACACTTCAATAGCAATGACTGCAGACATGAATGTACTGCAGATCAACGTTGGCAGGCTTTGCAATCTGGCGTGCAAGCATTGTCATGTAGAAGCCGGCCCGCAGAGGACGGAAATAATGAGCCGTGATGTTATGGAGGCCTGCCTCAGGGCATATGTGAGTCAGGGTTTCAACACCATAGACATAACAGGCGGAGCACCTGAAATGAATCCTGACTTCAGATGGCTGGTTGAAGAAGCTTGTAAAATATGCGGTCATGTCATAGTCAGGACAAACCTCGTCATAATGCTCATGAATAAGAAAGATGACTTTAGGAATCGCTCCCGAAAGGGAGCATTTCTTTTGACAAATGAGTTAGAGAAGCCTAACATATATAGAAAGAGGGATGAGCATCACAGACTCAATGAAAATAAATAATGGAGGAAAAATATGTCAAAAAAAGCATCGCAGTTTCAAAAGAAAGTAATGAGCCTGGGATACCGTGGCAAGGATATATTCAAGCCGCTTAATACCGGGTGGATAGATGAGCATACGGCGTGTATCCGCGAGTGGATCGCCAACATATTCTTTTACACGAAAAACGGGACTACGATCATGATCGATGCCGGATACAATTATGACCGGCTCGCAGAAAAGATGCGCTGGCTGGATATCGACCCGGCTTCTATCCATCACATCCTGATTACTCATCAGGATACAGACCATGTCGGGGCGGTAGAACGCGACTCAGATGGGCTTTTCAGGCATGCAACAATTTACCTGAGCGAAGTCGAGAACAGATATATGACCGGAGAGGTCCGCCGCAAAGTTGTATTCGGGACTTACAGGCTTCCAATGGTGGAGACAGATAATAAGAAGGTGCTTCTGCAGGACGGGGAGGTCTTTCAGATCAGAGACATCCGCGTAGAAGCGATCATGGTACCGGGGCACACCTGGGGACACATGGTCTATCTGATCGATGATGCATATCTGTTTACAGGCGATACTATCTGGTTTGGCCCTGATGGGGGATACAGTTTCATCAATTCTCTTGCGGAGGACAATGATCTGGCGAAGCAGTCACTGGAGAAACTGGAAAAGATCCTGAGAGAACGCGGCCTGTCACCTAAGATCATCACGGGACATACAGGGTGGTCGCAGGATCTGGACTTTGCTTTTGCTCATCGCGATCAGGTCTGCAATAGCCTAAAGCGGCAGAAGCCGCATGATCCGTCAGCGCCGTACGACGGATATGATGAGAGCGATGATACGGAAGAAGGCGCAAGAAACGTTCCACTGGTTTCTGTAAATGATGTAGAAAAGCACAAGGTTCTGCTGTTTGGGGCAGGAGTGATCGGAGCATATCTGGCGCATGTTCTGATTCAGGCGGGAAATGAGGTTACGATCCTGGCAAGGGAAGAAGGAGCGAAATCTCTCCGGAAAAACGGACTTGTCATAAAGCATCATCTGCAGAGAACGACAACAAAAGATCCTGTAGAGGCTGTCACGGATGTAGGGGGCCGTTCATTTGATGCAGCTTTTGTGGTGATGCCATACCATAAGATCCGGCAGGCTCTTCCGCAGATCAGGCAGCTTAATACAAAACTGCTTGTGCTGGTAGGAAACGATCTTGCACCGGCAGAGGTGGAGGAGGACCTGAGAAAAGCTCCCGGAATCGAAAAGATCCTGTTCGGATTCCAGGTATCGGGAGGCAAAAAAGAAGCAGATCATTATGTATGCGAACGCTTCGGCGGAAGCTTCATGGACATTGGCAGGCTCCACGGCAGGACAGACACGGAACTGAGGGAGTGGACGGAGAAGCTGTTTGAAGGCACTTCATATAAGTTGAACTGGCAGGATGATATGGAAGCATACCTGATATGCCATCCGGCTGCCATACTGCCGATAGGATACCTTTCATACATATGTGACGGAAATCTTCGCAGCTCCACAAAAGAACAGCGCAGGATGATGGTGGATGCGTCTCATGAAGCATTCGAAGCGCTGAAAGCAAAAGGTATCAGCATCTATCCTGAAGGGGATGATAAGTTCTACGAAAACGGGGCCAGAGGGAAGCTGATGAAGCTGCTTTATCTCATCATGTCCAAGTCCAGGATAGGAGACCTTATTGCCTGTGAGCATTGCCGGAATGCAGTCTCTGAGATGGAGCAGATAGATGCATTTTATGAGGAGCTTCTGAAGGATTATCCTGAGGAAAAGCTTGAGACGTGGAACAGATTGCGGGGCATGATGCCGTCATGGGACGAACTGCATAGAAAATACGGGAACTAGATGCTGTTCAGTAGATATAAGACAATCTATGGAGAAAAGCAATGTACAGAGTGACAAATCTTACAGATACAGAGATAAGAAAGATAGGCGATGCGTATGCTGACTACACATACTCTGAAGGTGAAGTCGGAATGACGCTGGTCTATAAGGACAGGCAGGCCGTAAGCGATTATATCTGCGGCTTTGTCAGCGCGATGATCAAAAATGGCTCTCTATATACGACTGGCCCTGAGCACGAAGGGTATATAGCGTATTATCCGTCATGGAAAATGATGAGGCCGGCTGCGGTCACGGAGCTGCTCAGAACTTTCGGGAGCACTATGGGAATCAAGGGCGTGCGCGATTTAATAAGCAAGTTGTCAGCCGCCGGAGAATCTTTTGAAGACAGCCTGAAAAAGGCAAGGAAAAAGTATATATTTGTTGCTCTCGTGGCAGTCCCTGAAGAGCACCAGGGCAAGGGGCATATGCGCAAGCTTCTGGAGTTCGCCTTTGAGAAGGGGCGGGAAAACAATTGCCCTGTTATTCTTGACACCGATGATTCTCTTAAAAAGACCAAGTACGAACACCTCGGAATGAAAACTGTAAGGACCAGAAAGATCGCGGATGATTCATTCATGTATGATCTGGTCTGGGAACCGGATGAGAGCAAAGTAATGAGCTCGAAAGACAGTGGAAAGGAGATATTCAAACCGCTGAATAAGCAGATCGCTATTCCGGAAACCGAAGGATTCTATGGCGCATATTACCCGAATAGTAAGTCTTCAGATAAGGCGATGATACTTATGCTGGGAGACAGTTCTGACGACAGGCTTGCCGTCAGCGGCGCAAAATGGATCCATGAACTTGGCTGCCATGCTCTTGCCATGTCCCCGGACAAAAAAGACTACGGCCATCATAATTACCCGATCGAAAGATTTGGATCAGCGATAGCATTTCTGAAGGCCCGCGGCATCAAAAAAATCGGTATTGCCGGTGCATCTACTACCGGCATGCTGGCTCTGGTGGCTGCATCTTACTATCCTGATATAACTCTGACCATAGCGATGTCGCCAAGCGATTTTATCATGGAAGGGTTCTACCAGGATGGAAAAGACGGTATGAGAGAACGTCCGGGAGACAATGAATCAACAGTAACGTGGAAGGGTGAGCCGCTGCCTTATCTGCCGTATGCATACAGACACCCTGAATACTGGCAGAAAATACAGGAAGAAACCAAAGAAGGCAGGGATATGGTGGCTTCGAGGAAGATGTTTGATGAGTCAGAGCGAAGACACCCGGTTCAGGAAGATGAAAAAATCAAAGTCGAGAATATCAAAGGGCAGATAGTATTTGTAGGAGCCGAAGATGATGTCCTGTGGGATACATGCAAGTACATACGCAGGATGGAGGAGAGGCTTACGGAGAAACAGCACGATTGCACTTATCTGTCGCTTATATACGAGCATGGAACGCATTTTGTTTTCCCGGAGTCGCTTCTCAGAAAGATGCTCCCGGTAGGAGCGGACCTGATGACACTTCTCTTCAAAGCAGGAAGAGAACATCCCGCAGAATGCAAAGCCGTTAGAGAAGATATAGATATCAAACTGAGAGAAGTAATATCTGAGTGGTAGAAAACTTTGAGATGAGTGTTACAGATTCATTTAGTAAAAAATGGAGAACATATGAACAAAGCAACAAGTCTTAGATACAGAGCTTTGAGCGGCATGTTCAGAGCAATCAAAGTGAATAAAATGCTGGATAAGCAAGGGGATGAATTTGACACATTGCTGAATGAGTACAGAAAGAAGCAGAAGAAGCCTCTGAAGATCCCTTACAAAAAGATGTGCGATAAGTTCGACGTCGACATAAGAAGTATAGACGGGGTCACATGCTATGTCGTCAGACAGAAGAACACCGCACCGGACAAAGGAGTCCTCTATCTGTTCGGAGGCGGATATATCCTGCCTCCTGATCCGGGAGATATCGTCCTGTGCGGACAGATAGCTGAGAACTGTAACGCTGAAGTGTGGTTCCCTCTGTATCCTATGGCACCGGACAACGACCTGGTTCAAACACTTCAGGGAACGCTCGGCGTATACAGGGACATACTGGACCATTATGATGCTGACAGGATCAGATTCTTCGGTACATCATCCGGCGGCGGGCAGGCGTTGTCGCTTTGCATGTACATTCGCCACGAGGGCCTGGATGTGCCTCTCCCGGGACGGCTTGTGCTGCAGTCTCCGGGACTTCAGGTGCCGCCGAGCGACAAGCAGAGAGCTGAAATGGACAGGCTCAGCCATCTTGATGTGATGATACCGCCCGGATTCTTCGACAACATTGCGCCTGTTCTGGCAAAGGGAGACGATGCATATCTCCTCAGCCCGATACTTTTCGATCTCACCGGATTCCCTCCGATAGATATATTCTACGGGACCAATGAGGTGATGTTCGCATATCTTGACGACTTCAGAGCAAAGTGCAGCGAGTGTGGAGTGGAACTTAATGTACATATCGGAGAAGGCATGATGCATTGCTGGGGAGCTATGGATTTCGTGCCCGAAGCAAAAGCTGTCAGGCAGGAGTATTTCAAAGCTATCGGCAATGAGACAAGAGAGATCTGCGTGCATGAGTACGGAGATCCGGCAGACCCTTTAATCGTACTGCTGGCCCCGATGCTTCTTTCCGGTGAGGACATGTACAATATAGTGTCACCGCACCTGGAAGGAAAGTATTTCATAGTAGCGCCTGATCAGGGAGGACATGGCGATGCCGGAAGATATGTAAGCGCTGAAAGCGAGTACCGAGAGCTGAAGGAATACCTCGTTTCAAAAGGCTATACGGATATAAAGCTGCTGTATGGAGCATCACTGGGTGTCGCGATCGCGTACAGGTTGTTTGAGGACAAGGACTTCAACATAGAGAAGGCGTGGTTCGATGGTGTTGCTCTCAACAGGAATGCTGCTTTTGCCGAATCATTCATGAAGAACCTGTTCAGAAGAAGGAAAAAGATGCTGGCGAAGACTCACGCTGAAGCATCACCGAACCTGGTGGAGATGTACGGATACGAATTCGCTAAGAGAATGACTGCGAATTTTGCCCGCATAACGCTGTACGACATCGACAATATATGCTATGCCTGCTGCCACTATGATCTGAAAACTTTCACGACAGATCAGCAGAAACGGCTGCACCTTGAGTACGGCAGCAAGGATTTTGACCTGAAACTGTCTAAGAAGGCGATCCGCAAATATCTGCCTGAAGCCGTAACCGTCATAAGAGACGGCTATCCGCATTGCGGATACATGGCAGCTCATACAGCTGAATATGTCAAGGAAATGGAGCGATGGATCGGAACAAGGAGCAGGTGAAGACCTGCCTGAACATGCTCTGCGATTCATTTAATCATGGCTACCTGCTTGCCGAGCTGCATGCGCCTTTCGTTGCAAAGAACTCAAAACATCATGATGCGGTCAAGCATACGAATGCAACATTCGGATGGGGCACAAAATCCGGGGAAGAATATCTTGAACTTGAGCCGCGAATGAGCCTGATCTCAGAAACAAGCTATAATGAGGAAATGAAAAAGCATACAATCCGCGGCAAACTGTTTGCGATCATAGGCAAGAACCTCAATAACAGGCTCGCGATCTATAAGTGGTGAAAGAGGCAACCAAATGAGTCTGCTGCATATATAGCTGTTACAAAGGAGGCTGACTTGGGAATATTTGCAAGAAGGAAACGTGAAAAGCATTCTACTACGATGAGCATTGAAGAGCTCCGGATGCTGGATAACGATGAACTGCGTGACGCTGTATCTGCACGCATGATGAAGGAAGCAGGAAGACGTGAAGTGGCACAATGCCTGAATTTGTTCACAGGTGCCAGAAGAGTTTTTTATATCGTATCACTGTACGAGGCTGAAGTCAGTACTGACGGACTGTGCAGATTTCTGGTTGGACCGGGACGGTCAGCAGCAGGATACATAATGGATACACTCAGAGAAATCCATGCAACCAGACATGCGGAGCTGCTCAGGAAGTTTACATCGGAGAACAGCATCAATCTGGACGATCTTGGAGATTTAAGAATCGAGAATTCGTGGGAGTATGAGGACGTGAAAGGCAGATACCCTTTTGACATATTTAATGAGAAATTCCAGAAACTGTATGACAAAGAATCTATAGATTCCAGATTGATGCAATATGTTAGAAATCATATAGAAGAGTTCTAAAGAGGAAATCACCAGAACGAATGCGGTATTCTTGATGCTCCTGCTGTTATCGCAGATTCTGAGAATATGAATAATGGAGGGTAAACGCCTCTGAACATGTGTGCAGGGTTGAAAGGGATTTTTCGGAGGACAAATATAATGCAATTTGATGAAATGGGAAGTAAATATGGCAAAACGCTGATGCTGCTGCCGGGAACGGCCTGTGACTACCAGACGAATTTCGGCTCTGTGATAGACAGGCTTGCTGAGAAATATCACCTGATATGCGTTAACTATGACGGATTTGACGGAAGCAGTCTGGTGTTTCCGGACATCATTACTGTGACAGAGAAGATCGAGCGTTACATCAAGGTAAACCATGATGGCAGTATAGACGGAGCCATTGGCTCTTCACTTGGCAGTACATTCGTCGGTCAGCTGATACAACGGCAGAATATACATATGGATCATGGTATATTCGGCAGCCCGGATCTCGACCAAAGCGGCAGATTCAGCGCGTGGCTCCAGTCAAAGCTGGTAGTTCCGCTTTTAACAAGTTTTACCCGCGGTGAAAAGCAGAAAGCGAAAACAAAAGAAAAACTCAAGATCTTTTTTGAGATGAGTGATGAGACGGCAGATAAGTTCATGGCTTGTTTTGAGAAATTCAAGCCCGAATCTATCAGAAATGAATACTACACAGATCTTCTGACCTGGCTTGAGGACGATATCCATGTGGAGAACACAAGGGTACACTTCATATATGCAAATAAGATGGGAGAGAAGTATCTCAAACGCTATAAGAAATACTTCAGAGATCCGGAAATCAGGGAGTTTGATATGCAGCATGAACAGTGGCTTTTCGGGGGAGAGGAATATGCTGTTCCTGTACTGAATGCGATCGATGAATTTATGGGGATCGAAGGAGTCAGGCTGCTGAAGGAGAAACAAAATCAAATGAACATATAGAGCATTATAGGATCGCTCCCCAAAAACGGGAGCAATTCTTTTGACACTCGAGTTAGATTAGACTAACATATATAGAAAGAGGGATGAGCATCACAGATCCAATGAAATGAGTATAATGGAGGATCATATGGGAATCATAAAGAAATACATGAACCAGACAAGAAAGCCTGAGGGTGTCCTCGGCAATCTGATGATAACCGGTATGAATACCGGACATGCAGCAATGGCGAAATGGGGATCAGACTACCTGAGAGTCAGCGATCCTGCCAATGTCATCGATCTGGGCTGCGGCGGAGGAAGCAATGTAAAGGCTCTCGCCGAAAGATATGCAGGAGCCAAGGTGACAGGCCTTGATTATTCTGACCTCTCGGTAGAGCGAGCCAAGGCGTTCAACAGCAACCTGATTGGCAGCGGCAGATGCAAGATAGTGCGGGGGGATGTCTCTGCAATAGACCTTCCTGATGGCAGTTATGATCTAGCTACAGCATTCGAGACGATCTATTTTTGGCCGGGCCTCGAGAAGTGCTTCAGTGAGGTCTCGAGGATACTCGGACCTGACGGCACCTTCGTGATAGTCAATGAGTCTGATGGTGCAGACGGTATTTCAAAGAAATACGAGAAGATCATAGAGGGCATGAAGATCTACACCCCGGATGAGATCGAGAGTGCTCTTAAGACAGCAGGCTTTGACCGTGTAACGACATATCACCATGACAGCAAGCCATGGATCACAGTGATAGCTGAAAAAGGAGAAGCGGCTAAGACAGAGACAGCTAATGTTCTGAAACCTGACTACAAGAACTGGGTCCCGCAGGGAATGATCATAGGAATGTGCGCAGGCACAGCAGTGCTCGTTGCGGCAAATGTCGGCGCGGCATTACTGCTCAGATATGAGAGCGGCAAAGTGAAGACAGGGATACAGGCTGCGCTCGGCCTTGGTCTTATCGGATGCGCCAAAATGACAGAATGGTGCATAATGGCTAACCGCAATTTCTCATATGACGGGAAGCGCAAACTGTCAAAAGTGATAGTTGAAGGTACTGCAGAATACATCACCATTCCTGATGGCGGAGTCGGACTCGATGTCGGATGCGGCAGCGGAGCACTTACGATCGCCTGTGCCAAGAGAAATCCTCAGGCTACCATGGTTGGCATGGACCGCTGGGGTGCAGAATATGCGTCATTCAGCAAAGCTTTGTGTGAGCGCAATGCCGAGGCAGAAGGTGTTTCAAACGTTTCTTTCGAAAAAGGAGACGCAGTGCATCTCGATTATCCGGATGAGACATTTGATGCAGTTACAAGCAATTACGTATATCACAACATATCCGGAGTGGATAAGCAGCAGCTCCTCAGGGAGACACTCAGGGTCCTTAAAAAAGGCGGCACTTTCGCGATACATGACTTGATGTCGAAAATGAGATATGGAGACATGGAACGCTTTGCGCAGGAGCTTCGTGACGAGGGATATCAGGAAGTTGAACTGATCCATACAGATGATGGGATGTTCATGTCAAAGATGGAAGCGACAAAGCTTATGCTCAGAGGATCAACAATATTGAAAGGAATCAAGTGAGATAATGTTATTAACGATTTTTCTTGCAATTATCATATGTGCAGCGGTGACGCTCATGCTGATAGCAGGTGTTGCGTTTGTTCAGGATGTAAGGATGTTCTCATCAGCACCTAAAGAAGCACGTGAGGTCCTGCAGCCAAGAAATGAAGAATTGTTCTATGGCGCGAGGACGATCGGATGGGTGATGATGATAATAAGTGCATTGGTAATACTTGGTGCAGTAGTGACAGCGATATGGGACGGCATCAGAAGCGGATATTCATTTGCACAGTTCTTCGTGCGTTTCTTATCTATCTTTACTGCATTCAAAGTATATGACATGGTGTTCATTGATGGGTTCCTTCTCTGCAAGTCCCACTTCTTTCAGTATTACTACCCTGAAGTGGAGCCTGTTTTTAACGGAAGAAAGTATGGGTTCAATATTAAGAGCCAGCTTCTTAGACTGCTTGTCATATACCCTGCAGTATCTGCTCTTATTGCATGGGCCTGCACTCAGTTTTGACAGGATAAAGAGGGAAAATAAGAAATGAACAGAAAACTATGGGATTTATACGCACCGATATATAAACGTGCGATGAAAGCGGATCAGCATATCTACGAATTCATGTACAAGCGGATCCCGGATGTGATCAGGGATAGTGAAGTCCTGGAATTGGCTACAGGACCGGGACTGCTGGCAAAGCATATAGCACCTGCTGCAAAGAAGATCATTGCAACAGACTACTCTGAGGGAATGATCAGAGAGGCTGAGAAAGGATACAATCCGCCTAACCTCACATTTGAGACGGCGGATGCCATGGCACTTCCTTACGGGGATAACTCGTTTGATGCGGTGATCATTGCAAATGCTCTTCATATAGTTCCGGATCCTGTGAAGGTTCTCGGCGAGATAGACCGTGTACTCAGACCGGACGGTATACTTATAGCGCCTAATTTTGTGGAACACAAGGGCACAGCACTCAGTCGTCTATGGTCAGGCATTCTTCAGATTGCCGGTGTCAGGTTCGAGCATCAGTGGACAGCTCCGGAGTATATTGAATTCCTGGAGCAGAGCGGGTGGAATGTCACTTTCAGTAAGGAAATGTCGGCGCGCATCGCAATGGTATATGCGGAGTGCACCAGAGGTAAAAAAGACTGAAAATGAAGAAGTTCTATAATGTACAGGATGATGGATTCCAGGCCTATTGGTTTGAGGGAACAACAAACAAGGACAAGGTAATCATCTGGATGCATGGCTCGAGTATGAATGAGAAGCATTGCATCACTGATTCGGAATATCTCAGACAGAAGGGGTATTCAACACTGGTGCTGGGTTTCTATTGTTGGAAAGGTATGTCTAAGAAACTGCGGGCGGTCCCGGTAGATTATGTCGAAAAGGCAGTTGAGGAGCTTAAAAGAAACGGATTCAGTAAAATAGGCATTCATGGCATATCTTCGGGCGCGGCTTATGCACTTCTCTGTGCTTCCCTGATTCCTGACATCAGTCTTGTGATCAGCATATGCCCATTCGACTATGTTATGGAAGAACCAAAGATATTCAGAAAACTTACAGGAAGAGCCTGGTTCAGTTATCACGGCAAGGACTGTCCGTGCTCGCTCTACACAGGCCAGAGGGAAAACGGCTTCTTCGGATCACTGCTAGCTTACAGAAAGCAGGACACAGAGCATCAAAATGAATTCCTGAGATCGCTATATGAGAACGCTACACTGACAGAAGAATCGCGTATCAAAGTGGAGAATATGAAAGCACATGTCCTGATGGTTGCGCCGGAAAGAGATAATGAATGGCCTTCACCAACGGCCGTGAGAAGGATGGAGAAAAAGCTTTCAGATGCAGGCTATCCTTACCGGGTAAAGGCAATCGTATACCCTTATGCCAGCCACTTGCTTGGTACATATCCGCCGGAATCATGGAAGAAAGCCTTTCCTGCAGAAAAGAAATGGCCAAGAGAATGCGATGAAGCCAGAAAAGACTGCTTTGAGCAGGAGTTTCAGTTCCTGCAGGAATGGTGATCACGATAGAAACGTCATGATAGAAACAGACGACTACCATATTTGAAGATCAAGTCGGTGCAAATATTATAATAGCTCTTTGTTCCGACTTTTAAAATGTCCCGAAAACAGGCTGTTAGATATCTGAGGGCAAATCGCTATTTATATCTATTGGATGGTTTAGTAAAATAATCATGAAATGGATTTATAATATGACCCTAACGAATGAAAGAGGAAAAGATGATGGAAAATGAAATCGTTCTTTTCGAAACAGAAGATAAAAGTATCACATTACCTGTACAGGTAAATGCAGATACCGTATGGCTGAATCGTAACCAGCTTGCTGAACTTTTTGGCAGAGATATTAAAACAATAGGCAAGCATATTGGAAATGCATTAAAGGAAGAGCTTGAGCCGTCAACTGTCGCAAAATTTGCGACAGTTCAAAATGAAGGCGGAAGATCTGTAACTCGAGAAATTGAATATTACAATCTCGACATGATCATCTCGGTCGGCTACCGTGTCAAGTCAAAGCGCGGTGTGGAATTCCGACGTTGGGCAAACAACGTATTGAAGCAATATGTACTGCAGGGATATGCGGTTAATCAAAAACGACTCAACGATCTGGGCAGTGTAGTAAAGCTGCTGAAAAGAACCGAAAACTCTCTGGACGCAAAACAAGTACTGTCTGTTGTAGAAAGATACAGCACGGCGCTGGATCTTCTGGATTCTTATGATCATCAGACACTGCAGCGTCCAAAGGGCAATTCCGCCACATACCGTCTGACTTACGAAGAGTGCAGACAGGTAATTGACAGTATGAGATTTGGAGAAGCATCGGACCTTTTCGGTCTTGAAAAAGATGATTCTTTCAAAGGCAGCATCGGAAATATTTATCAGTCGTTTGCTGGGGAAGATATATATCCGAGTCTGGAAGAAAAGGCAGCAAATCTTCTCTACTTCGTTACCAAGAATCATAGCTTTGCTGATGGAAATAAAAGGATCGCCGCTACGATGTTTCTGTATTTCCTTGATAAGAACGGTATCCTGTTTGCTGATGGAGAAAAGCTAATTGACGATCATACGCTTGTGGCATTGACAATCATGATTGCTGAATCCCACCCTGAAGAAAAAGAAATAATGATCGATGTAATCATGAATTGTATTGCCTGATAAAGGCAGAAAATCAGCCCTTTGCATATTTATACACGATATTCATTGATGCAAAAATATGCGAAAATAAGCATAAAAACGCGTATTTTTTCCATTTAGGTCTGCCCAGCAAAAAAAAGTTTTTTCCATCTAAGACGACACATTGTGAGGTGACAACTCTTCTGAAGAGGCTGTAAGCATTGGAATTAAAGGCTTTCAGAGTTATTCTGAAAATCAAATGTAGAGCAAGGAAATACAATAAAAAACATAATGACTATACTTGTGAAGTTGAACTGTTGTTCCAGCTATAAATCGCTGAAATCTCCATGAAGCTTCAAAAAGAGTATACTTATGGTAAGGACAGAGGTGATATTTAAGCCAAAAAATGAAAAACTGAAAAATGGAGGGTGAGACATGTGTACAGCAGCTACTTATAAGACAAAAGACTTTTATTTTGGCAGAACTTTTGACTACGAGTTTTCGTATGGAGAAGAGGTCGTAATTACACCTAGGAAATATCCCTTCGAATTCAGAACGAAAGGAAAAATGGAAAGCCATCTGGCGATGATAGGAACAGCTTATGTTATGCAGGACTATCCGCTTTACTATGAAGCAGTAAACGAAAAAGGACTTGGGATGGCAGGCCTTAATTTCGAGGGAAACGCCCACTACTTTGAGACTGTTCCGGATAAAGACAACATCGCCCCTTTCGAGTTCATCCCTTGGATACTCGGTCAATGCGAAAACGTTGGCGATGCCCGTTCGCTTTTAGAGAGGATCAATTTAGCAGACATTTCGTTCAGCGAGCAGCTTCCACTCTCTCCTCTGCACTGGATGATAGCGGATAAAGATGCTGTGATCACAGTTGAATCCGTTAATGAAGGACTCAAAGTGTATGATAACCCTGTTGGAGTAATGACTAACAATCCGCCTTTTGATAAGCAACTTTTCAGCCTAAACAATTACAGGCATTTGAGAACCGGCACCCCTGATAATACTTTCTGTCCAGGCCTTGAGCTTGATGTATACAGCAGGGGAATGGGCGGAATGGGCCTTCCGGGAGACCTGTCGTCACAGTCCAGGTTTGCCAGAGCTGCGTTCACAAAAGTGAATTCTCTGTCAGCAGAAGATGAGATGTCCAGTGTTAGTCAGTTTTTCCATATTCTAGGATCCGTTGCTCAACAGCGTGGACTTTGCGATTTGGGAGATAAAAAATATGAAATAACCATATACACGTCCTGCTATAACACAAGGACTGGAGTGCAGTACTACAATTGCTATGATAACCACCAGATATCAAAGGTTGATATGC
>CADCHO010000039.1 GCA_902801255.1 uncultured Eubacteriales bacterium | reverse complement strand
GTCGAGTCCGGCATCTATCATCATCTTTACGCCTGCCATCATTATGGAACCGAACATGATTACCGTGCATCCGCCGAGTACGCAGTCAGGCAGTGTTGTGAAGAATGCTCCGATAGGCGGGAACAGTCCGCCAAGGATCATTGCCAGCGCTCCGAACATGATGCAGAAACGGTTGACTACATGAGTCATGGCGATCAGTCCTACGTTCTGGCTGAACGATGTGATAGGCGAAACGCCGAATACTCCGCCCGAGATCGCAGACATGAATCCGTCGCAGCAGAGGGATCCGGAAACTTCCTTTTCGGTGATGTCCCTGCCGAGACCTCCGGTGCATGCAGCTGTAGTATCTCCGATGGTCTCTACCGCAGATACCATGAAGACCAGACAGAATGAGATTATGGCGCCTGCCTGGAATTTAGGCTTGAATGCGAAGAGTTCAGGTATGGAGAATACTCCCATCTCCTTGATGGTATCTCCCATCGCACCGAAGTCTACCATTCCGAAGAATATCGAGATGACATATCCGAATATCAGTCCGAAGAGTACGTACATCTGTTTTGCAACGCCCTTCATCTTGATATGAAATACCAGGGCTGCAATCAGGGTAAGAGTCGCGACCAGGAGGTTCTGCCATGCGCCTACCGGATACTTGCCCGATGATGCATAGGATGATACACCTACATTGAGGATACTGAGTCCGATAGCAACTACAACGCATGACGAGAGCAGTGGCGAGATGATCTTTCTCCAGTACTTTGCTGTAAGGCCGAGAATACCTTCAAAAATACCGCCGACTATGATGGCTCCCACCATTATGCCATAGTCCTTCGATGCTGCCGACATTGCTGCTGCCAGGAATGTGAACGACAGTCCCATTACGATCGGCAGACCCGAACCGATTCTCCATACAGGATACAGCTGTACCATTGTACCTATGCCAGCTATCAGCATGCAGTTCTGGATCAGTCTTGCTGTCTCTACAGCGCTGAACGGCTGGCCGTCATATACAGCAACCGAAGCAATAATGATAAGCGGTGCGACGTTTGCCACAAACATAGCCAGAACATGCTGGAGTCCGAACGGAATCGCCCTGCTTACAGGCACTCTGCCTTCAAGCCGGTATACGTTACTTACACTTACACTTGTGTCTTTTACCTTTTTCTCTTTTTTCATATAACCTCCTCCCCCATTTTCCATGTTATGGTCTCATACCCTAATATGATTTTATTATAGTCCCGTTGACCGCTTATTTCCATAACTGTAAAATACAAATATGGAATTATGGAATTTCAGAGGAAAGCAGAATACTATCACGGAGGCCCTGCAGCTCAGGCTGCCTGAACATGCTGTGATAAGTGTCGTAGGAGCAGGCGGCAAGACCTCGCTCATTTTTGCGTGGGCACACGAGCTGGCAGCCGCCGGAAAGAATGTCGTAATTACGACTACGACACACATGTACCGCCCCGAACGCATGGAGGAAGACGGAATCAGGATAGTTGTATCGGATGATCCCGAAAGGCCGGATAAGGTCATGGCTCCTCCCGCGGAGGTCCTTGATGGCCTTCGTGATACGGCAGACGTAGTGCTCATCGAAGCTGACGGTTCACGCCGCATGCCTCTTAAATGGCCTGCCGACCGTGAGCCTGTCATACCTGATTATACCGATGTCACTGTGTGCGTAGCCGGGCTCTCCGCTTTGGGACGCAGGACTGCAGATGTTGTATATAATGCCGAAGGGCTTCCTGATGTGCTGAAGCGCGAGACTGCAGACATGAATCTCATACATGCCATCGTTTCATCACGCGACGGCGGTCAGAAAGGCGTTCGCGGAGATTTCCGCGTGTTCATGAACCAGGTCGACGATGACATCGACAGACTGGCAGCTGCCTACAGGATGCAGCAGATATTCGCCGTCATGGGGATACAGAGCGCGTGGGGAACACTTATGCCTGAAGAGCCGAAGATCGCAGTAATACTGGAGGCTGCAGGCAACAGCACCAGATTCGGCAGCAACAAACTGCTGCATATTATGGATGACGGGCGTCCGATGATTGCGTCCATTTTCGATGCGGTACGTCCTCTTGACGTCTATAAAAAAATACTCGTCACTCAGTATGACGACATCGCTGAAATGGCAGCTGGATTTGATGTCGTTATGAACGACAGACCTGATCTGGGGATATCACGAAGCATGCAGCTGGGACTGGCCGCAGCCGGAGATGCGGACGCGTACATGTTCTGCGTATGCGACCAGCCGGGCTTAAGCACATCAACTATTAAAAAGCTGATCGAAGCATATAAAAAAGGAACTGCCGGCATCGTTTCCCTTGCGTGGCAGGGAAAGATGTGCAATCCCAAGATTTTTTCATCCCGATACAGGGAAGAGCTGATGAGGCTTTCGGGCGATACCGGCGGACGGCAGATCATCGCCGCTCACAAAGATGACCTTCTTCTCATCGAAGCTGAAAGCGAAGACGAAGTGAAGGACATCGACAGGCTTTAACCCGCTGAGAATCAGACGACCTCGAGGAGCACTTCTATCGCACCTCCGCAGATCATGCCTGATTCAGCAACGTCCTTTCCGGTCATATCCACATTCATTATCACGGGGTTTACCGCCTCGTGTTTTTCTTTGCTCTCAAGATTCCTGAGCACTTCAGCAGCATATAGTATTACTGTTGCTTCGGCGCATCCTCCTCCAATAGTGCCGGTAATGACTCCGCCCTCTTCTACCAGCATGCGTGTACCTGCAGCTCTCGGCGATGATCCCCGCTTTGAGATTATTGTAGCAAGCACGGCAGGGCTTCTGTCCTCAGACTGAAGTACAGCCATTATCTCAGAAGGTATGTTTGTGCTTCTCTTATTTTTATTCTTTACATCAATTATCTCAGCAATTATGGATACAGCGATCTCTTCCGGCGTTTCGGCGCCGATGCTGAGCCCTATCGGAGTGTGAACCGATTCTATCACATCATGTGGAATACCTGCATCGGCAAGCATCTGCTTTACAAGGCCTACCTTGCGCCGGCTGCCTATCATGCCCACATATGCGTGAGGTTTATTTACAATGCTCAGCAGACATTCAGAATCAGACATGTGGCCTCTGGTAACGATGATGAAGAACGTATCCGGATCACCCGGGATGCCTGTGAGCGCCTCTTCGAAGCCGCTGCATATGCCCTCGTCAGCTCCGTGATCGAGTGCATTCTGTACGAACTGCTCCCTGTCATCGATGGCAGTCACGCGGAAACCAAGCATTTTTGCGATTTCTATGACAGGCATGGAAACATGCCCGGCGCCACAGATAACGATCTTCTTTTCGTTTCCGAGGAGCTCCGCAAAAACCCTGCTGCCGTCAACCACAGTCAGTTTGCCGTCTTCTGCAGAAACAGCCTCAGATGCATGCACCGAAAAGAAACCGGCGTCATCGCTTTTCCAGACAGGTTCGCCGCCGGATACGATCATTTTTTCTCCGGCGTGGATTCCATCACAGACGGTGAACATGCGATTTTCCAGGTTGATATTCAGTTCGCAAAGCGCATCATAAAAATACATAATTCTCACTCCAGAAGCAGTATATCATCTTCATTCAGTCTCAGATAGTCCGGGAGTCCCCTCTCGTCCAGTACCCTTTGTTCTTCTCCCTGTACGAACCAGCAGAGTGGCGCCTCACTGTTGCGGGAGCGTATATAGTAGTTTTTCTCGAAAGGCAGATCATCGACTCTGATGATATCGCACTTTATGCAATTCTCCTCTGCCTCTCCCCATACAGGCTCAAAGGAATGTGCCCTGTAGCCTACCCAGCTTGTGGACTGCGGCACAGTTCTTTTCAGGTCAAGGATAATCCCCCAGTCAGGAACTTCAACGGTATGCTCATCGATCCGCCTTGCTGCTGAAAGGTTTTTGCAGCCGGTAAGCCTTGCTGCCATAGCTTTCTCAGGCTCCCGGAAAACAGATTTTGTATCTCCATGCCTTATTATGCGTCCCTCGCTGACGATGAACAGTTCCTCACTGAATCTGTATAACTCATCCCTGCTGTGGGAAACCATCACTACCTGCCCGGCATAGTCTTCGAGCATCTCAAGCATCTCAACCTGCATGCGGTCCCGCAGATAGCTGTCAAGGGCTGAGTACGGTTCGTCCAGAAGTATGAGAGACGGCTCTGTTACCATTATTCGCGCAAGAGCCACCCTTTGCTGCTGGCCTCCCGAGAGTTCGCCAGGCAGTTTGTCTTCATATCCGTCCATGCGGAATCGTCTCAGCATATCTGCAGCCTTGTCCCGGTTTTCTTCTGTCGGCCTGCCAAGCCCTGCCATGACGTTCTTAATAACGCTCATGGTCGGAAACAGCGCGTAGTTCTGGAACATGTATCCGACATTGCGCTTCTGAGGTTTCATATTGATCTTTCCGGCAGAATCATAAAGCACCCTGCCGTTTACTTCAATGTGACCGGAGTCGACTGGTTCTATACCGGCGATGCACCTTAAAGTCATGCTCTTGCCGCTTCCGGATTCTCCCAGTATGCCCACTCTGTCTGCGCTGCTTTCAATCATAACATTTAGATCGAATCCGCCTATTTTCCTGTGTATGTCCGCATACAGTCTTTTCACTACGCGCACCTACCACTTCCTGATGTTCTTCATATGCTTCCCGGTGATCATATTGATTATAAAGATCGCAAGGAAAGCTATGACAAGTACGACGATAACCCAGAACCCTGCAGTGGCATAATCTCCATCCTGGATGACCATTGCTATACGCTGAGATACCGTTCCGGTCTTGCCCGGGATATTGCCTGCCAGCATCGATGTGGCTCCGTATTCTCCCATCGCCCGCGCAAATGTCAGTATCGTACCGCTTGCTATTCCCGGGCCGGCAGTAGGTACCACTATGCGCCAGAATATCGAGAGTTCTGACATACCAAGAGTCCGTCCCGCATAAACCAGATTTGCATCGATCTGTTCAAATGCGGCCCTGGCATTTCTGTACATCAGCGGAAAAGCTATTACTGTGGCAGCGATTATGCACCCCAGCCATGTGTGAACGACCTGTATGTCAAATGTATCGTTCAGGAAGATACCAAACGCTCTCCTGCGGCTGAATATAAGCAGCAAAAAGAAACCCGCTACGGTCGGAGGAAGAACCATAGGCAGAGTCAGTATCCCATCAAGGATCGATTTTGCCCTGTAATCCTTTTTAATGACCTTGCGGGCAGCCCAAAGGCCGAGGAAGAACGATATGATGGTCGCTACGACCCCGGTCTTAAGGGATATCCATAAAGGACTCCAGTCCAGTGTTTTTGCCAGCTCAATAAAACCGTTCACTTACCCTTTTATTATTCTACGTCCGTATCGAATCCGTACTTCTGATATAAAGCTTTTGCATCATCATTGGTGATGAATGTGATAAAGTCAGCAGCCGCTGCAGATTCGGCGTCATCAGCATCCGGATTCGCGATCTGTGCTACAGGATAGATGATGTTGCCTGTTACGTCATACCCTACAGTTTCGAGAATCTTTACGCTGTCCTCATGTCCTATCGTGTCAGACAGATATGTGGTTCCGACCTCACAGGATGCTTCTTCAACTGCGGCAAGCACCTTGCTGACGTTGCCCTGCTCACTGATCTCAACTCCGCCGAGCTGTTCGGATACTTCCTGAGTTGTAATGGCTGCAGGGTCTTCGACCTCCTTGAGAAGTCCGAGATTGATCATTGCCTGTCTTGTGTACTTGCCAACAGGAACGCTGCCGTCAGCAAGAGCTATGCTCTTGGCATTAGCGATGTCAGCAAGTCCTGTAACAGCAGTATCGCTGTCAGGCTGTGTCACTACTACCAGCTGGTTGTTGACAACATTGGTCCTTGTTCCCCCGACTACCATTCCCGCGCCTTCAAGCTCGTCCATCTGCTTCTGCGCTGCGCTGAAGAATACATCGCAGGGAGCGCCTTCCTGGATCTGTGTGAGAAGCACTCCGGAGCTGTCAGCATTAACGACTATGTCCACATCCGGATTAGCGTCCTCATAAGATGCCTCAAAATCCGCCATTACCGCGCTGAGTGATGCAGCTGCAAATACATTTACCGCAGTCTTCTCTGCCGGTGCAGTTTCTTCACTGTCACTGCTTCCGCCACCGCAGGCTGCGAGAGCAAAAATCATCGCAAAAACAATGGCAAGAGCCAGAAATTTCTTCTTCATAAAAACCATCCCTTCCGCAATTGCCGCTTCAGGCAGCAATAAATAGAAATAATAGATTTATGTTAAAGTCCAGCGCGCTTTTGGATTGTAACACCTTATTTATTTACCGAATCCACAGTTAGGGAAAGTGCAGACATCGCAGTTGAGGCATAGTCCTCCCTCTCCGAGCCTGTCAAAGTCTTTCTTTTTCAGGATCTCACCTGTCATTATCCTTGGCAGTACGATGTCGAATATCGTTCTGCGGGCATACATTACGCAGCCCGGAAGGCCCATGACAGGTATGTTGTTTTCACCGTAATATGCAAGCATGAACATTGCGCCCGGAAGCACAGGTGCTCCGTATGTGACAGCGCTGCCGCAAACGTTGCGGATGGCAAGCGGCGTTCTGTCATCAGGGTCTACGCTCATACCTCCGGTACATACCACCAGGTCACAGCCCTCATCGATGAACGCCCTGATGCATTTTTCGATGTTCTCGTTTCTGTCATCGGACACCCTGATGCCCGCGACCTCAGCGCCGTACTCTTCAAGCTTAGCCTTTACGACCGGTGTGAACTCGTCCTTTATGCGTCCGTAGAAAACCTCGTTGCCTGTGCTGACGATACCGGCCCTGCGGTAAATGAAAGGTTCGACTCTCATGATAGGATCTCTTCCGGCAGCTGTCTTCACCTGTTCCATCTTTTCTTTCTCGATGACAAGCGGGATTATGCGTGTGCCTGCAAGCTTGTCACCCTTTTTCACCGGGAAGTCACCATGGCGTGTAGCTATCATCATCTGTCCGAAAGAATTGACAGCAAACAGCTTTTCTCTGTCGATCCTTAAAACGCCATCGCATTCTGCCGTGAGTTCGATCTTGCCTTCCTTTACCTTGCCGCGGCTCATGTTTTCGCCCTTGCAGATGGCGCACAGCACTTCTGCCGCATCGTTCTCGTGCATCATGGTCTCATCGTTTTCCCAGACATATATGTGGTCTTTCCCGACAGAAAGCAGTACAGGTATGTCCTCTTTTTCTATGATATGTCCCTTGCGGAACACGGCGTCTTTTTTGACGTCCTTTATGATTTGTGTGATGTCGTGGCAAATAACCTGCCCCACGGCATCCTCTGTTCTCATCAGTCTCATCTCAGTCCTCGTTTATTTGATAGTGCTTTGCGGTTAACAAGAGTTAAAACCGTTGTATAATTATAGGCACGAGAAGAACGCAAAATCAATAAAAACAGCCCAAAAAAGGCTGTTTTTTGAAGTTTATAACTAAAACCATTTTAGCTTATTTGATCAAAGCCGACGAGCAAAGAACCGGTACGGCAGTCTCCAAGTAGTGCGGATCGACGCAGAATGCCGGGTCATGCCAGGAAGCACATTCTTTGCCGGGTGTTCCGCTTCCTACCCAGTATAAGAAAGAAGGGATCTTCTCGCCGAATACGGCGAAGTCTTCTGAAGCAAGGCATGCCCTGCTGTCGACTATATGCTCCCTGCCGACAGCTGCTTCTGCCGCTCGCAGGGCTATGAGATACATTTCCTCTGTATTGTCCACTGCCGGTACTGCATGGACGATGCTGATATCACATCCGCACTCATAGGCTTCAGCAGTACTTTCTGCGAGCTGTCTGAGCCGCTCTTCCATCCGGACATGCGTCTCATGATTGAAAGATCTGAAATATCCGGTTATGACCGCTTCCTTAGGGACCGGAATATCCGGCGCTCCGGCAGTTACACTGTTGACAGTACAGATGACCGGTTCAAACGGATCCACATTCCTGCTCACTACGGTCTGAAGGCCGGTCACAAACGAAGCAGCTGCAATTATCGGGTCGACGCACTTGTGAGGCAGCGAACCGTGCCCCGGAACGCCCGTATATGTGATAGTATAAATGTTCTTCTCGGACATCAGCGGACCTTTATGGACTACTACATCTCCGCAGTCTATCTCAGGTCTGTTGTGTATGCCGAATATGCGTACGGGCTTCTGCGGCACCTTTTCCAGGAGTCCATGATCAAGCATGGCTTTTGCTCCTCGAGTACCCTCCTCCGCAGGCTGGAATATGAAAAGCACATTGTAAGGAAGCTTCTCCTTCACTGCACACAGATAGTGCATTGCTCCAAGCATGGTGCCCGTGTGTGCGTCATGTCCGCATAGATGCTGAGGTCCCTGTTCTGTCGGTAGCGCGTCGATATCCGCCCTGAGAGCTACCGTCTCATCCCTGCCGGCATCCAGATAATACACCGCACCCGTATCCATACCGATATCTATCATTTTCACGGGATAACGACCGCATATCCCTTTGATATATGCGGTCGTCTTATGTTCTTCAAAAGCACTCTCAGGTATTGTATGCAGATACTGCCAGTGATCTTCTGCAAGGCTGACAGCTTCCTTCATAAATTGTTTACCTAAATCTTCATTCATTTTCAATTACCAAAATAATATCTTGCTTATGTCTGGAATACAGCCCTCACAACGGATATGCCTATGAGTTCAGGCTGTAAATGCGCCTAAAAAGATCCTGCAGCGAGATGGTCCGAGGAGGAGCTAAAGCACACCGCGGCAGCACTCCGACAACTGAAGGACCGCGGGAACTTTTCCGCGGCCATTGGAGGAGTGATGAAGCGGCATGTGCTTTGTGACGACGAGGCACGAGCGAAAGGATCTTTTCGGGCGTACCTCGTCGCGAAACTCACTGCTGATAAATTATTTTATGAATCCGGATCCTTTAGCCGATACTCTGTAAAGTCCTCTAGGAGTTACACGGAGCTCAGGGATAACCGTAAGAGCCATGAACGAGAGCGTGATGAACGGGTCGAAGTCTTCTGACACACCCATTTCATAGGCCTTGTCCTTCATCACCTTCAGTTTCTCGTTTACCTCTTTAAAGTGGACATCCGTCATAAGACCCATGATAGGCAGCGGCAGTGTCTCATAGACCTTGCCGTTCTCAACAACAGTGTATCCGCCCTGAACGCGCGCTATCTCGTTGACAGCAAGTGCGATGTCTTCGTCGTTGTCGCCTATTACGATGATATTGTGCGAGTCATGGGAAACAGATGATGCTATGGCTCCGCCCTTTATGCCGTAACCCTTGGTAACAGCAACACCTATCTTGCCGCTGTTCTGATGTCTTTCGACAGCTGCGATCTTAAGATAGCCATCATGCGGCACAAAGTTATCCGTCTTCGGGAAATGTGCGACGATATCGTTTGTCACGATCTGCTTCGGCTCCATCCCGATGACATGTGTGGTCTTTGACCTGATCGGCAGGGCGAAATCTGATGCATGTACCTTGCTGATATTGACTGTATGCTTGAGATGCGGCGGGCACTTCTTGACTTTTACAGGTGCATTCCTGTCAATGCGCTTGCCCTTGAAGTAAACGTCAAGCACGTTGAAGTCCTTCATATTGTCGAATATGACGAAGTCTGCCTGATAGCCCGGAGCTATAGCTCCCATATGCTTGAGGCCGTAGCACTTGGCGGTATTAATGGTGGCCATCTTGATTGCCTTGAACGGGTTGAGACCCAGCTGCACGGCTCTTCTTACGTTATATACGATATGGCCTTCCCTCAGTATGTCCTCAATGTGCTTGTCATCGGTGCAGAAGCTGAAGTGCTCTGTGTCTATGCCGGTCCTTACAATACCGCTGATGATATCGTCCACATTGTGAGCTGCAGATCCTTCGCGGACATGAACATGAATGCCTCGTCTGGCTTCCTCAAGTGCATACTCGAACGTTGAAGCTTCGTGGTCTGTATCAACTCCTGCGAGCTTATACGCTGAAAGCTTCCTGTTTGGCAGGAAAGGTGCATGACCGTCGATCGTCTGATGATCGAAGAGCGCGAACTTCGCAAACATCCTCTGATCACCGTCGATTACAGCATCATCATCCATTACTTCTCCAAGGCCCAGGATGCGCTCGTTGCCTACGAACGGATACATGTCATTTGCTGCAAACATGCATCCGTTGTCATCGATGTTCGTTGCAGGAACGCACGAAGGCAGCATCACGAATACATTGGCATCCGACTTTTCGGTCTGATCGAGAATGTACTGTATGCCGTCAGCTCCGGATACGTTGCAGGCCTCATGCGGGTCTACAATGAATGTCGTAGTTCCGAACGATGCCGCTGTTGCTACCAGCTCTGCCGGAGCAACCATCGTCGACTCAAGGTGCAGATGGGCATCGATGAATCCCGGAGCGATGTATGCGCCGTTGAGGTCAATCTCCTTCTTGCCC
Source organism: uncultured Eubacteriales bacterium (assembly GCA_902801255.1). Classification (GTDB taxonomy): domain Bacteria; phylum Bacillota; class Clostridia; order Peptostreptococcales; family Anaerovoracaceae; genus Crickella. The sequence continues at coordinate 5,511 of CADCHO010000039.1, read as the reverse complement.
TGAATTGATCTTGATACACCGATGATTATACCGTCCTTTACGCCGACATTTCCTTCAACGACTTCGCCGGTAAAAACATCTACTATTTTGCAGTTTTTGAAAATGAGGTCAGCTTTAACTTTTCCCAGCGCAGCAGGCGCCAGTTTCTTATATGTTTCGTATTTCAAGACTCCCCTCCTTTCTGTGTATGCAGTGAAAGGCGCAGTTAAGCGCCTTTCATGTTGTGTTATCTGAAAAATAATTTACTATCGGTCTTCTCTGAAGTACGGCAGTCCGAGAGCTTCAGGAGGCTGATTCTCATGCTTGTTCTTGATACTGATAGCAATAAGAACGATGATGGTTACTATATACGGGAACATCTTGTAAATCTCTTTGATGGCGAAGTTTGTGCCTGTAGGGATGTACAGATAAAGTATGTACAGTCCGCCGAATAGCATGGATTCCCAGATAGCCCAGTTAGGACGCCAGATCGAGAAGATTACGAGTGCGATGGCGAGCCATCCTCTGTCACCGAACGCGTCGTTGGACCATACTCCGCTTGCGTAGTCGAGTACATAGTAGAGTCCACCGATTCCTGCAATCATGCATCCGATGCAGATCGAGAAATACTTATACTTATTGATATTGATACCTGCCGCGTCTGCTGTAGCAGGGTTCTCACCTACAGCTCTGAGTTCGAGGCCTGTACGTGTCCTCTTTAGAACATAATGTGTGATGAGAGCTATTGCTATAGCAACATAAGTCATGAAGCTGTATGACAGAAGCAGTTCTCCTACTACACCGGCTTTGTCTGCAAACGGTATAGTTGTTTTGAATGCCTTACTCGTAGCAGAAAGCGCGATTGACGGAACTTCAGCTCCGGTCAGCTTGATGATGGATCCTCCGAAGAAGTTTCCGAAACCTACTCCGAATGTCGTCATCGCAAGACCGGTAACGTTCTGGTTCGCTCTCAGGGTTACTGTCAGGAAGCAGAATATGAGTCCCATCATCAGAGAGCCCAACATACAACATACTATTGGTATTATCAGTCCAATTACAGGGTTAAATGTGGAGCCTGAATTTTCATACATGAACGATCCGATAACTCCGCAAATTGCTCCTACATACATTACGCCCGGGATACCAAGGTTAAGGCTGCCGGATTTTTCGTTGAGTGTTTCGCCTACGCAGCCCAGCAGAAGCGGGATGCTCTGTACGATCGCTCTCGGAATAAATGTTACTAGACTAAACATCAGCACCCTCCTTTCTGTGCGACTTGCGGAAGTGAATCTGATAATTGATGAAGAATTCGCTTCCGATTACGAAGAAGAGGATTATTCCCGTAAGTATGTCGCCGAATGACTTATTGAGTCCGAACGTAGTGGAAATCTCACCTGCACCGCGACCCATGAATACGAGGAGCAGTCCGGAGAGCACCATTCCGATAGGATTGAAGTGTGCCAGCCATGCTACCATGACTCCGAGGAATCCCCTGCCGGCCTCAAGAGTGGTAGTCATTGTGTGGTCAGTACCGGCTACAAGCAGCCAGCCTACGAATCCGCAAATCAGACCGGTGAGTATGAGTGTACGGACGATTACCTTGCCGACGTTGATACCGACGTATTTCGCAGTGTTCTGACTCTCACCTACAACGCTCAGCTCATATCCGTGTTTGGTATATCTCAGGTAAATGTACATGAAAACCGTGACGATCACTGCTGAGATCACTATGAGCAGGTACTGCTTACCTCCGATCACAGGCAGCCAGCCTGCTTCAGATACCGCATTGATGATTCCAATTTTTCCGGAGCCTTTAGGAGACTCCCATATGATGATGAAATAGGCCACGATCTGTGTGGCAACATAGTTCATCATCAGAGTGAACAGGGTCTCGTTTGTGTTCCATTTAGCTTTGCAGAAGGCCGGTATGAATGCCCAGAGAGCGCCGGCGCAAAGAGCAGCTACAAGCGAAATAAAAATCAGTGCCCCATTTGGAACTTTTTCCGCCAGGACTATCATGCAGGAAGCTGTCGCGAGAACGCCTGCCATAGTCTGACCGCCGCCACCGAGGTTCCAGAACTTCATCTTGAAGGCCGGTGCAAGTGCTACGGAAATCATGAGCAGTATGGACAGCTCTTTAAGAAGAGCCCATATCTTACGCTCTGTTCCGAATGATCCTTCCCACATCGAAGCGTAAACTGCGATCGGATTAAGATGTGTTGTGATGGTAGTAACGATAGCGCATACGATCAGCGCTATGATAATACTGCCTAGTCTTATTGCCCACTCACTTTTTTTAGAGATCATCTTTCTCTTAGTGATGTGGATCAATGGTTCTTTTTTCTGCTTATCCAACTGCATCACCTCCGACCTTTGTCATGAGCAGTCCGACTGAATTCTTGTCTGCTGTTCTGCCGTCAACGATACCGCTCACCTTTCCTCCGCAAAGTACAAGTATGCGGTCACTGAGTTCGAGCAGAACGTCGAGGTCTTCTCCGACGAATATTACGGCTACTCCGCGTTCTTTCTGCTGATTGATAAGATCGTAAATAGTGTACGAAGCGTTGATGTCGAGTCCTCTGACTGCGTATGCTGACATCAGCACCGTAGGGTTCATGGCTATCTCACGGCCTACCAGCACCTTCTGTACGTTTCCTCCTGAGAGTCTGCGCACCGGCGTTTCGATACCCGGAGTAACGACTTCGAGTTCTTCAACGACCTTCTCTGCGAGATCCCTAGGCGTCTTACGGTCCGTGAATCCGGCGATGCTGCCTTTTCTCCTGAATGACCTCAGCATCATGTTGTCTGCGAGGTTCATGTTAGCCACAAGTCCCATGCCGAGTCTGTCTTCCGGTACGAACGCGAGTGAAACTCCCTTCTTATCGATTTCGAGAGGATCCATACCTACGAGGTTCGTTTCCGATCCGTCATCCTCGACATACAGCACTTCACCTTTTTCTATAGGCTGCAGTCCGGCGATAGCCTCAAGAAGCTCTTTCTGACCGCATCCCGAGATACCTGCGATACCAAGTACCTCTCCGGTATTGGCTGTAAATGAAACATTGTCGAGTTTCAGAATACCGTCTTCCGACCTGACCGTCAGATCCCTTACCTCGACACGAGGTTTTACGTTCTTCGGCTCAGGTCTGTCTATGTTGAGCTTGACCTCACGCCCTACCATCATGTTGGTCATTTCCTGAGCATTGGTCTCGCTTGTTATCAGATCTCCGATGTACTCACCCTTGCGAAGTATTGCAACTCTGTCCGAGATAGCCTCTACCTCGTGCAGCTTGTGAGTAATAATGATGACAGTTTTTCCGTCTGCCTTCATATTGCGCAGCACGTTGAAGAGCTTTTCTGTCTCCTGCGGAGTCAGTACGGCGGTAGGCTCATCAAGTATCAGAATGTCTGCTCCTCTGTAGAGCACCTTAACGATCTCTACCGTCTGCTTCTGCGACACTGACATGTCATAAACCTTCTGGTCCGGATCTACGTCAAATCCGTAAAGGTCGCAGATTTCACGAATACGCTTCGATGCTCTTTCTATATCGAGCCTTCCGAAGCGGGAATTCTTTACGCCCTGGTCTGATTCCATACCCAGGATGATATTCTGCGCAGCGCTGAAGATATTCACCAGCTTAAAGTGCTGATGTATCATTCCGATACCGTAGTCATATGCGTCCCTAGGCGATGAGATCTGGACAGGCTTACCGTCGATCAGGATCTCCCCTTCATCCGGGAAATAGATACCCGACAGCATGTTCATCAACGTAGTCTTGCCGGAACCGTTTTCTCCGAGGAGCGAGAGGATCTCACCCTTGTAGATGTCCAGGTCGACCTTGTTGTTGGCTACTATGGTGCCGAATGTTTTAGTGATGTTTCTCATCGAAACTGCGGGTGTTCTGCTGTCTTGCAAAATGATCTCCCCTTTCCGATATCGAATCTTATAATTTGACCGGTCCCGCCTGAACAGGACCGGTCAGATTTTATTGAGTAATTAACTTTTTATTAGTTTTAGAATGCAGTATCAAGCAGGTTGATGCCGTCGATCTGAATGTCGAAGTATGGAGCAGATCTGAACTCTGACTCATGGAAGTAACCGTCGGAGATTACTTCTGTATCACCTTCGTAGTTAGGGTCTGTGTCAACGTCTGCCATGTACGAATCCATTGCAGTTCCACCCTTTGTCCAGTTTGCAGTGTCATATACATGGATCGATCCGTCAGCAAGGCCGGCCTTTACTTCTTCGATCTTATCAGCAGTACCCTCTGCGGCAACTGCCTCGTTGAGCTCTGTAAGCTCTACAGAACCTGTTTCGATCGTTCCTGTCCAGTCCGGAGGAAGCTCTTCGCCGTTCTTAACAGCATTTACTACGTATTCATAGTAAGGCGACCAGTTGATTCTGGACGAAATGATGTAAGTATTAGGTGCAGCACTGATTGTGGAACCGTTGTACGAAACGTCAGGAATTCCTGCACTTTCGCAAGCTGTAGGAGCTCCCATGGAGTCTGCGTGCTGCGAGATAAGATCGCATCCGCCCTGGATCAGCTTGTTAGCGCCTTCCTTCTCAGCTGTTTCATCATACCACGAACCTGTGAATGTAACATCCATTGTAACATCCGGGCATACGCTCTTAGCTCCGAGATAGAATGATGTGTATCCGGATACTACCTCAGCGTATGTGAACGCACCTACATATCCCATCTTAGGTGCATCGCCTTTGAGCTTTCCGGCCTCTTTGATCTCGTTGAGCTTCATACCTGCAGCAACACCGGCGAGGTAACGTCCCTCATAGATAGCTGCGAACGCATTGTGGTAGTTTGCAAGTCCCTCAGTATGAGCCTTTGTGCCTGTAGCATGGCAGAACTGTACATCCGGGAACTCCTTAGCAGCCTGGATCATGAAATCTTCATGGCCGAACGAGTCCGCAAAGATGATGTTGCATCCTGCGTCTACGAGGTCAGCTGCAGTATCATAGCACTCCTGTCCTTCAGGAATGTTTGTCTTGATCATGTAGTTTTCCTCGCTGATGCCGAGATTCGCCATCGAGTCCTTAAATCCGTTGATGAAGTTAAGGTCATATGTCGAGTTCTCATCGTGGAGCGTGATCAGGCCGACCTTTACTGCTGTTTCGCCGCCTTCATCTGCAGCAGGAGCTTCTTCTCCGCCGCCACCGCCGCCGCAGGCTGCCAGCATTGGCATCATTACCATTACTAAGCAAACCAATAAAGCAATAAGTCTTTTCTTCATAATCATTTTCCTCCCTGTTATAAATACACAGAAAACTCTACTGATCACATTTTGAGAACACTATCCTAACGTATCAGTAGATAGGTTTATGATGAGTTAATTATAATTCTTAGATTCTGTAAAGACAAGAAAAATAAGCAAAATGGTTTTATGTTTCAGGTGTTTTATACTACTTATTTCTATAAATCGAATAGGGGCTAATTTCTAGCCCCTTTCACACCACCGTACGTGCCGTTCGGCATACGGCGGTTCAACCCAAATAATAATCTAAACAGCTGAGAA
>CADCHO010000038.1 GCA_902801255.1 uncultured Eubacteriales bacterium | reverse complement strand
TGAAGCAGCTGTAGGCTCGTTGATGATTCTCTTTACTTCGAGACCTGCGATCTTGCCTGCATCCTTTGTAGCCTGCTTCTGAGCATCGCTGAAGTAAGCCGGAACTGTGATTACAGCCTCTGTTACCTTTTCGCCGAGATATGCCTCAGCATCAGCCTTCAGCTTCTGAAGGATCATTGCAGAGATCTCCTGAGGTGTATAGTCTCTTCCGCGAAGATTTACGGTGTAGTTTTCACCCATGTGCCTCTTGATGGAAGCTACTGTACCTTCAGGCTCTGTGATCGCGATTCTCTTTGCTGTTTCGCCGACGAGTCTCTCGCCGCTCTTTGTGAAAGATACTACCGAAGGTGTTGTTCTCATACCTTCAGCGTTTGTAATAACTGTAGGCTCTCCGCCTTCAAGTACTGCTACGCAGCTGTTGGTGGTGCCCAGGTCGATTCCGATAACTTTGCTCATTTTATTTCCTCCTGTATTCAAATAGGTTTATTAACACGTTTACTTCTTGTTGACTGCTACCATAGATGGCCTTACGACTTTGTCTTTCAGCTTGTATCCTTTCTGCAGGACTTTTGTTATGGTGCCGTCTTCTTTTTCCTCGATGGTCTCAGTCATGACCGCGTTGTGAACGTTAGGGTCAAACTCTTCATCCATCGCTTTTATCTCTTCAAGGCCTGCATTGTTAAGCGCTGTCTTCAGCTGTTCGAATATCAGCTGCATGCCCTTTGCATAGCCCTCGTCTTCGGTCTCTGTATCGAGTGCTCTTTCAAAATTGTCGAGTACCGGAAGCAGATCTCCGACTATCTTTTCATTGGCATATGCGTGGATGTCCGACTTTTCCTTTGCGACTCTTCTTTTGAAGTTCTGGAACTCGGCCATAAGCCTCATGTAACGCTCAGATTCGGCTTCCTCAGCCTTCTTTGCTTCCTCTTCGGCCTTCTTTGCCTCTTCTTCCTTTTCCGCTCCGGCTTCCTCAGAAGCTACGCTTTCAGCCTTTTCTTCTGCTTCTTCAGCTTTTACTTCTTCAGCTTCATCCGCACCGTCTTCGATCGGTATCTGCTTGTTCTTGTCTTCTGACATCAGTAATGTTTCCTTTCATGCGGTTATTTGTTCTGTTACTTCTGCTTCTTATCGCCGGCATTACCGTCTCCGGTACTGCCGGGAAGTCTGAAGCACTCACTCAGGTTATTAGTGAGATATTCCATGATTGACGTGATTTCGTCGTACTTCATTCTTGTCGGTCCTATGACTCCGATCTTTCCGACGAGTTTGCCGTCCACATGGTATGTCGCTGTGATCAGTGTACAGTCTTTCATGGTGTCGTTCTCTTCACCGATGGTAACAACGACTCCGTTATCTCTTGCGAGCATCTTCTGCGTGAACCAGTCCTTGCGGGCGAAGAGCTCCATAAAGTCTCTCGCGCGGTCTATGCTGGTATATTCAGGCAGATTGAAGATGTTCGTCATACCCTCCATATACAGATTGACATTCAGCATATCTTCGAGCGTCCTGAGGAAGCTCGGCATTACGCTTCCCTTCAGCGTGCTCAGCGCTTCGATGTCTGAGCCCACATCGTGAATGATCTCTCCCTTGAGAACATCATCAAGGGTGCGTCCCTTATAGCTGACAGTCATGTTCTTGCTCAGAAGATCGAGCGCTTCCTGTGTATAAGGCACATTCAGCCGCAATGTAGTATTTGTTACATTTCCGCTCTCACCTACTATCATGAGTATCAGAGTGCGCTCGTCTACAGGCAGGAGCCTGATAAAACTGATCGTTTCTTCGTTGGTGGCCGGTGTCATCGCGAACGATGCCAGATGTGTGATCTCTGACAGGAGCTCGGCTGCATGTCTGATTGTCCTGTCGAACTCATCCCTGCTTGCCATCAGTCTGTCGTTGATCATGCGCTTATCTTTAGCGCTGAGATTCTTCTTTTTCATCAGATCATTTACATACAGCCTGTATGCCTTGTCTGAAGGAACTCTTCCGGCCGATGTGTGCGGATGAGTCAGATAACCCATCTCCTCAAGATCTGACATCTCATTTCTTATGGTCGCAGGGCTGACGCCAAGGTCATATTTCTTTGCGATCGATCTCGAACCGACCGGCTCGGCGTTCTCTACATAATCTGTTATGATCGCCTGCAGTATCTGTAATTGTCTTTCGCTCAGATCCATGTGTTGCCTCCCTGTAATTTTTATTTTTGTTAGCACTCATTGAGCGAGAGTGCTAATTACAAGACATAATATACTCGCACATCACGCTGTTGTCAATACATTTTTTGCATAAAAAAAAGCGCCCGGAGGCGCTGGTTTTTTAAGGTTGACCGAGGATGTTGCTCATGAAGTACGGAAGCTGTTTTCTCCACCAAGGCCAGTCATGATTGACGTCGTAACCCCAGTAATCAGCCCAGTGCGGAATTCCCTTTCCTTCAAAGGCCTCGTGCAGTTTCTGCAGATCTACTCTCATCTCATCTTCCCATGCTCCCTGTCCGCAGCAGAAGATGATGCTGCTCTGTCTGTACAGATCCATCCATGGATGGTGCTCCGGCATGTTAGGGATGAATTCAATAGGAGAATTCGCATATGTCAGATCATCTTTGTATCCGTGGAAGAAATAGTTTGTGTCAAACAGACCGCTCAGTGCAATGACACCTCCGAAAAGATCAGGACGGCGGCAGAAGAAGTTCATGGCGTGGGTAGCACCCATGCTGCAGCCTGTAGTGATTGCGCGCTCGTCTCCGAGATACTGCGGTACGAGCTCATCTGTTACATAGCGGAACCATCTTTCCTGCAGTTCGAGTCTCTCGCGCTCATTACGGCCTTCTGCAGACCATGTTTCTTCATCTATGCTGTCTACGCAGAGCACTCTCAGCTTTCCTGCCTCGATCCACGGAGCTATGGTATCGATCATTCCGAAATTGCGGAAATCGTATGTATGTCCGTTCTGAGGTCCGAAAGCCACACAGAGTCTGCCGCTGTCGCCGAAGATCGCGTGCTCCATTTCTCTGTCCATTATCCAGCTGTATTCTCTCTTATAATAATCGTTCATTAATATTCCCCTTTATCTTTTATATTGTTCTTTCGTTATCTTTTTTATGCACGTTCCAGTATGAAATTATTGAATTCCTCTACCTCATCAAAAGTCTTGAATACGGCAGTGTAGAACTGATTGCCCATAGCTCCGGACAGCACATCAGGCATGCGCTCGCACATCTTCATGCAGTGTCCGTATTTCTGCAGCACCTCTTCATGGCTGTGCTTATACTGATGTATATCCTTTCTGGATGCATATGCGCAGTACTGGTCTCCTCCTATATCAGGCAGGCGGCGCTCATTGTAAGCTACCATCTCAGCCCATATCTCATATACGTCTGTATTATGAGCGTAGTCCATCATATCAGGTGTATATCCGCCCGCAGGTCTCATATTGACCTCGAGTCCTACGAAGTCTCCTACTTCACCCAGATTCTTTCTGGCCTGTGTGAGGCGGAAGAATTCGAAGTGTACAAATCTGCTTCTTACCTTGAAGGCTTTTATAGTAGCACGTCCGTAATCGCGGAGCTGTGCAGGTACCTCAGGAGTCGTGTAATATGTAAGCTCAAGGCCCTTGTTTACCAGATCGGCTATTGATGGCGGGAACCAGTTGGAGCTCTCGAAGAGCACCTCTCCCTGAGCGTTTACGATAGCATCATACGAATAAATGTATCCGTATACAAACTCTTCCATTACATAAGGATGCTGCGGAAGATTGTTGTAGAACCATTCCAGGTCAGAATCGTTCTCAAGCTTCCATGTATCTGCGGCTCCTACTCCGATATCCGGCTTTACTATGACCGGGAATCCTCCGATCTCATCAAGGAATTCGCGTGCCGCTTCGATAGTGGTTACCTTATGGTTGCGCGCAGTCGGAACACCTGCTTCCTTATAGAACGGCTTCATGGCCGACTTGCTCTTCCACATTGCGAGCTCTTCAGGCTGAACGCCTGATCCGATATTGAAGTCCTTTCTCAGTTTTGCATCCTGTTCGAGCCAGTATTCGGTGTTTGATTCGAGCCAGTCGATCTTTCCGTACTTGAACGCCAGGAATGCAACTGCGCGATACATGGAATCGTAGTTCTCCATGTTGTCGACCTTATAGTACTCTGTCAGCGCAGCCTTCAGAGGTTCCTCAAGCATTTCGTACGGTGCGTCGCCTATTCCGAGCACATTTATGCCGTTCCTTTTGAGCCTGTCGCAGAACTGCCAGTATGTGTGCGGAAAATTCGGTGAAACAAAGATGAAGTTCATTTTCCCCTCTCCCTTTCTTTATTTATCTCTCCTGCCGGCGATGTAGTAAGGCACTGCAACAAACAGTGCTCCGCCGACTATGTTCCCTAGAGTAACTATTATTAAATTATAGAAGAAGCCTCCTATGCTTACAGCCTCATGAACAGGCTGCAGGAGTGCTACTGTAAACAGAGTCATATTAGCTATGCTGTGCTCGAATCCTGTTGTAATAAATGCAAAGAGACACCAGAATATCATGATCAGCTTGCCTGCATCTGATGTCGCCTTTCCGGCACACCACACTGCGAGGCATACGAGGAAGTTGCACAGAATGCCTCTTGCGAAGAGTGCGACTGCTCCGGCGCCCATCTTTGCTGCTGCAGCGGATACCATAAACTCTCCGACCTGCCCCGTACAGAGCCCGGTAAGGCTGTAAATACCTGCCAGGAGCATAGCACCGGCCAGATTTCCTGCCCAGCAAAGACACCATAGTTTAACAGCGTCAGCGGCGCTTACCTTTTTATCAAGCATACCTGCGGCCATCGCCAGATTGTTGCCTGTAAACAGTTCTGCGCCGGCCATTACGACCAGACTCAGGGCGACTCCGAAAGAGAGCCCCATCACGATCTTTGCATAAGGCAGACCGGTGAGCAATCCTCCTGCTGTAAAAGCGAGCAGGACTCCGATGCCGATATAGGCCCCTGCCATCATGGAAATTATGAAATATGCAAGCGGGTCTTTTTCCATAAAGGCGACCTTAGAGACAGCTCCGTCTGATACTTTTACAAAATCTGTCCTGAACATGATAAGGTCTCCTCCGTCTGCAAACTTCCATATTGCGGATTATTATACTCGATTACTGTATAAAAATAAAGGGCGGGACTGTATGTCCTGCCCTTTATGCGTTGTCAATAAAATCACTCTTCCTCTTCATCATTGTATTATATACAAACAAATTATCTGTAAATACATCTCCCGCAACAAAACAAAAGCACTGACACTCTTGGTATCAGTGCTTTTTACTTGGTGGCCCATATTGGACTTGAACCAATGACCTACAGGTTGTCACCCTGTCGCTCTCCCAACTGAGCTAATGGACCGCGTCGCTGTCCACTATTGTAGCGGAAAACAGCGCAGATTTCTACCCCTAATTTTAACTATTCTGAAAGAGCCTTCTTTGCCAGATTGTCTGCAAGCTCGTTATATTTGTTTCCGGCATGAGCTTTTACCTTGACAAATTTAATATCCATGTTCTTTCTTGCCTCAGCAACATAGTCTCTGTATCCCTGAGTCAGCGGGTTGTTTGCCTTCCAGCGCCTGTCTGCCCAGGCTCCGATGCCCTCATAGTCGTGGTATATCTCGACAGACCTGATACCATTCGTCATGCAGTGATCGATCGCGAGCTTCGAGCCCATTATCTCTCCGGCAACATTTCTCTGCTGAGCTGCTTCAGCATCATCAAAAGCCGCATTCAGTTCGGTCGTTTCACTGTTACCGGCATCGTCAGTCTCAACTATCACGACTCCACACGAGAATCTTCCGCTGGCACTGTCAAAACTTCCGTCAACATATGCCCTCACGCCCTCGGGAAACTTCTCCGCAGCTGCTTCCTGTCCGCCTGTAAGTCCCAAATAGGCCATCGCTTCTGCAGGATCTGCAAAGCTCTTATACTCAGCACCGGCAAATCCGTCTACCTGTGCTTTGCAGTCGTCCCAGCTCATGAACAAGCCGGTCGTTCTGCCCTTTCTTACCGCATATACTTTTTTAGCCATCTCTGCAGCCTCCCTGCCGCCTTCATCTTTTTTTGCCGTTCTGTGACCTGTTTCGGGATTTTCATCAAACTTCCTGAGGAAAGTCTTTCTGTGGATAGGGGTCTTCCCCAGGGTCCTCAGGCCTTCGTAATGTTTGGCTGTTCCGTAACCCTTGTTCCCGGCGAAATCATAGCCCGGGTAGACACTGTCCATCTCTGTCATATAAGAATCTCTCGCAACCTTGGCAACTATTGAAGCCGCTGCTATGCAAAGGCACTTCTCATCTCCCTTTATTATCGATTCGCTCGGCATACCCGCATCTAGTTTTACTGCATCGATCAGAAGCATATCCTGCGCATGAGCCTCTCCGTCAGCAGTCAGGAGTCCCTTCCCGGCAAGCATGTCCCTTACAGCAGCTATAGCTCTTTTCATGGCGGTCTTTGTAGCCTCAAGTATATTGAGCTCATCTATTTCGTTGTTGTCTGCGATGCCTATTCCCCAGGCGACTGCCCTTTCCTTTATGACATCAGAGAGCTCCTCGCGCCTCTTTGCTGAGAGTTTCTTTGAATCGTTTATGCCCGGAACGTCAAAATCCTCAGGAAGAATTACGCAGGCAGCATAGACCGGCCCGGCGAGAGGTCCTCTTCCGACCTCATCAATCCCGGCAATATATCTGTAGCCCGCAGCCCTGAGTTCATCCTCATGGGCTTTCATCTCAGCCAGTTTTGCTATGTCTCTTTCCAGTCTTTCCTGTTTTGTCATTGTATCGTTATGTAAAGTATTCTTTACTGTAAAGTTTACTTTACTTTTTCAAGTGTGATCCTGCCGATCTTTCCGCCCCTGAATTCATCGAGGACAGTACGTCCGGTCCTCTCATAATCGATCCTGCCGCCCGACATTATGAAGCCGCGCTTTCTGGCGATGTTGTCCATGTTTTCTATGGTCTCTTCCGAGAGCTCATCGAGCTTGTATCGTTCTTTCAGGAGATCCGGATAATTTTCTCCCAGTACTCTTATGAGCTCAAACCCGAGATCCTGCACACCCAGTATGTCGTCCTTTATGCTTCCGCAGAATGCGAGGTTAAGTCCCACATTCGGATCCTCAAACTTAGGCCAGAGTATACCCGGTGTGTCGAGAAGCTGCATGCCGTTCGAAAGTGTCAGCCACTGTTTGCCCTTCGTTACGCCCGGCTTATCCCCTGTCTTAGCAGATCTCTTACCGGTGAGGCGGTTTATCAGAGAAGATTTACCTACATTAGGCACTCCGACTATCATGATCCTGAGCGGTCTTTTTACAGATCTTTCCTCATTTCTCTTCTGCTGTTCGGTTTCCAGTGCCTTCAGAAGCTTCTTTATGTTTTCTCCGGACTGAAGATTCAGTGCCATAACGCGGCGTACACCCTTGCCGCCCGATAATTTCTCAGACCACGCCTCAGTCTCTGCAGCATCTGCAAGATCAGCCTTCCCAAGTACGATAATGCGTGGCTTGCCGGAGATTATCTCGTCTATGATCGGATTGCGGCTGGACACAGGAATACGGCTGTCGACTATCTCGATCACGATGTCTACAGCTTTCAGATTATCCTGTATCAATTCCCGGGTTTTTTTCATATGGCCCGGATACCAGTTAATGTTGTCTATCATGCCTTTAATATAAGTAAAATGCATACCCTTGACAAGGTCTCGGGTATGCATGGTGATCACTATTCAGCGCTTCTGATCCTGGCTGCTTTACCGGTTCTCTGACGCATGTAGTTGAGCTTAGCTCTTCTGACTCTGCCCTTTCTGACTACCTCGATCTTCTCGATCTTTGGCGAGTGCAGTGGGAATGTCTTCTCAACGCCGATTCCGTTTGACAGCTTTCTTACTGTAAATGTTTCGTTAACGCCGCCGTGCTGTCTCTTGAGTACATAGCCTTCGAAGACCTGGATTCTTTCTCTCTGACCCTCGATGATCTTTACGTGCACTCTGAGTGTGTCGCCGACCTTGAACTCAGGAATGTCATCCTTTTTGTAATCCATTGTGATCTGATCTAAAATGTTCACGTTATTCTCTCCTTCTCTCTCAAGACGTTCTTGAAGCCACCGACCTTATGCCGTCTTCAGAGGACCGCCCGTAATAACATTGGCTGCCGGTAAGCCGACAGCCATAATAGAATACTATAAGAAAGCTGGTATTGCAAGCGTTTTTTTATGATTTGAGGTATAAATACCATTGGCAGGTGACTCGAGGACGCCGGTACTTAGCGATTGGCAAGCACCAGCGAAGACAGAGCTTAGTACCGCTGCGTCCGAATGTCAGCGAGAGCGTGCCTGACAATGGTATTTATACCTCATTTTAATTAATTAAGCGCGCGGATGGCAGCTTCTGAATACTTCTCTTACGCGGATGTCGATCACCGACAGATATGCAATACCCACAGACATATCTTCGAAGCCCATAAGCTCCTGAAGTGTTCTCAGGTCGCCTCCGTTCTGCAGGATGTGAACTGCAAAACTGTCACGAAGTATCTGCGGTGTCATACGCGACTCGATCCCAAGCATCTGACCGTAATCCTTGAGGATCTTCCATATACCCTGTCTGGTAAGAGGCTCTCCTCTGAAATTCACGAATACAAAATCATCCATGTCGTGATCCCTGCCTCTGATGACGTCATATGATTTTTCTATATAATCCTTCATCGCCGCCGAAGCATAGCTGCCAAGAGGGACTATCCTGCTCTCGTCGTTGACATCCCTGAGCGTAACGAAATTCATCCTCAGATTGATGTCGCTGAATCTCAGCCTGACCACTTCAGTGACCCTTGCACCGGTGCCGTACATAAACTCGAGCAGAGCCTTGTCGCGAAGGCCCTTGGTGTCATCTCCCGGAAGATCCATAAGTCTTGCAGCTTCATCAATAGTCAGATAATCTATCTGGCGTTTGTCAGTCTTTATTGCCTTTATCCTGGTGAACGGATTCTCGCTTATGATGCCCTTTGTGATGAGATACTCATAGTACATCCTGAGAGCCGACACCTTGCGGTTTATTGTCGGTTTGGACTTATTCTCGTTGCTGAGCTGAAGGACATAGGATATGGCATCATTGTCTGTGCACTTCTCAAGGCTGTCTGTTCCGCGGCCGGCCAGAAACTTTTCAAACGCTTTAAGATCCCTCTCGTATGCTATGAGAGTGTTCGCAGCCTTACGCTTTTCATTTTTCATGTAATCTATGAAATCACGCATCTCCAGTCCCTCCTATATTTCTCCTGCCTGTCTTGCAAAAAGCAAGCCTATTATCGTCTTGCCGTCCTTTATCTCATTCCTCATGACCATGTCTATAAGCTCATCAGGATCAAACTCGTAAATCTCGATGCATTCGCTGTCATCCCAATGTTTTTTACCGGGAGTAAGATCCCTGCAAATGTATATATGCAGAGTCTCTGCCGAATATCCGCATGTTGGGTAGAATGTAAGCATTTTTTTAACTGACCCTGCGGTATAGCCCGTTTCTTCCTGCAGTTCCCTCACTGCAGTAACTTCAGGTATTTCACCCGGATCAGCCTTACCCGCCGGGAGTTCGAACAGCGCTTTCTCAAAAGCCTTTCTGTACTGGCGTTCCATAACGACTTTACCTTCGTTTGTTATCGCCACCAAAATTGAGCCGCCGCTGTGTTCTACAATATCCCTTTCGGATTTGCCGCCGTTTACTGTTTCAACCAGGTGTTTACGAACGTTGAATACAACTCCCTCATATACTATTTCACTGCTTATTGTCTTTTCTTCGAATATCATGGCGCACCTTTACAATAATCATATATTTCATATTTTGATTGTAGCACCGTTAGCTCATATCAAAAACAGGTTTTTTGCCAATTCCCAAATTAATACCTGTCTCCATTTACGCCATGTATTCTCGTGAGCCATGTCGCTGTACGGCACATTATAGCTTATACAGTCCAGAGTGCTTTGTCTGTATTCTTCGGGGATCTTTATCAATGCTCTTCTTATGCAGTTAAGCCTCCATTTTGCTTTGTCGAGCACCTCTGCATCCCTGATCACCTCTTCGTCATCCATGAAGAACACAAGCTCATCATCTCTGGTTGCATAGTTGCTTACTGCTTCCAGCTTTCTCAGTCTGTCTATGTCTTTTATAAGCCATATGCACTGATAGTAAACTGCCTTCGGCACACTGTATTCATTCTTTCTCATTATCTGCCTCCTCTGTGTAAAATGCCTGCAAACATTTTAGCCTTGTGCTCAGAGGTGTTTATGACGTTTCTGTGAGGAGGTCATTCAGTGTTGAAATAAGGTCGTTTTTTGCCGAATTTCGTGTTTTACGGAAAACAAAACAGGACGCCCGAGGCGTCCCATTGATTCATATTCATGGCCTGTGGAATATATCGTAGTTTCTGTTCTCTTTTGAATGGAAGTCCGACCCACGGGTGATCATCAGTCCATGCTCCTTTGCATATGCAACGAGCAATTCTGACTGTTCAGGACTCGCCGACGGGTGGAAGCACTCAATGCCATCGATTCCGTACTCAATCATTTTATCCATCAGTTCATACATCCGCGGCTTAAACTCTTCAAAGCTTTCATTCGCACGGCGCTGCTCCATCGGATGAGCCATTACCGCGAGACCGCCGGCATCCTGTATGACCTTAACGACCGTCTGAGTCGGTAGTGTGATTTTCTTTATGGCTTTAAGATCAGCTTCTTTAAAAACAGTATCAAACGCTTCCTTTACATTCTTTACTATACCCTTCTGCACCATAACCGTTGCAAAAGTTGGTTTTCCCACATACCGGCCGTTGTTTACATTCCAAATTTCTTCAGGCGTTATTCCATATCCTCTTTTGTTCAGACAATCCCTGAATTTTTCGTTCCGGTTTCTTCTCTCATCCGTTACATAAATAAGAGTATCCATAAAATTTTCATCATGAGGGTCAAAACCATACCCAAGTATATGAAGGTCCTTGCCGAGCACGTCCTCTGAATCAAATTCAATTCCATAGATAAACTGCAACCCAAGAGACTCTGCGTACTGTGCTCCGGCCACAGATCCTCCGATTCCGTCATGGTCCGTGATAGCAAGCAGTTCATAGCCTTCTGCGATACGCATATCGATCAGTTCCTGAGGTGTCAGTTCGCCATCAGAGAAACGCGTATGCATATGGAGATCCTTTTTCAGTCCGGACTCTATGAGAGCCCGCATGTCATCCTTATTGAATTCTTCTGATATTTTACAGTGAATCAACGTCGTCCTCTTCCAGGTATGAAATGTATGGCAGATCCCTGTACTTCTGATCGAAGTCCAGACCGTATCCGATCACAAAGAGATCATCGATCTCGAAGCCTACATAATCTGCATGGAAATCTGCAGTCCTGCGAGACTCCTTGTTAAGCATCGTGCAGACCTTTACGCACTTAGGTCCTCTTTCTTCGAGCTTTCCGAGCACATACTTCAGAGTGTTGCCTGTATCAACGATGTCCTCAACAACAATTATATTGGAGTTGTACATGTTGATCTCCGGATCGAATTTGATCTTTACGACACCCGAGCTTGTTTTGGAAGCGCCGTAGCTGCTTGCGGAGATGAAGTCGAGCTTTGTTTTGATCGTAAGATTCTTCATGATATCTCCGATCCAAAGGATCGAGCCCTTAAGAGTGCAGAGCAGGATGACTTCCTCTCCCTCAAAATCCTTGTCGATCTGAGCGGCGATCTCTTTAGCTCTCTTTGCTATCTGGTCTTCTGTGAAAAGAATCTTGCCGAATTTCTGGGTTGCCATTTTGCCTCCTTTATCTCTTAAAGCAGAGAAGTAATAACTTCGAGCAGTTCTTCGTCTCCGGTCTTCTTAAGTGCAGATACCGGTATGACCTTATCGTCCCTGCTCATCCCAAGTGTTTGTCGTATAGTCTTAATGCAGGCCGCTTTCTGGTTGTTGCCGACCTTATCGGCCTTTGTAGCGACTACTATGCCGTCAAGGCCGTAATACTTGAGGTATTCGTACATCTGCACATCCTGCGCGCTTGGTTTATGCCTTATGTCTACGAGCTGCACTACCTTGCGCAGATTGCTTCTGTTTTCGAGGTAGCCTTCTATCATGGCTCCCCATTTTTCGCTTTCGGATCTGCTTACCTTCGCGAAGCCATATCCGGGCAGGTCAACTATCCTGAACAGGTCATCACATCTGTAAAAGTTGATGGTCCTGGTTTTGCCCGGGCTTCCCGAAACCCTGGCAAGGGCCTTTCTTCCGGTGATCAGATTCAGGAGCGATGATTTTCCGACATTCGATCTACCTGCAAAAGCTATCTCAGGTATGTCTTCAGGCGGATATTGCGACGCCTTTACGGCGACGGCTTCGAGTTCGGCCTTGTTTATCTTCATGTCCTTACTTTATCACAATAGGTATGACTTCTTCAAAGCTTGATACCGGTATGAATTCGATCTCTTTGCGTACCGATGCAGGTATCTCTTCGAGATCAGGCTCGTTCTCCTTAGGTATTATGATCCTGCGGATGCCCTGCCTGTATGCTGCAAGCGACTTCTCCTTCAGGCCGCCTATCCTCAGCACCTTACCCCTCAGCGTTATCTCACCGGTCATCGCTACAGTCTTATCTGCCTTGCGGTCTGTGAGCAGCGAGAACAGTGCACTGCACATGGTTATGCCTGCGGAAGGGCCGTCTTTAGGAGTTGCGCCTTCAGGTATGTGTATCTGTATGTCATAGTCCTTGAACACGTCCTTGCCGATCTTGTATTTGCCCGAGATCGACTTTATGTATCCAAGCGCCGTCGTAGCAGATTCTCTCATTACGTCGCCCATCTGGCCTGTAAGAATGAGTTTGCCGGTACCAGGCATCTTGACAGTTTCGATCGTAAGAGTAACTCCTCCGACTGTAGTCCATGCCATTCCCGTCGTGACACCGACTTCAGGTTCAAGGGATCCGATATCTTCTATGAATATCCTCTTTCCAAGATAGGATCTGAGGTTTCTCGGTGTTACGTTGTTTTTCTTCTGCTTTCCGCTTACGATGTTTCGCGCTGCCTTGCGGCATGCGTTTCCTATCTCTCTCTCAAGGTTTCTGACTCCTGACTCACGGGTATAATACTCGATGATGTCACGGATGGCAGCGCTCGTGATGCTGAACTGTGTCCTTTTGAGACCGTTCTCTTTCATCTTTTTAGGCACCAGATATCCGGTCGCGATATGCACCTTTTCTTCTTCAGTATAGCTGGTAAGCTCGATTACTTCCATCCTGTCGAGGAGCGGTGCAGGTATTGTCGCCGTCGTATTTGCCGTTGTGATAAACATGACATCCGAAAGATCGAACGGTATCTCAAGGTAGTGGTCGGTGAAAGTACTGTTCTGCTCAGGATCCAGCACCTCAAGAAGAGCTGAGGCCGGATCTCCCCTGAAATCGCTTCCGATCTTGTCTACTTCATCAAAGAGGAACAGCGGATTGTTGGTGCCGCTCTCGCTGATGCCGTTAATGACTCTGCCCGGGATGGCACCGATGTATGTGCGTCTGTGTCCTCTTATCTCTGCTTCATCCCTAACTCCGCCCAGAGACATTCTTACGAACTCCCTGTTGGTAGCTCTGGCTATGGATTTTGCTATAGAAGTTTTTCCTACCCCCGGAGGGCCTACCAGACAGATTATAGGACCTTTATTGTTCTTTGTAAGATGCTGTACGGCAAGGCACTCGAGTATTCTCTCCTTGACCTTCTCAAGTCCGTAATGATCCTCGTTCAGTATCTTCTCTGCCTTGTTGATATTTCTGTTAATTTTGTTAGCCTTATGCCACGGAAGATCCAGAATGGTCTCGATATATGTGCGCGACACATTTGCATCAGGGCTCATAGGGCTCATCTTTGTAAATTTGTCGATCTCTTTGCGCAGCTTGGTGTCGGTTTTCTCTTCGAGCTTGAGCTCATCGAGTTTTTCTCTCCACTGGCGTGCCTCGTCATCGGTATCCTCGTCTTCTCCGAGCTCCTCCTTGATGACCTGGAGCTGCTCCCTGAGGTAGTATTCCCTCTGACCGCGGTTCATGTTTTTGACTACGCGGTTATTGATTCTTTTAGCGATCGAAAGTATGTTGTTTTCCTTGCCGATTATATCGACCAGGTGGCCCACTCTGAGCTTTACCGAATCGATCTCAAGCAGAGTCTGCTTTATGTCGAAGGCAACATCTATCTCGTTTGCTATCAGGCTGCACAAAAGAGACGGATCTTCGATATCGTCAATAAGAGTCCTTCCGGCAGATTCGCCCTGGCCCGTCAGCTCGAGGTATTTCATATAGAGCTGCCTGAGCACCCTTATATTTGCCTGCATGCTTATGTCATCCGTGTCATTGTCGTAATCTTCCGCAGGTGTATAGTCGCACATCAGGAGATCTCCGGCTTCATAGATGTCTTCGATCCTGACTCTCTGTTCCACCACAACAAGAATGCGAACATAGTCCTCATTCTTTTTTACCACCTGTCTCACGCGAATGATCACGCCCGTCATGTAGCAGTCATCCATTTTAGGTGCGCTTACCGACGGATCCCTCTGCGATGACACTACAATATATTTGTCGCCGTTCATCGCTAGATCAACGGCGGCAAGTGACTTGTCTCTTCCAATATCGAATCCCACTATTGTCCCCGGGAAGAATGTCTGTCCTCTAAGCGGGATATACGGGACTCTCTTTATGCTTTCCATTCCGCCCATTATGCTTCCTTTTCCATATGTACATGCTCGCTGTCTTTAGCTTCGCCCTTGAGGATAAGCACAGGATCAGCCT
Source organism: uncultured Eubacteriales bacterium (assembly GCA_902801255.1). Taxonomy (GTDB): domain Bacteria; phylum Bacillota; class Clostridia; order Peptostreptococcales; family Anaerovoracaceae; genus Crickella. The sequence goes on along the minus strand of CADCHO010000038.1, from coordinate 17,513 downwards.
CGCCTTTTACGACAGCGGCAGTAATGATGCACTTTTCCACCTCAGGTCTTGAAGGCAGCTCATACATGATATCAGTCATCATTTTTTCGAAGATGCCCCTGAGCCCTCTGGCTCCGGTATTGAGCGCCAGCGCCTTTTCAGCTATAGCGTGCACTGCATCCTCTTCAACAATAAGATCAACATCGTCCATCGCAAACAGCGTCTGATACTGCTTAACGAGAGAATTCTTCGGCTCAGTGATTATCCTGACCAGAGCCTCCTCGCTGAGCTCGCTTAGAGCTACAGTTACAGGCAGTCTGCCGATGAGCTCAGGAATGAGTCCGAACTTAAGAAGGTCCTCAGGCTGGGCATTCAGGAGGATATCAGCCTCATTGAGGTCAACTTTCTTCTCCTCTTTGTTGAATCCTATGACCTTGTTTCCGAGCCTTACCTTTATAATCTTGTCGAGTCCTGTGAAAGCTCCTCCGCATATGAACAGAACATCCTTGGTGTCAAAATGTATGAACTCCTGGTTAGGATGTTTTCTTCCGCCCTGAGGAGGGACATTGGCAACAGTTCCCTCTATTATCTTGAGGAGCGCCTGCTGTACGCCCTCTCCGCTTACATCTCTCGTTATCGAGGTGTTCTCGGATTTGCGTGCTATCTTGTCGATCTCGTCTACATATATTATGCCCCTCTGGGCTCTCTCGAGATCGCCGTCGGCAGCCTGATAGAGCCTGAGGAGAATGTTCTCTACGTCTTCGCCTACATATCCGGCCTCAGTCAGAGATGTGGCGTCGACAATTGCAAAAGGCACGTCAAGTATACGTGCCAGTGTCTGAGCAAGCAAAGTCTTGCCGCAGCCCGTAGGCCCCAGCATAAGGATGTTGCTCTTCTGGAGCTCCACCTTGTCTACATCGCTGTTCTTATATCTTTCGAGATGCCTGATCCTTTTATAGTGGTTGTATACAGCTACAGCCAGACTTCTCTTTGCAGGGTCCTGCTCTATCACGTACTGATCAAGTTCGGACTTTATCTGCTCAGGAGTCGGAAGCTTTTTTGAGCGCTTCCTCGGGACCGGTTTGATCTCTTCATCCATCATCGACTTTATAAGATCGACGCATTCGTTGCAAATATAGACATCAGGTCCGACCATCATGCTTCGGACCTGAGATGTTGTTTTACCGCAAAATGAACATTTTGCTTCGTTATTCGGCATTTGTGCTCCTCTCGATGACCTTGTCGACCAGACCGTAAGCTGCTGCGTCGGCTGCAGTCATGTAGTTGTCTCTATCCGTATCCTTTTCGATCACGGAGAGTTCCTGACCCGTAGCATCCGCCAGGATGTGGTTCAGTTTATCTTTTATTTCAAGTATGTGGTCGGCATTGATCTTGATATCCGATGCCTGTCCCTGGAATCCTCCCAGAGGCTGATGGATCATGATCTCTGCATTAGGCAGTGCATATCTCTTGCCTTTTGTTCCGGCGGCAAGAAGTACTGCGCCCATGCTGGCTGCCCTACCCACACAGATAGTGCTGATATCAGGCTTGATGAATCTCATCGTATCGAAGATAGCCAGACCGGCTGTTACCATACCGCCCGGGGAATTAATATATATATTTATATCCTTGTCCGGATCCTGTGCTTCAAGGAACAGGAGCTGTGCTACTACGACACTTGCCGTATGCTCAGTTATCTCTTCGTCTATGAATATGATCCTGTCGATCAGGAGCCTGGAGTAGATATCATAAGTTCTTTCTCCCTGGCCTGTCTGCTCGACTACATAAGGTACATAATTCATACTGTTTTACCCTCTCGTATGATTACTCTTCGGTCTTTGCTTCTACCTGCTTAGCGTTGTCGAACAGCCAGTCGATAGCCTTCTTTGTCTGAGCATCCTCTCTGAAGTAATTCTCAGTTTCGGATCCTGCCATCTCCTTGACCTGATCAACGTCCATGCCGTACTGCTTTCCGAAGTCTTCCATGAGTTCACGGATCTCTTCTTCCGCAACCTCGAGGTTTTCCATTCTGATGACGTTCTTGAGCAGGACTCTTGTTCTGATTCTCTTCTCAGCGTCAGGTTTTGTCTCTTCTCTGAGCTCGTCTACTGTCTTTCCTGTCCACTCGAGGTACTGCTTGAGTCCGAGGCCCTGAGCAGAGAGGCTCTGGTTCATGTCGTAAAGCATGTTTTCGATCTCATTCTGGATCATAACAGCCGGAACTTCGATTTCGTTCATTTTATACAGCTGCTCGAGGACTCTGTCCTTCATAACCGAGAGGTCTGTCTCTGCTGCCTTCTCCTGGAGTTTCTTCTTAAGATCTTCCTTGTACTCGGCAAGTGTCTCGAAATCGCTTACATCGCTTGCAAGCTCATCATCGATTTCTGGAAGGATCTCCTTCTTGATCTCATGTACTTTGCACTTGAAGAGTGCAGGCTTGCCTGCGAGTTCTTCAGCATGATAGTCACCAGGGAATACGACTTCAACATCAACTTCGTCGCCTGCTTCTTTGCCTTCAAGCTGCTCTTCGAATCCAGGAATAAACTGACCCGATCCGAGCTTGAGTTCATAGTTCTCAGCCTTTCCGCCGCTGAACGGTTCACCATCAACGCTTCCGTCAAAATCGATCACTACAGTATCGCCGTTCTCGGACTTGCGGTCTTCAACGATCTCCATTCTTGCCTGGCTCTTCTGAACTCTCTCGAGTTCTTCCTGAACTTCATTGTCGCCGATCACTGTCTCGACCTTTTCGATCTCGAGGCCCTTATAGTTCTCAACGTCGAGTTCCGGGAATACCTGAACGGATCCGGACAGAACTACCGGCTCTCCGTCCTTTACTTCAGGAGATTCAAATGACGGCTGGGAAATGACTTCAAGATCCATCTCCTTAACAGCTTCATAGTAGTTGTTCTCAAGCAGATCATTGAGTGCTTCATCCCAGAATACGTCATGACCGTAGCGGCTCTCGATGATCTTCCTCGGAGCTTTGCCCTTGCGGAATCCGTCGATCTGGAATTTGCCTCTGTTTGCCAGATATGCCTTGTTTAATGCTTCCTTAAACTCTTCTGCCGAGAATTCGATGTTGAATTTTACGACTCCGTTTTCCTTTGAAACCTGTGTAACCTTCATTTGAATTGTTCCTCCGTTTTTTATATTTACTCTTTTTTATTTCCTTTATTTATTCAAACGCTCTCTGAAGTTTGGATCTGTCTTCAGTCTCCAGACCGTATTTGCTTTGAATCCTGTGAGCAAGCTCCATAAAATCATCTTCATCGCCGTAATACCACTCCACTTCAAGTTCGGATACCGGCACCAGATGCCCGTCGATGTGGTGTATGACTCCCTCATCTACGGAAATGCAGCTTATTGACCTGCCGGTGTCGACTTTGAACTGCTTTCTCTCATAGTCCATTGAAATGGTAGGCTTCAGCGGCTTATCGCCCGCAGCCTCAAGAAGCACATCATACGCATCGCTCGAGATAAAGATCTCAATATTAGGATTGAGTGCGAAGCGCTCGTCATTTACAACAAGATTGAACTCTTCGCGTCTGTGAAGTCCTTCCTTTACGTTAACGTCCCACTTGATAGTGGCAGTGCACCTGTCATCTTCCTGGCGGATCCTGTAAGCGATCCCTTTCTTTCTGAAATCGTAATCTTCCGTATCAAAATATGCCGCATGCATATCAATAGTCTCGACCGCCTCAAGCCCCATCTTGCCTGAAGCAGCAGTCTCGACAATGCTGTCAAATACGGATGTATCGTCCAGACGGTATTTGAATTCTGTCTCCATATAACTCCTCCGTCGCTTTGCGCCTCAATCTTTACAGAGCGCATAACGCACAAGCCTATAGATTGTACTAGAAATCTTTCTATTCTTCAAGTTTTAACAGATGAATCTTGAAATCAGTATCTGCAAAAAGCCTGTCAGTCATGGCAATGAAGTTATCAGACATGTCGCTTGCATAGTATCTGTCTGTAAATTCAGAACCCGATGCAAGCATATCCTTCTCTTTAAGTATCTCCGCAGCTTCCCTGATGACTTCAGCGGATGAGCTGTACATATGGAGATTCGGATAGAGGCTTCTGATATGCTTTGCTACCAGCGGATAATGTGTACATCCCAGAATCAGGTCATCAAAGCCGCCTTCTTTTACGAAGTCATCCATGTAATGTGCAACCGTTAGCCTCATTATTTCCGTGTCAGTCAGGCCGTCTTCGATCAGCGGTACTATCGCAGGGCATGCTTCGCTGTAGACTTTTATATCAGGGCTCATTGTTCTGAGCTCTTTTCCGTATACATCACTGCCTATAGTTGCTTTAGTCGCGATGACGCCAACCCTTTTGCATCCGTCGCCAACCACCTTTTTTACCGTCGGCTCAATAACACCGATTATAGGGATAGCCGGATAGCGTTTTCTCAAAGCATCGAGAGCGACAGCAGTCACGGTATTGCAGGCGATGATTATCATTTTGGTGTTTCGCGCTACCAGATAATCAACGTTCTGTTTGGCGAACTTTACGATCGTCTCAGGTGATTTTGATCCATAAGGGGTTCTGGCAGTATCCCCCAGATAAATGACTCTCTCCTCAGGCAGCTGCCTGTGAAGCTCCTGTACGGATGTAAGTCCGCCAAGTCCCGAGTCAAATACTCCAATTGGTCTGTTGTCCATCCTACCCCTCCTGAGAACCGTATTTACTGAGGATCGCCTCGATTTCTCTCCTCATCTTGTTTAGTTCCTTGTTGGAATGGCCTTCACTCCCGTTGATGAGCTTCATAAGCTCATCACCTGACCTTCTGAGATCCCTGTATGCCGGCGAATAGTTTGCAGATGACCTATGATCATCCCCGTTGCTGAAGGTCTGTTTCCTTATGACCGGTATGATCTGTGCTCTGTGTACGAGTTCATCAGCCGCCAGATCCCAGACCTCCCCACTATATGGAGCTATTGCAGGCTTGCCCGTATCCATGGAAGCTATTTCCGCAAAGCTCTCGGTAACCTTGTCCTCTCCATGGTTGATGAAGATCCTTATGCCCGGCTTCACCTTTTTTATCCAGGCGCGAAGATGCGGTTTGTCGGCATGACTGCTGAATGAGTCTATCCTGAGTATCTCAGCCTTTACCGCTATTTCCTCGCCGAAGAGCTTAACTGCAGAATCTCCTGCAAGCAGCTTGGCACCAAGAGTGCCCGCACTTTGATATCCCACAAAGAGAATCGTGCATTCAGGTCTCCAGAGGTTGTGCTTCAGATGATGGCGTATCCTGCCTGCCTCACACATGCCTGATGCCGAAAGTATGATCTTCGGTGTCGTGTCATCATTTATTGCCTTTGACTCGTCTGTCGAGACCGATATCTTAAGGTCAGGGAATGTCACCGGATTTATTCCTGACCTCAGCAGCTCGATCGCCTCTTCATCATAATATTCATACATTCCGGTACTGTATATGTTGGTAGCTTCGACTGCAAGCGGGCTGTCAACAACTACCGGGAAGCCGTCATGACCTTTTATCAGGCCCTCTTCTTTTATTATTCTGAGATAATACAGGAGCTCCTGCGTTCTGCCGACCGCAAATGACGGTACAACAACGTTGCCGCCACGGTCCAGTGTGCTCTGTATGATCCTTGTAAGCTGCGCAACATAGTCAGGTGCCTCAGGGTGTGTGCGGTCTCCATATGTGGATTCGCAGATCACATAGTCAGCATGAGGAGGATCCTGAGGAGAGCGTATGAGTGGTTTCTCAAGATTTCCGAGATCGCCCGAGAAGAGAATCGTCCTTTCGACCCCATTTTCGTTTATAGTGAACAGTACATTTGCCGATCCGAGAAGATGGCCTGCATCGGTATAGCTGATCTTTACTCCGTCAAACAGCTCCACATCAGTATCATAACCTGCAGTTTTAAACAAAGTCATGGTACTGAGTACATCCTCCATTGTATATAGAGGAATATGTTCTCCGTCCTCATCAGCACGCTTGCCCTTGCGGTTTCTCCACTGCGCTTCCATCTCCTGAATGTGTGCGGAATCTCTCAGCATAATGTCGCAAAGCTGGCGTGTAGCTTCGGTTGAGTAGATAGGTCCGTTGTAGCCGTTGGCTACAAGGAACGGCAGCTTACCCGTATGGTCAATGTGGGCGTGTGTTACGACTATTGCATCTATATCTGACGGAGCAACCGGGATCTCGATGTTTTCAAACAGGTCAATTCCCTGCTCCATCCCACAGTCAACTAATATGTTTTTTCCGCATACTTCGAGCAATGAGCATGAACCTGTGACTTCGTGCGCGGCTCCGATAAAGGTTATTCTCATGACTGACCTCCGTAAATTACATAATTATACGTATATATAATACCATAAACGATTTGCAGATACGCTCTTTTCACAGCAAAATCACAATGTAAAAAAAATTAAAAAATGTTAGCACTCACTATTGACGAGTGCTAACAAAAGTGGTATAACATAGCTGTCAGATGAAAGCGGCAGTTACAGAGCCGCGCATGAACAAGTTAAAAAATCATATATATACAAGGAGGCAATACTATGTTCTATCCTAAACTTTTCAACGACGATATCTTTGATGACTTTTTCGACTTTCCAAGATTCAGAATGCCTGCAGAAGCAGAGCACAAGCTTTACGGTAAGCACGCAGCAGGTCTTATGAAGACCGATATCCGCGATAAGGACGGTAATTATGAGCTCGACATAGATCTGCCGGGCTTCAAGAAAGATGAGATCTCGCTTACTCTTGACAACGGCTATCTCGTAGTCGGAGCATGCAAAATGCTGAATGAGGAAGAAAAGGACGACAAGGGCAAGCTGCTCCGTCAGGAACGTTACTCAGGCGCAATGCAGAGAAGCTTCTATGTTGGCGAAGGCATTGATGAGAACGATGTGAAGGCCAAATTTGAGGACGGTGTTCTGCGTCTTACCTTCCCAAAGGAAAAAGAACCTGAACTTCCTGAGAAAAAGACCATTATGATCGAAGGATAATTCAAAAAACCTCTCAACCTCTCATATAATTCCTTCAAACGTTATTTCTGAAAAACGGGTCCGGATCATATCCGGGCCCGTTTTATTTTTCATTTTTCTTTCAGCCATTTTCTGACATATTCAAATGCAGCATCTTCTCCTTCATCTTTCAGAACGCGCAGCATCTTTTCGAGTTCGGCTGCCGTATCCGGATGGATCAGCGGTCCGACCCTGGTGCCGGTGCCTTTTATATAGTAATCATATGCCGATGCATCTGTATACTTATCCCCAAGATAGACCTTGCAGGCAGCTACCCTGTCGCAGAACATCTCGGCTATATATTTTTTAGGCATCCTGTTTCCGCCGAATCCCACCGAACCGTCATCATTGATTATATAGTCAATCCAGTATTCGAAATGATGCTTGTTACGTCCTTTATGGTGCAGCCAGGCCATAGAGCGGCCTGTCTCTTCCCTTTCCTTGTTGTTAGGACTGCGGTTGCCCTGATAGTATCTGGCTCCGCGCCAGAACTCGACCGGTGAATATTTGCTGAGATCGTGCAAAAGTCCCTGCCTGTACAGGCCGAGTCTGAAGCAGTGCTCTCTCACCAGTTTTCTGTGCTCATATACTGTTTTAAAATGTTCTACAGGATGCATTGTTTTTCCTTTTTTTATTTTCCGAAATAGTTCAGAGTGTAGGAAAGAAATTTCTTTGCCGCTCCTGTCATATGATCCTTTGAAGGAATTGCCGCACCAAATGTTATTGTCTGAGGAGGATCGAGCGGCATTTTCACCAGATGCTCGTTCCAGAACTGTGCGGACAGTTCATTGACGAAACTTACGCCAAGCCCCATGCGGACCATCGCAAGTGTAGCAGGAGTATCGTACGTCGTATACTTTATCTCCGGATGCACGTCATTCTTATCAAGGATCTCCAGGATCTCCATCTCCTTTCCCCACGACCCCATGATGAAATCTTCTTTCTCGCATTCTTTTATCGGGAAGCTCTTTGCACCGGCCAGCCTGTGATCTTCAGGAACAGCAGCGATGATATTGCTGGAGGACAGCGGTATCCACTCATATGGCATCGGCTCAGAGTAAGCCAGAAATGCCAGATCCGCCTCATTCTGCTCAAAATGCCGTATTATATCAGTCTTAATACTTTCCATGATGCTTATCTGTATACCAGGAAAGTCGTTCTTAAAGCTTCTTACTATTTCAGGGAGCCATGTAGTAGCTATGCTCGGGTATGTTGCGATCACCAGCGTTCCCCTTGTTACACCCCTGAGCTCGGCAGCAAATGTGTAGATCTCCTCTTCATGTGTCAGATAAGACCGCACAAGCGGCAGCATCTCTCTGCCCTCAGCCGTGAGTTTCATGCCTTTCTGTGAACGCGTAAACAGTGTTATTCTGAGTTCTTTTTCAAGCGCCGTGATCAGCTGGCTTATGGCTGACGGTGTGTATCCGAGGGAGTCCGCAGCAGCTTTGACACTGCCCTTTTCAGCGGTCTCAACATATGCTCTGAGTCTTGCAGTTTCCATTTTTGCCCCCGTTTTATTTAAGACATGTGCGAGCAACGTTCGCGTCCTCTTTAAGTCTTCCTTAATAAAGTTTATTGTATCACATATCCATGCTGAAGGTTCAAAAAAGAAAACGACGCCGAAGTCTGATGCTCCGGCGTCAATAATTATTATGAATTTTACTTCTGGTATTTATCGATACATTCGATAAATGTGTTGTAGACTTCGGAATCTACTTTTTCCTTAATGCTGTCACGCACCCCGGAACTTTCATCAACGATGGCCTTATAGGTTTCCTCATCGATCTTCAGTATCTGAGTACCGCTGTCTTCGATGGTCTTGACTCTGTCAGCTATTCTGTCATCAGATGCCTGTCGTGCATATTCGGTTGCTGTGGCTGCAGCCTCCTTCAGAATGCGCTGATTCTCTTCAGGCATACCTTTGAAGAACTCATCATTCATGATCAGCGTGATCAGATGCGGGAGGTGATTGGTCTCAACCACGTAGTCCTGCTGCTCATAGAGCCTGTTCGATACGATGACCTCATAAGGGTTCTCCTGAGCGTCTATAGTGTGCTGCTGAAGTCCGATATATACCTCAGCGAAGCTCATAGGAGTCGGATTGGCTCCTATTGATTTCCAGAACGCCAGGTGGAACGGGTTCTCCATGGTACGGATCTTCTGCCCCTTGAAGTCTCCTATTCCCTTTACAGGCTTGTTAGTGCTCATTATGCGGAAACCCTGATCTGCGACTCCGAGCAGCTGATATCCGCCCTTTTCATACACGCTCTTTATAAGAGTACTGAATTCCGGATCATCGAGAACCTCTCTGCATTCATCAAGATTTTCGAATGCGCAAGGCACGTCGAATATTGCAAGATCAGGCATGAATGTGACCTGAGGAGCGGTATTCTGCACTACAAACGGGATGTCTCCGTCCTTGCAGGACTCAAGCAGCTCACGGTCGCCTCCAAGTGTAGAGTTGGCATATACCTGGATCTTTATGCTTCCTTTGGACAGTCTGTCCACTTCTTCCGCATATTTTTCAGCGTATATCTGAGTTACCGTGTCCTCCGGGCTTGCTGTTGCAAGAGGATATGCATATCTCTGCTCTCCATTATTCTTACCGCAGGCAGTCATCATCATTCCCATCATCAGTATGCAGATGAATATGGCCGTCAGACGAAGGTGTTTTTGATTATTTCTTTTCATTTCACACCCCCTACAGAAGAGCCAGCGAGAACGCAGGCACGAAAGTGAACAGGAGCAGCGCTATCAGGAAGAGACCGATCATCGGCATTGCCTTTCTTGCTATCTCCATGACCGGAACGTCCGTCAGTGCACTGGCTACAAAGAGGTTGACTCCGATAGGCGGAGTTACGAATCCTATAGCCAGGTTTACTACCATTATCACACCGAACTGGATAGGATCCATTCCGATACCCTGTGCTATCGGCAGCAGGATCGGCGTGAGGATCAGGATCGCCGGTGTCGTATCCATGACCATACCAACGATGAGCAGGAATACGTTTATAACAAGCAGTATGATGACCTTGCTTGAGAAGTTTCCGAGTATGAACGAGCTGACAGTCTGAGGAACCTGCATGAGAGTCAGTACCCTGGAGAAAGCTGTCGATGCTGCCAGAATAAACAGTATCGGTGTGAAGGTCTTGATGGCTTCAACAAGAATACCCCAAAGATCTTTGAGCTTTATCTCCTTGTAGATGAAAAGGCTGACTATCAGTGCATAGTATACCGAAATTACAGCTGCCTCTGTCGGTGATGTGATGCCCGAATAAATGCATCCGAGCACGATCACAGGGCTCAGAATAGCCCAGAAGCTTTCCTTGAAAACATTCAGGAAGCCTTTCTCATGGAGCTTGCCTATCTCAGCGTCTATCCTGACTTTATCTTCTCCGTTCTTCTTGCAGTAGAATACGGAATACCCCATCAGAAGTAACGCTATCACGAGACCCGGAATTATGCCCGCAAGGAACAGGTCGCTTACAGATGCACCGGATGCCATGCCATACATGATGAACGGTATGCTTGGCGGTATAATTACGCCGAGTCCGCCGGCGACCGCTACGACAGAAGTCGAGAATGTCTTGTCGTAGCCCAGCCCGATCAGGATCGGGATGGTCATGCTGCCTACGGCAGCTACGGTCGCCGGAGCCGATCCGGAGATCGCGCCGTAGAACAGGCATGTAACTATAACTGCGCAAGGCATTCCGGCAGTGAATCTGCCGAAGAAGTAAGCGAAAATGTCGAATATTTTGCGTGAAATGCCTCCCTTGGCCATGATGATGCCCGAAAGAACGAACATCGGTACCGCCAGAAGCGGGAAGCTGTCGAGTCCGCCGAACATCGCTCTGATGAGATACTTGGCTCCCACCGTGAACGACGGATCGAATATGTGAGGCAAAACGGCTGTTATTCCCAGCGTGATGCCTACTGGTATTGCTATTATAAGGAATACCACGAACAGTATGAACAATAATCCTACCGGCATGACTACTCCTTTCCGGCCTCTGCCGGCGATGCGGCCTGGCCTGCTTCAATGAATGATTCAGGAGTATTGCGTTCAGGATGTGCCGGGTCATAGACTTCCATTCCAAGTGAAACCTTTAACTCTATGATCCATCTCTGGATTATCCTGAAAGCTACCAGTATGAATGATACAAAAGGCGCAGCCTGGATGTAGTACATCGGTATGCCAAGAGCCGGACTCACCTGTCCGCTCTCAACAGCTGACATCATATACGAAAAAGCAAACGGAATCATATAAAAGAAAAAAGCCAGCTCTATCGTATGATTTACCACTTTGATGATCGCTTTCGTGCGCCTTGAGAATTTTGCCACGAACTGTTCTATCTTGATCGAGATGCACCTCTTGCTGCAGTAGCTGACGCTCAGAAAGCCTGCCCATATGAACAGGTATCTTGTGAGCTCTTCAGTCCACGACAGCGAAGCTTTAAGCGCAAATCTTGAGAAAACCTGCACACCCATGATTACTGCCATCGCAAGCAACAGCAGGGTCAGCAGGAATTCCTCCAGATTATGATCAAGCCATTTTATAGCTTTTGTCATGGCTTTACCCTTTCTTTTGACCATGCCCCACCCTTTATGGGCGGGGCATGAATTAACAGTTTACTAAAGTGCTCCGTGCAGGAGAGTAAGTACCTGCTTGAGATCCTGTACTCCCATCTGTCCCGGTGCAGAAGCCTTTGCAGCTGCGCCGAAAGTCAGTGCAGAACCGAACACTTCGCCTGCAAGACGGCTGATGACGCCTGTTCCTGCCATCGACATAGTGATGATAGGACGGTCAGCATACTCGTTTGCCATTTCTTCTGTTGCAGCAAGCAGAGTAAGAACGTCTTTCTTGTTCTGCGGCATAACAGCGATCTTAGGGATGTCTGCGCCGAGATCCTGCATCTTGCGGAGACGGCCTACGATGTCGTCCTTATCAGGAGTCTTGAAGAAATCATGGTTGGATGCTACGACCTTAACGCCTGCAGCATGTGCACCGTCGATGATCTTCTTTACGATCTCATCGCCTGTGAACACTTCAACGTCTACCATGTCAACATAACCTGTCTGAGCAGCCCTGATGTTGATGTCAGCATAGACTTCATCCTCGATGGCCTTCTCTCCGCCTTCCTTTGAAGTACGGAATGTCATCAGGATAGGCATGTCTCCGAGAACCTCACGGAGACCCTTCATAACATCCTCGAGAGCAACGAAGTCGAATACGTTCTCGAACCAGTCGATTCTCCACTCAACTACGTCTGCAGGAAGCTTTGTGATTGCTTTTGCTTCTTCGAGAATGGCTTCCTTTGTTACTCCTACGATAGGCACGCAGATCTTCGGCATGCCTTCGCCGATAACAATATTTCTAACCTTAACAGTGTTCATTGTTTCCTTCCTTTCTGCTAAGCACGCGGGAGTACTATTTCTCTGCAGCCTCGAGCATCTTGTTGTAATTCATGTTTACGAATACTCCGAGCAGGGTTCCTACTGCTGTCAGCGCGATGTTCATGATCATTACTCCGGACGGAGTCATCGATGCAGCAGCTGTAAGGAGTGTGTAGTTGCACAGAGACGAAGCGATCATTACGAGAGCTGTAACTGTTCCCTTGATCTTAGGGAAGAGCATGTTGCAAACGGATGTTGCGATCTGCAGAAGTCCGCCTGCTCCGAACCAACCGAGTACGAAAGCACCGATCTTGAGCATTCCCTGTGAAGGAGCCATAAGTACTGCAACCATCATGAGTGCGCAGATTGCAGGATAGATCATTACGAATCTTACGTCTTTGACCTTGCTTGTCAGCAGAGCTGTAACTACGAGACCGATCATTGTTCCGATAGCGTAGAACGACTGCATAGCCTGCGGCTCAGCCCAGCCGGCAACGTCCTTTGCAAAGTTCTGTGCGCAGTTGAGCCAGAGCTGGAATGTACCTGTGCATGTGAATCCGATGAGGATCATAGCGATCGAACCAGCAGAGAAGTTAGCGTGCTTGATGCTCTGCAGAAGGCCTTCCTTTTTCTCTTCAGTCTTCTTGTCTGTATCCGGCAGAGGGAAGAAGAGGATGAGGGCCATGAGCACGAGGTAGCAGATACCTACTGCGTAGAACAGAGTGTTGTAGCTTACCATTCCGGTAGCTGTCTGGCCTACTGTGATTCCAAGGAAGAATGGCAGCAGGAACTGCGAACCGGAGATAGCGAACTTGATACCCATTGTTGCAACGCCAGGAGCCTTGTTGATGATCTCGGCAACAGCAGGATAGATTCCTGTGTCGAGGAAGGAGTTAGCGATTCCGCCGATGATAGCGCAGATGTAAGCGATCCTGTATCCTGCGCCGCCGCCTGCGTTGAATGCCATAGCGAGTCCGATCAGATAAACTGCATATGAGAATCCGCCGATAGCTGTCGATATTCTGCGGCCGAGCTTATCTGAAAGAGGGCCTGCGAACGGAAGTGCGATAAGTCTTCCGAGTCCGAGTGCAGCTGCGATAGCTGTGATAGCCATAGCCTCAACATTCCAGCTTGCAGCAAGTGCGTCCTTGATTACTGCCTGTCCGAGGACTGAGCAGCCGATACCGTGAAGGAAATAGTTCAGATAAAGAACTATTACACTTGGTAAATACTTTTTGTTAGTCATTTTTGTTTCCTCTCATTTTCCATATGTCATCGTTGACTGTTTTAATATCATAATTAGTCGTCGTAGCTGATGCCGAGGACTTCCTTCATGTGCTCGATCGGCATTGGCTTGCCTGTCCAGAGCTCAAATCCGGCAGCTCCCTGGAAGAGCATCATGCCAAGGCCGTTCATGGTCTTGCAGCCGACTTCCTTGGCCATCTTTCTCATCTTTGTCAGAAGGCATCCATAAGGAACGTCTACAACGATGAGTTCAGGTCTGAAGAAGCTCTTGTCAGGAACTACGGAAACGTCCTCGAGCGGCTTCATGCCTGCGCCTGTAGCATTTACGAAGAGGTAGCTGTCTGCCATCTCTCTGCGGAGAGCTTCAGTGTCAGCGAGGTCAAACATCTTTGCCTTGCAGTTTGTGTTCTCGTTGATCTTCTTTACTGTGTCTTCTCCTACTTCATAGAACTTGTCCTTGATGTTGAAGATGGAGATCTCAGCAACTCCGTCAAGAGCAGCCTGGATCTCGATAGCTGTAGCAGCGCCGCCGGCTCCTACGATAGTCATCTTCTTGCCTATAGGATCGATGTCGTTATCCTTGATAGCTGCCATGAAGCCGATACCGTCTGTGATGTATCCCTTCAGGTGACCGTTATCGTTGACGATCGTGTTTACCGCTCCGCAGAGTTCTGCTGCAGGGTCGAGTTCGTCAAGATACTGTCCTACCAGAGTCTTGTTAGGCATGGATACGTTTGAACCTCTCATCTTGAGAGTGCGGATGGCCTTTACAGCGTCCTCGATCTCATCAGCGCCAACTTCGAACGCGAGGTAAGCATAATCAGCTCCCACCTCTGCGAATGCTTCGTTCTGCATAGCAGGCGAGCTGGAGTGACGGATAGGATAAGCCATAAGTCCGATGAGTTCGGTATGTCCTGTGATTCTTTCTGCCATTTCTATTTCTCCTTTATTTTGATCCTTTGATCTTTCAGGCTTATTCAGCCTCTCCCGGAACAATGTCTCTGATTCACCACAAGCCAGAAGACAACATTGTTAAAACAATAACTATTTCTTGTTTATATTTTAACTATCTTCTCTGATACAGTCCAATATCATATATTGCAATTATTGATAGCCTAAATGTATCAATCGTATATGCTTTGTGATAATATGGTTTACAGACAGGAAAAGCGCTGAAATACCGCGAAAAGAGGTGCAAAATGACTCTTAACCAGCTCAGATATTTCCAGGCAGTCGCCAGAGCTCTCAACTTCCGTGCCGCGGCAGAAGAACTGTACATTTCGCAGCCCTCTCTTTCCCGCTCAATAGATTCGCTCGAGCAGGAACTGGGCGTGATGCTCTTTGAACGTGCGGGCAGAGGGATATCGCTTACCGGAAGCGGCAGGTTGTTTCTTGAATACACCAACCGCATTCTCGACGAGTGCGACATCGCTATATATAAAATGAAGGAACTTTCATCGACGGGCGGCCGCATCGACATCGGATACGTCTTCCCGCTGGCCAATTACTACATCCCTCACAAGGTGCGATCTTTCCTTGACATGCCGGAGAACGAGCACGTGACTTTCGGTTTCAATCAGAACAGGACCTCATCGATCATACGGGATATAAAAAGCGGCAAGCTGGATGTAGGGTTCTGCGCGTATTCGGAAAATGAGGAAGAGCTGGAATTCGTCCCTATCCTTAAGCAGGAAATGGTGATCATCACTTCGAACGAGCATCCTCTCGCGGACAGAGGCGATCTGTCGATAAAGGAGCTCGCCAACTACCCGGTGATAGGCTACGACAGATTCTCAGGTCTTGGAGGTTATACAAAAAGGCTGTACAGAAATCTGGGAATAAAGCCGGATATAGTCTGCGAGTGTTCGGATGAAAACGCCATACAGGCGCTGGTAAGAGAACAGTTCGGAATAGCCCTTGTAGCCAGGGTCGACATCCTGAACGACAAGTATCTGAAGATACACAGCGTGTCGGACGTCGATCTTATCCACTATGTAAACGCGGTATGGCTGAAGAATCATTATCTTATGCCTGCAACAAAACGCTTCATAGATTTCATGATCAGCGGGTCCGATCTGGAACCGGAAGAGGTAAAAGCTATTATTTAACACTATAGTATCAATATTCTTTATTTGATACCTTCAGGCTATCAAAAACGAGCAAGAAAGATATTTCCCTTTTGCTCGTTATTTATTTATCATATAAGTACCACAAGACAGTATGATGACACTTGGAGGGATCAAAACATGAAGAAAGATTACCCAAAGATTTTCGAGCCGATCACAGTAAGAAGAACCGTTTTCAAGAACAGAGTCGTTATGACCCCGATGGGCACAAACTACGCTGATCCGGATGGCGGCATCAACGAAGACCACATCAATTACTACAAGCTCAGAGCCAGAGGCGGCACAGGTCTCATCATCGTAGAGAACGTATGCGTAGACTTCCCTACCGGCTCCAACGGAACAAGCCAGCTCAGACTCGACCATGACATGTTCATGCCGAAGCTCTACAAGCTGACAGAAGCAGTCCACGGTGAAGGCGGACTCATTGCAGTACAGATCAACCACGCAGGAGCATCTGCTTCATCTGCACGTACAGGAGTTCCTACAGTTTCATCATCGACAGTTCCGTCAAAGCTCGGCGGCGAAGCACCTCGTCCGCTTGAGAAAGATGAGATCGAAGCTATCGTAAAGAAATACGGCGAAGCTGCAAAGCGTGCAGTTCAGGCTGGATTCGATGCAATCGAGGTCCACTGCGGACATTCATACCTCATCAGCCAGTTCCTCTCGCCTATCTATAACAAGAGAACTGACGAGTTCGGCGGATGCGCTGAGAACAGAGCACGTCTTGCCAGAATGGTCATTGACGAAGTAAGAAAACAGGTAGGACCATTCATTCCTATCCTCGCAAGAATCAGTGCAGACGAGTTTCTCGAGGGCGGCAACAACCTCGACGACTGCCTTGAGTATCTGCAGTACTTCGGCGACGAGGTAGACGTATACAACGTATCTGCTGCTCTCAACCCTTCCCTGCAGTATCAGATCGACAGCAACTGCTATCCTGACGGCTGGAGAGCATATCTCGCAAAGGCTGTTAAGGAAAGATTCGGCAAGCCGGTAGTCACCATGGGCAACATCAGAAGCCCTAAGGTAGCTAACGACATCCTCGAGAGAGGCGACGCTGACTTCATCGGCATCGGCAGAGGACTGATCGCTGACCCTGACTGGGTAAACAAAGTTGAATTCGGTGAAGAGTGCGACATCAGAAAGTGCATCAGCTGCAACATCGGATGCGCAGGCAACCGTATCCAGAACAACAGACCTATCAGATGCACTGTTAACCCTGCAGTCATTGAGGGAGATGAATACAAGAAGCTCAAGGTCAACAAGCCATGCAACGTAGTAGTTATCGGCGGTGGTACAGCCGGTATGGAAGCAGCATGCACAGCTGCTGAGGTTGGCTGCACAGCATTCCTGATCGAAAAGGCAGATCATCTTGGCGGACTCGCATATGAGATCTCGAAGTTCCCTGACAAGCGCAGACTGAGAGACTTCCCTGACTACCTTGAGAGAAGGATCAAGAAGCTCCACAACCTGCACGTGTTCCTGAACACCGAGGCGACTCCTGAGTTCATCAGAACACTTAACCCGGACATCATCGTTAACTCCACAGGTTCACTGCCTCTGATCCTCCCTATCCCTGGACTCAAGGAAAACGTAGGCAAGGGCAAAGTGCAGACAGTTCTCGGCGTTATCGACAATCTGGACAACTATCCTGAGGACTGCACAGGCAAGAAGGTCGTTGTTATCGGCGCCGGCGCCGTAGGACTCGATGTAGTGGAATTCTTCGCGCCTAGAGGAGCGGACACCACGGTAATCGAGATGCTA
>CADCHO010000037.1:1462-21947 GCA_902801255.1 uncultured Eubacteriales bacterium | reverse complement strand
CCTCGCGATTTGAACCTTGGGAGTCGCTTTGGGGTTCGTCGGCAACTGCGCCCCCGCGTGGACTTTCACCACAGATTGACGGCATGCCCGTCATACACACAAAGAAGAGAAGCCTTACGGCTTCTCTTCTCTTTTTTATCATTATTAGTTATCTGACTTGATCTCTTAAGCCTGTGCTGCCTCTGCAGCCTTTTTCTTCTCTGCTTCCTTAGCAGCAGCGGCCTTTGCCTTCTTAGCGGCAGCAACCTTCTCTGCCTGCTCCTTCTTAGGGAGCTTCTTGAAGCTGTTGATAGCGCCTGTAGGGCAGATAGCTGCGCAAAGTCCGCAGCTCTTGCACTTGCTCTCGTCGATCCTTGCGAGGTTGTCCTCAACATGGATAGCATCAAAGTTGCAGACTGTTGTGCACTTCATGCAGCCGATGCAGGAATTGTCGCAGTTCTTGCGTGCAACAGCGCCCTTGTCTGTGGATGAGCACAGAACGTGTACCTGATTCTTCTTTGGTACGAGCTTGATGATCTTCTGCGGGCAAACGCCTACGCACGCGCCGCAAGCCACGCAATTCTCTCTGTTGACCTTTGCAACACCGTCTACTACGCCAATGGCATCAAACTGGCATGCATCAGCACAATCGCCAAGTCCGATACATCCGAACATGCAGGCGTTCGGTGATGTGAACCATCCCTTTGCTCCCTTGCAGGACTGCATGCCCTGCCATTCGAGTACTGTGCGGGATGCTTCGCATGTGCCATTGCACATTACCTGTGCTACCTGAGGCTCTGTGGCTCCGGCGGATCTTCCGAGGATATCGGCGATCTGTGCCGCAACAGCTGCTCCGCCCGGGGAGCACTTTGTGCAAGGCAGTGCTTCGTCAGCAACGAGGTTAGCTGCATAGTCGTCGCAGCCTGCGAATCCGCAGCCGCCGCAGTTAGCGCCAGGCAGCACCTCTCTGACCTGAGTTACTCTCTCGTCTACTGCTACATGGAATACCTTGGATGCGAATACCAGAAGGCCGGAACAGACGAGACCGATTACTGCTACTAACAGTACAGGTGTCATTACTCCACTCATCTTTCTACCTCCTTACTGGAACATCCCGGTGAATCCCATGAATGACAGTGCCATGATGGAAGCGGAAACGAGGATGATTCCAACGCCCTTGAAAGGTGTCGGGATAGCATCCATGTTATTGAGCTTCTCCTCACGGATGCCTGCGAAGAGGACCATGGCTACCATGTAGCCGACGCCAGCTCCGAAAGCATACACTACGGACTCAACGTAGGAATAACCATAACTTATTGCGTTGATAGTCGCACCGAGGATCGCGCAGTTTGTTGTGATGAGCGGCAGGAAGATACCGAGGGCTTTCTGAAGAGCCGGGAGGTACTTCTTCATGAACATCTCTACGAACTGTACGAGTGCGGCGATTACGAGAATGAATACTACAGTCTGCAGATATCCGATCTCGAATTTGTTAAGGAGCTGCATTACCGGCCAGGTAACGAGTTCGGCGATAACCATAACGAAGACTACCGCGCCGCCCATTCCGACGGATGAGCTCATCTTGTTTGATACTCCGAGGAAAGAGCAGATTCCAAGGAACTGGGACAGTACGAAGTTGTTAACGAGGACTATTCCCATGAAGATGACTATAAGGTTTACTATCATGTCTGTCCTCCTTTCTATACTGCTGCAGCAGCCTTTTTCTCAGCTGCAACTTCCTCATTGGCTTCTGCAGTATTGCACGAATTGTACATCGGGCACAGTCCGCAGCTGAAGCCTTTTGCCTTGAGAGCCTTGCCCTTTGTGGCAGCCTGCATGATCGCTATCAGCACTCCGAATACGAAGAATCCGCCCGGAGGGAGATTGAAGAAGCCGATCGAGAAGTTCGGGATGATAGTGAAGCCCAGAAGGCAGCCTGTCCCCAGGAATTCTCTGATAGCTCCCATGGCTGCGAGCGCGAGTGTGAATCCGAGACCCATTCCGATACCGTCAAGTGCGGAATCAACAACGGAGTTCTTGTTCGCAAACGCCTCAGCACGGCCGAGGATGATGCAGTTTACTACGATCAGAGGGATGAATACTCCCAGTGCCTTATTGATATCCGGAGCGTAAGCCTGGAGTACGAACTGTACCAGTGTTACGAATCCGGCGATTACTACGATGTAGCAAGGGATTCTTACCTTGTCAGGAATTACCTTACGGAGCATCGAAATTACGATGTTGGAACAAATCAGTACGGCTGTTGCCGAGAGTCCCATTCCGAGCGCGTTGATCAGTGATGAAGATGTAGCGAGGAACGGGCAAGTTCCGAGCAGGAGCACCAGTGTAGGGTTCTCCTTTATGATACCGTTGGTCAGTATCGAGAGCTTACTTTTCTTTTCCATTACTTAACACCTCCCATAGCATCAAACTGAGCAAGTGCGCAGTATACAGCTTTGTGGATAGCTCCCGAGGATACGGATGCACCCGTTACCTCTACAACGCTGTCGGCGTGTGCCTTGATGGTGTCACTTGCGAGTTCGTTGAGTCCGACATACTGCGAAAGATGTCCGGCATCCTGTGCCTTGGTACCTACGCCCGGTGTGTCTGCGTGTTCTGTAACCTTTACTCCGGTAATTGCTCCGTCCTTGTCGATTCCGACCATGGCTGTGAGCATTCCGCCGTAGGAATTGGTCTTTACTGTGACTACCATGCCTGTGCCATTGTCAGCAACGTAGCAGTCCTCTACATAAACCTTGCCGTCCTCGAGGATGTAAGGATTTGCATCTGAAGGGCTGAAGTTGTCTGCATCCGGCAGGAGCTCCATACGAGCCTCACTGGCAGCCTTTGCTGTGTTCTCGGCAATGATAGGTGCCGTTACGCCATATGTGAATGCCAGCAGGAATGTTGTCACGAAGCATATCACTACAAGCACGAGGATAGGCGAGATGAATTCCTTGAATGCGCTGTTTTTATTTTCCATTCTTAGCACCTCCCTCCTTCAGGTAGAACTTGTAGGACAGGTTGTTGATCAGCGGTGTGCAGATGTTCATCAGCAGGATCGAGAAGGATACACCTTCAGGATACGAACCGAAGAGCCTGATACTCATCGTGATAATTCCGCAGCCGATGCCGAAGATCAGCTGTCCAAGAGGCAGCTTAGGCGATGTGACATAGTCGGTAGCCATGAAGAATGCTCCGAGCATTACGCCGCCGCTGAGCACGTGGAAGAGTGCCCAGTAAACGCTTCCTGTTGCGATCAGTCCGAATACGAACACCGTGCCGATGAAAGCACAAGGGATGACCGGGCTGATGACCTTGCGTGCGATCAGATAGATGCCGCCGATCAGCAGTGCAAGTGCGCAGACCTCTCCGGTTGAACCGCCGTGGAATCCGAGCAGCAGCTGCATGAGTCCAGGGATCTGATCAGTGCTTCCCTCTGCATAAAGTGCAAGAGGTGTAGGACCTGTGACTGCATCAGTCGATTCTGCAAGTCTCGTCAGAGGCCATGTTGACATGTTTGCCGAGAACGAGATGAACAGGAAGATACGTGCTGTGATAGCAGGGTTCGAGAAGTTCTTTCCGATTCCGCCGAAGAGTCCCTTGACTACTACGATAGCGAAGAGACATCCAATGATGGCCTGCCAGAGCGGGAAGCTTGCCGGCACGTTGAACGCGATCAGAAGTCCCGTAAGAGCAGCGGAAAGGTCTCCTACCGTCTGTTTCTTATGAACAATAGCGTTGAAAAGGTACTCGAAGAGTACGCTGGCTGCAACGCAAGGTACTCGAAGAGTACGCTGGCTGCAACGCATACGACCGACAGCAGCAGAGCCCTGAGGCCAAAGATGTAAATGCTGGCGATCCATGCAGGAGCGAGTGCCAGAAGCACCGATCCCATCAGCCTTGTGGTATCCGATTCCGTTACGATGTGCGGTGAGGAGGATACGATCAAATTAGTATGAAACTTATTAGCCATATTACTTCGATGCCTCCTTTACCATCATCTTTGCCAGCTTGTTAGTCAGAGCAAGCGGGCGTCTTGCCGGGCATGTGTACGAGCAGCTGCCGCACTCCATGCACTGCATAACGTTAAATCTGTTGAGTTTGTCTACATCCTTTGCCTCGTATGCGTCGGCGAAGATGCTTGGCATCAGTCCGAACGGGCATGCTGTATGGCAGCGCTGGCAGTTAAGGCAGGCTGTCTCTTCCTTTACCTCTGCCATCTCCTGGCTGAAGCAAAGAATAGCGGATGTATTTTTCATTGTCGGGGATTCGTCGGACTTGGTAGCTCTTCCCATCATAGGTCCGCCCATGATGATCTTGCGAGGCTCCTTCTTGTAGCCGCCGCAGAACTCTACCACGTCTGCGATCCTTGTGCCGATCGGAACATAAACGTTCTTCGGCTCCGTAACAACGTCTCCGTCGACCGTAACTCTTCTTCTGACGATAGGCATTCCGGTCTTGAAGTACTCGGCCATTACACCTATAGTCGAAACGTTGTCGAGAATGACTCCGAGCTGTGCAGGGAGCACGCCCGCATTCATCGTCTTTCCTGTGACCTCGTAAACGAGTACACGCTCAGCTCCCTTTGGATAGCTGGACGGAAGCGGTACGATTTCGATATCCTTGATCTCGTTCTGTTCGATCAGTCTCTTTAGGTTGGCGATAGCGTCAGGCTTGTTTGTCTCGACTCCGATGAATCCTTTCTTGAGGTTCAGCCACTTCATGATCAGTTTCATTCCGTCGAGAACGTCCTGACCGTTCTCTACCATCTCTCTGTTATCTGTTGTAATAAACGGCTCGCACTCCGCGGCGTTCACTACAAGATACTCACACTCATCGAGATTCTTAGGATTCAGCTTTACGTGTGTCGGGAAGGACGCTCCTCCCAGACCTACCATACCACTGTCTCTTGCAGCTTTGACGAAATCCTCAAAGCTGTTTACGACAGGTATCTGAACTTCTTCGCTGACCTCCTGCTTCTTGTCGGTCTCGATAACTATGTGAGTTTCAAAGCCGCCCATTGAACCGCGGACCTTGTCGATCGACTTAACGGTTCCGCTGACGCTCGAGAAGATAGGTGCGCTGACAAAGGCCTGTACGTCTCCGATCCTCTGTCCTACCTTCACATAATCACCCTTCTCTACGAGAGGCTGACAAGGAGCGCCGATGTTCTGGGACATGCTGATGCTTACTTCATCCGGTATCGGCATCGTTACGGTCTCGCATGCGGCCGTATTTTTATGATGCGGTACGTGGATGCTTGGCAAATGTTTCCTTTGGCTCATCCCTTTTAGAAACTCCTTTCACATAATATCTTTTTTCTACGGTAACTAGTGCTTAATGCGTATTTCAGCGCTTATTAACCATTTTGGCCGTTCTTTTGCGCAACAAAAGAAGCGCGCTGTTTTTCAGCCATATAATTATATACCAAAAAATCAGAAAAGATATAATTGCCAAAAACATAACAGTACAAAGCTGTTCCTTTTCAAGTGCAAGGCGGGGACAAGTGCCGTCTGCTCGGGCCCTCGGAAGGCGAAACACATACCGCTTCATCGATCCTCCATTGGCCCCCGGAAAAGTTCCCGGGGTTCCTTTCGCTGTCGGATCGCTGCCGCGGTGTGTTTCTGCCTTCCTGCGGGAGTCTCGCATCCGGCACTTGTCCCAGCTGATTTTTGACTACGCTCGCAGCTCCTCCACAACGCTCGTGTCGGCATGTTGTCCCCGCTTATTTTGTAATATGCGGTACCATGCTATAATCTATTGTAATAATTGTTAACATAAGGAACCATTTATATAGGTGCCATTATGAAAGAATATACGATTGCGGATTTTTTGAATAAGAATGCGGCGGCGGGCAATGTGTCTTTCCACATGCCTGGGCATAAGGGCCGGAGCACGCTTTATGACGAAGCGGGATACGGACAGCTTCTGAAGAATGCTGCGGCATATGACATTACGGAGATCCCGGGAGCGGATTCGCTGTTCTGCCCGCGCGGCGTTCTGCGTAACGTCATGGATAATTACGCAGAACTGTATGGCGTACGCCATACGGAGCTGTTGGTAAACGGCTCCAGCGCGGGCCTGTTAGCCGCCATCATTTCGAGCGTACCTGTCGGCGGCAAGCTCATCCTGAGCCGCAACTCTCACCACGCCGCTTTCAGTGCTCTCAGGCTCGGCGGCATCAACCCGGTGTATCTCCGTCCTGAGACGGATCCGGAATACAATATTGCAGCCGGCATCTCTCCTTATGAGCTTGAGGAAGCCTGTGATAAAAATCCCGATGCCTCAGCAGTACTCATTACAAGCCCGAATTACTGCGGAATGCTCAGTGACATATCGGTACTCGCCGATGTAGCCCACGACCACGGCATGCTTCTTATAGTTGATCAGGCGCACGGTGCTCATCTGAAGTTCTTCGATTATGATGCCGCAAGTGCCCGGGAAGATGGCTTATATGTGCCCCATCCTAAGCACGCAGCAGAATCTCTCGGAGCAGACATGGTTGTCAACAGCACACACAAAACTCTCCTGAGCTTCACCGGAAGCGGCATACTCAACATATGCAGCGATTCTGTTGACATCGACGCAGTCAGCGAAGCGCTGCGAATGGTACAGACTACCAGCCCGTCATACCTGCTGATGGCGAGCCTCGACATAAATGAAAAAATAATGCGCAGCAAGTGGCGCGATCTGATCAGTGCATGGAAAAAAGATCTCAGAGGTTTCTATAAAGGCGCCTCACGAATAAACGGATTGACGGTAGTTAAAGGAAGCGGAGTCAAAGGATCCGGCTCGCAGGATGAAGAGACCTTTGCTTTATACAGATACAGAGAAGGTCCGGACCCGACAAAGATAAACCTGAGCATGTCGGGCCTCGGTCTTTCAGGTGAACGCCTCGATAAAGAATTAAGATACAGAGGCATCATATCGGAAATGGTACACGGAGAGTATGTGCTCCTGATGACAGGAGCCGGTAATGTCAGGAGCGACTATGAGCGTCTTCTTGAAGCTCTGAAGGATATCGCATCCGGCTATGGTGTCGACACACAGATCGACCGCACCCCTCGCTCCTTCGATGACATTGTTCTGGAATACGCAAACGTTCCTATCGAAGGTGAATATGTCCCTCTTTATGAAGCTGTAGGCAGAGTCCTATACGACCCGATAGTCACCTATCCTCCGGGTACGCCGATAGCCTGCCCGGGCGAGATCCTCACCATGGAGGTAATCAGCCACATCTCTGACATTCTTGAAGACGGAGAAACCATCACCGGCGTTGACGATGAAGGAAGAATAAAAGTAGGGACCGGCTATTAGCCGGCTATTAGCCGATCCCTTTTTATCGAGCCGTTATTTAATTACTTCGCGGCCGCCCATGTAAGGTCTGAGCGCCTCAGGTATCACCACGCTGCCGTCTTCCTGCTGGAAGTTCTCAAGGATCGCTGCCACCGTACGGCCTACAGCGAGTCCCGATCCATTCAGTGTGTGAACGAACTCAGGCTTTGTATCCTTGTCTCTCTTGAAGCGGATGTTGGCGCGTCTTGCCTGGAAGTCTTCGAAGTCGGAGCAGCTTGAGATCTCAACATATCTGCCATAACTCGGCATCCAGACTTCGATGTCATATGTCATTGCCGAGCTGAATCCGAGGTCGCCGGTCGAAAGTCTTACGACTCTGTACGGGATCCCGAGTCTCTTCAGGACTTCCTCTGCATCGTTGGTAAGCTTCTCAAGCTCCTCATATGATGTCTCCGGAGTAGTAAACTTCACCATTTCCACCTTGTTGAACTGGTGCTGGCGAATCAGGCCTCTGGTGTCTCTTCCGGCTGAACCTGCCTCCTTGCGGAAACAAGGTGTGTAAGCAGTGTAGTATACAGGAAGCTCTTCCATAGGAATGATCTCTTTTGCTCTGAGGTTCGTGACCGGCACCTCTGCTGTTGGGATGAGGAAGAAATCCTTTGCCGGCAGGTAGAACATGTCGTCTTCGAACTTAGGGAGCTGGCCCGTTCCTGTCATCGATTCACGGTTTACCATGAACGGCGGAAGTATTTCAGTATAGCCCTGCTCCTCGGTATGGAGGTCGAGCATGAAATTGATGACTGCTCTTTCGAGCTTTGCGCCGAGTCCTTTATAAACTGTAAACCTTGCGCCGGAGAGTTTGCCTGCTCTCTCGAAATCAAGAATATCGAGAGCTTCACCGATGTCCCAGTGAGCCTTTGCCTCGAAGTCGAACTCCCTCGGTTCACCCACTTTGCGAAGCTCAACATTTGCAGTATCATCAAGGCCTTCCTGGACATCCTTGTTAGGAACATTAGGGATGCCTAAAAGCACGTTCCTGAGCTCGGCTTCAACGTCGGCGACTTCAGCATCAAGCTCTTTGATGCGGCCCGAAAGCTGCTTCATCTCTTTGAAAAGCCCCGATACGTCCTTACCTTCTTTTTTGAGCTTAGGTACTTCCCGCGAAGTCACATTCTGCTTGTTCTTGAGCGCTTCTACCTCCGCCAGAAGTCCTCTTCTCTTAACGTCAAGTTCCCTGATCCTGTCAAATCCGAAGTCGCCCTTGCCGCGTCTTTCGACTCCGGCCTTCATGCCTTCAAAATCTTCCCTTATCTTCTTAATGTCTAACATAGTGAATTCCTTCTATATGATTTAACTTACAGTATGTTTCTTCTGTATTTCGCATAAACCTCGCGGAGCTCCTCGAGCTTCTCTTCTATCTCGAGCTCGAGCCTGCTGAGGCCGGCGTAATCTTTTCCATCTATGGCGTTCCTCGCCTGCATCAGCAGGGAGGCTCTGCCCTTTTCCTCGTGGCCGATCAGAGCCTTGAGCTCCGAACACCTATTCCAGTTGGTCACATCGTATTCGTTTGTTTCGTCCTCATGCAGCTTAACGCAGCTTCTGAGGAAATCCATGGTGTTTCCGATGTACCTGTCATGGTACTCCATCGTCCACTTGTAGATCATCTGCTCGCGGTACGATCTGAGTATCATGGCCATTACAGCGTCACCGCCCGTGATGAGTTCTACCTCATGCGGATCAAAACGTCCGTCGCCCCAGTTCAGGAAGCTCTCCCACACGTTCGCAGGAGCCCTGCCGAACAGTTTCTCCCTGACTTCCGGAGTGAATTCAGTGTATATATTTCGCTCCGCTCTGTACTCGCGGTCTTTCTCCAGATAGAAATCTTCATCGCCATAGCGCTTGCTTATTGACGATTCGAGTTCGTGCGGAGTTTTGCCCGCTGAGAGCACAGCTTTTATTCCATCAAGCATCGTCAGGTATCCCGCACCGATTATAAGGTAGGTATTCGTATGCGGGTTCGGAGATCTGAGCTCAAATCTAGTAGACAGAGGGTTCTTCAGGTCTCTTACGAGTCCGATCAGTACTGTTCTGTTACGTGATGGTGTCTTGTGGTCGACGCCAAGTGATGTAACTATACATACCGGAGCTTCGTATCCCGGTTTGAGTCTCTGGAACGAGTCGTGCTCAGGAGCGATGATCGGGTAGAGTTTCTCGTAATTGTGGAGTATGCCCATGAGCGCTCCATAGCCTACCGGACTCATGAAATCCTGGTCTCTGTTCTCAGGCTCAAACAAATTGACCACACTGCCGTCTTTCAGTCTTGCAGCCACGCCGAAGTGCGTATGCTCTCCTGAACCTGCGACTCCGATCATTGGCTTTGCCATGAAAGTAACTTCAAGACCATTCATACGGAATATGTCTCTGATAATATGCTTTATCTGCGCCTCATTGTCAGCTGCCTGCATCGGTGACGAATACTTCCAGTCGATCTCGAGCTGCTCCATGATGTGGTCGAAGTTTCCGGAGTTACCCATTTTGGCCTTTACTCCGCCTACCTCTTTGTGTCCCATCTCGACACCGAATCCATAATGGTCGAGTATCTCAAGCACCTGTTCCATTGCCGTACCGACCGGACCGTTAACTCTCTGCCAGTACTGCTCCTTCAGTTCCTGCGCGATCGAAAGCTGATCTCTGTCTGCTATGTCATCCGGCGTCTTCACCCAGAACTCGAGTTCGGTAGCGTTGGTCAGCAGAAGTTCATCGATATCTTCTATACTGTTAACCCCGCCTATGTGCTCAAACACATAAGGATTTTCCTCGAGCGCTACGCGCAGACCGGCAAGGAATTTGTTCATCGACTCCTTAAGGTAGATCCTCGATCCGACCATGGTGTCGCCGTTATGGCGCAGGTATGACGGGATCCTCAGTGTTCCTGTCGGAAGTCCCGTCTCATAGTCCCTGTTGTCATAGTTGTACTCAACGAACCAGTTCGCTTCAGGATCAGGAACGATATCGACTCTGGCATTCGAGAGGTCTGCTATCGTCGGAAGTGCTACTGATGAACCGTCAGTTTGCACTCCGCTTTCTATCATCTTTGCCATGTCGTCAATAAACAGCGCGACCGGGATCTTTTCGTCAGTGCTGTGATTGCCCATGTCAACGCCCGTGAATGAAACGAACTTCACTTCAGGATGTGCCATGAGACGACTCCGGACGGTCTCTTCGTCGTGCTCGTCCGGAGTCAGTGTAAATAACATTCTATTCAGATCAAAATTGATCATCCTTTTACCCTTTCAATATGCTTATGCTGCTTCGTCAGCAGTCTCAGCAGCCGGTTCCTCTGCAGCTGCTTCAGCCTGATTCTCTGCAGGTGCCGCAGCCTGTGAGTTTACGCCGCTCTCGCTGGCGAGTTTTGTCAGATAATTCTCCAGCTGTTTGATGTACTTGCCGTAGCCTTCCCAGTCACCGTTCTTCTGGCATTCGATCGCCTTATCATATGCGTTCTGTGCCTTCTTGATGAGAGAATTCACATCTCCACCTGCATCTCCGCCATCAAGTCCATCGACGTTCTTGCCGGTATCACCTGCATCTCCGCCGAACAGGCTCAGCAGAGCCTCGCCGAGAGTCGGCTCGTAAGCGATCTTATCCTGGTAAGCCACGATTACTCTCTTGACTTCAGGGATAGCCTGGTTAGTAGCTTCGAGGTAAACCGGCTCAACATACAGGAGCGATGTGCCGATAGGTATTACGAAGAGGTCTCCTCTCTTATATGACGATCCTGACTGTTTCCACAGCGAGAATTCCTTGGAGATCTCCGTATTCTGGTCGATTTGGGCCTCTATCTGCATCGGACCGTAAATGGTCTTGTTCTTCGGCATCGTGTATACGATCAGCTGACCGTAGTTGTCGCCGTCGTTACGTCCCATCATGATCGCGGTCATGTTCTGTTTCGACTTAGGAGTGAACGGCACCATGTTGATGAACTCGGCACCTTCCTCTGTGTCAGGCAGATTGAATACATAGTAGCTCGGATCCATCTCGACATCTTCGGTTCCGTAAATCTGGTGAGCGATATCCCAGAGGTCCTCCTTCTGGTAGAAGACCTTGACCTCGTCCATGTGGTACTTCGAGTATACGTAAGCCTGGATCTTGAACATTGCGTTCGGGTATCTCAGGTGAGGCTTCAGCTCATCAGAGATGTCGCTGCTTGACTTGAAGAGCTTCGGATAGATCTTCTGATAAGTCTTCGCGATCGGATCCTCTTCATCTACAATGTAGAAATTGGTGCTTCCGTCATATGCGTCAACTACTACCTTTATGGAGTTTCTGATGTAGTTGGTAGGATTGATCGCATTAGGATCGTTGTTATATGGCTCAGAGTAAGGATACTTGCTGCTTGTTGTGTACGCGTCGAGTATCCAGTAGAGCTTTCCGTCGACTATCGTCATGTACGGATCTTCCTCATATGCGAGATAAGGCATGATCTTCTCAACTCTGTGGACCACATCTCTTGTATAGAGGATCTTTGACTTCGACGTGATGTTCGAAGATACGAGGATGTTGACATTGCCCTCTCTGATGGCGAACAGTATCCTGTTGAATAAATTCAGCTTGATGCCTGTATTGCCTTCATACTCGGTATATTTGTTCTCGCTTCCGTCAGGATAGTCGAACTCAGCTTCCTTTGTATTAACGATCACGTAGTCCTTCGAAAGTTCACCGAAGTAAATCTCAGGTCTGTCGATCTTGAGCTCTGCAACATTGGTCTCAGGTGGGATGTTGCCCTCGATAACGTCAGGCTGACCCGATGCAGTAACTGTATCTACCATGGATACAGCAGCTCCGTATCCGTGAGTGTACTTGAGGTGCTTATTGATCCATGTATTGGAGATCTTGTCCTCATCGATCTCTCTGGCTGAAAGATAAGTCTGTGTGATACTTCCGTCGATGTTATATCTGTCGATATCTACGTCGTTGAATCTGTAGTACTGACGGATACTCTGTGTCTGGTTGTAGAAATCCTCAACCGGACCATAGTCGTTGATACGGATGTTTCCGATCGTTTCGTCATTCTCCTTGATCGTATCAGCCGTGAGCGAATCGTCTGCTGAGAAGTTTGCAACTCTTACGTTGTCGATTCCGTACGCATGTCTTGTGTATTCGATGTTGTTTTCAAGGTATTTGGACTCCTTGTTGATCTCGTCCGGGCTTACGATAAGCGACTGAACGAGACGTCCGGCTCCGATGCCCAATGCAAATACGAGTACCATGATCACAGGCATCTTGAGCAGCTTCGTGATCTCGCCTTTCTTAATGTGGATCGCAAGGGTCACAGCTCCAACAAGGCAGAGCACCATGATGATGCGGTATACCCAAAGGGTAATATTAACATCTACGAAACCTGCGCCGTAAACTGCACCCGTGTGAGTGTGGAGCAGGTCGAACTGCCTCAGGAAGAAATCAACTGCGAGCATCAGATAGAAAATAACACCGAGGATGATGAGCTTGCCGCTTGCAATGTTCATCAGATTCTCAACGTTGCTGTTATTGATATCAGTAGTATGACCTCTCTTCTTTTTTCTGTTCGGATCGAACGCCGCTTCAACAGCCTTCTTGCCCGCTCTTCCCATCCTGCCGATCACGGAGTGGTCGATAGGTGTGCGGTATATGACCTTAGGCTCCTCGTCCTCTTCCTCTTCTTCAAATTCCGGTTCAGGCGGCAGATCATCGTCTTCAGGCCCGAAGATGTCCGGAGTCCTGACAGAAAGAAGGAACATGTAATAGACTACCGTGACTACCACGAGGCCTATGACCGAAACAAGGATGATCTCGTTGACCTTGTCGAGCCAGTCCAGATTGAAGATGTAAAATCCTATGTCAAAGTTGAACAGCGGATCCTTGAGACCAAACTCGGTCGAGTACTTGGACTTGAGGAATGTAAGCCATGTTCCCGTTGATGTGTACATGCCTATTCCGAGTCCGAAGATTATCGAGAGTATCCACGATGTGGAGTTGATTCTCTTGAGATTCGGGATCTCGTGCGATTCGATCTTCTTGAAGTACCCGTTCTTCAGAGCACTCAGATAGAATCTCGCCAGAAGTGTGACTACAACGAATACAGGAACTCCAAGCTCAAGCTGTGTCAGCAGTCTCTTCCAGAAAACACTTGTGTATCCCAGATCCTTGAACCACATCCAGTCGGTAATGAATCCGACAAACATGACGAGAAATGCCAGCACAAGAGCAATAAGCATGATGGCTATTGAGAATCCCCTGCGGCCATTTCTGCGCTTAGCGCGGGTCTCAGGGTCAACCTGTCTTTGCTTCTTTTGCCTTTTTGGTCTTTTTCCATCAGTATATTCTGCCAATGTTTTATTCCTCCCTGCATGATGCCTTGGTGAAAATAAGTGCAGCGACAGCGTCTGGCTGCCGCTGCAAGTGTAGTTATGTTTTTACTTGCTGCCTAAAGCAGGAACTGTCCATTGAATGGCTCTACAAGTCCGACACTGGAGGTGATACTCTCGATGAATGAGTCGATCCATGCCGCAATACCGCTGTCCGGTGCAATCTGAAGGATCAGTATCACTGCGAGAAGAACTATCAGAATGAGTGCGATGATCACAGCAAGAACAGTCAGGAACCTGCTTCCGGATTCAACGTCTTCGTACTCGACTTCAACATTCTTGGCTTTCTTCTCTTCTTTCTTTTTTGAAGCCTTGTCAGCAGGAACTTCTTCCGGAGTCTTGGCCGCAGCGATAGCAGCAGCCTCGGCCTTCAGCTTAGCATCAAGCTCCTCCTTTGACATGTAGATGGTTTCATCCTCTACCTGTCTGTATGCTTTCTTGTTCTCTACAGGAATAGCATCAGCAACAGCTCCGGCAACAGCGGCCACCGGGGCAGCAGCAGCGGCAGCCTTAGCCGCTTCAACGTCAGCCATCTTAGGAACAGCGTCGACAGCAGCTTTCTCTTCTTCTGTCAGTCCGCCGCCATGTTTGAGTTTTTCATACTCTTCATCGAGCAGTCTCTGGAACTCTTCGTTCTTGCGATAGAGTGTATAGAACTTATCGATCTTCTTAGTTTCTTCGGCTTCTGCTTCTTCAGTAAGGGTATCGCCAAACAGGTCTCTTTCGAGCTCTTCCAGCGAAAGCGCATCAGTTTTCTTAGGCATTGGTGCCTCCTCAAGTACAGGAGCGGCCTCTTCTACCACTTCCTCAACAGTCTCTTCGACAGGGGCAACCTCTCCAGCTGTTTCCTCGATTGTCTCTTCGACAGGAGCAACCTCTTCAGCTATTTCTTCAACTGCCCCTTCGACAGGAGCAGCTTCTTCAACTGCTTCCTCAACGATTTCTTCTACAGGAGCAGCCTCTTCAACTGCTTCCTCAACGACTTCTTCTACAGGAGCAGCCTCTTCGACTACTTCCTCAACAATTTCCTCTACAGGAGCGAACTCTACGAATGCTTCTTCAGCGATTTCTTCTTCAGGCTCGTCCTTAAATTCTCTAGGAGCTCTCTCAAAAGGCTCAAAGTCCTGCAGATAAAGATCTTCAACGGATTCCTCTGCAGCGTCTTCAGCTTCTTCAGCGACCTCTTCGATAACGAAATCTGCCTCTTCAGGAGCTTCCTCAACGATTTCTTCAACAGGAGCTGCCTCTTCGACCACTTCCTCTGCGACTACAGGCTCAGCAGGCATGCTTGCAGGTGTCAGCCCTGCAAAAAGCTCATCGATATCAGGTGTTATTTCAGGTTCAAATTCAAATTCCTCAATCTTTTCCTCTTCGAACGGCGGCTCTTCAGCAACTTCTTCTGCTTCGAACTCCGGCTCATACTCAGGCTCAAACATCATGCTAGCAGGTGTCAGTCCATCAAAGAGCTCATCGATATCGGGTGTTACTTCTACCTCGAACAGATCGTCCGAGGGTTCGTCAAAAAGCTCGCCACCATTGTCCTCTTCCGGTTCTTCAACGGCATATTCCTCTGCAGGCTCATCATTACCCTCGAGTTCATCAAGGCTCATAGCCGCATTGAGATCTGCGACTTCATACAGGTCGACGCCCGTGAGCTCAGCCAGTCTCTTTCTGAGAGCTTCGATCTCTTCCTGCTTATCTGCAGGAGGAGCTATAGTCATCTCAGGCATTTCAGGCTTAGTTTCATCCATTTCCCTGAAAAGATCTTCCTCGTCAAAAGCAGCTTCTTCTACTGCAGGCTCTTCTACAGAAATGAATTCTTCGAAGACTTCCTCATCAGACTCCTCTTTTTCATCAACGTCATCATCGTCTTCGTCGTCTTCATCGTCGTCATATTCACTTATATCGAAACGCATTGTGCGGCCGGAATGAGCAGCAGGCTCGAAGTCAAGGTAGAGATCTTCCATGGTTTCTTCAGGCTCTGCATATTCGTCTTCTTCATACTTAGGTTCTTCGAAAACAACCTCTGCAAGCGGCTCTTCTTCTACAGGAGCAGCCTCTTCGACTGCTTCCTCAGCTTCAACTTCCGGTTCTTCAGAAACTGCATGGCTCGCAGGTGTAAGGCTGGCGAAAAGATCGTCGATATCCGGTGTTACTTCAGGCTCAAACAGCTCATAAACCCCAGGCTCTTCAAAGAAAACATCCTCGGTTTCAGGTTCCTCTTTAACACCCCAGTTTGCAGGTACATCAAATTCAGGCTCCTCAACTGCAGGTTCTTCAATCACCGGTTCCTCAACTACCGGCTCTTCGATCACCGGTTCCTCAACTACAGGTTCCTCTTCTTTCTTAGCTGCAAAATCAGTTATTTTCTTAAGGAAATCAGGAAGTTCAAACTTAGGAGCTTCATAAGCAGGCTGAGCGACCTCAGGCTCCTCGAATTCAGGGAAGTCAGGCTCACTGATTATCCCGGCCTCTTTCTCAAAGCTCTTTACGTACTCATCAAACTGAGCGATCGTTTCTCTGGAAACTTCCAGCTCCGGCTCCTCTGCAGCTTCAGCCATTCTCTGAGGTTCCTCAAACTCCGGCTCCTCAAACTCCGGCTCCTCGACTGCAAGTTCCTCAAACTGCAGCTCTTCTACAACAGGTTCTTCAAACTGTGGCTCCTCGATTTCCGGCTCCTCAAACGATTCCGCATCGAATTTCGGCTCCTCAAACAGCGAGTCCTCAAACTGCGGCTCATCTTCAAAGACAGGTTCTGCCTTTTCCTCTTCCGGAATATCAAAAGGAGTAACTACCGGCTCATCAACATCCTCATAAAGAGGAGCGTAATGAAGCTGCGGTGCCTCATCGAAAGCTGTAAGATCCGGATCAAGGTGGAGCACTTCAGTGTACTCGATAGCTTTATCAGCTGCAGCCTTTTCCTTCTCTTCTTTCTCAGCCTTGAGAATGTCGATGAAGCTCATCGTACGGCTCTTCTCGCTCGAAGGGGCCATCTCAGCATAGATTGCCTTCTCATCGATCCCACTTGTAGTTCCCCAAGGCGACTTGATGTCGCTGACATCTCTCCTCTGCGGTTCATCTACCACGTTGCTCCAGTCGAAAGACACTTTCTCTCTTACCGGTCTTTCAGGAGTCTCGTCATAAACAGGTGCCTCGAATGTAGGTGTTTCGACCTTTGGCTCCTCGAACTGAATATCCGGGTTTGTTCTGAATACCGGCTCCTCCGGTCTGACGACTCTGGCTCCGCATTCGCTGCAGAACTTTGCGCCATCCACGAGCTTGCTTCCACAATTTGTACAGAACATTTTTTTCCTCCGTATAGTCTATTGCCCTTTTTTGGCAGTATTAGCTTTTTTGCACATCAAAAACGTGCCTGTTCATAAATATTCAGTGAAATACTACTATATATTTGTTTACATTTCAATGTTTTGATTGCGATATGAACGGATTATAAGAAATTTTAGTATTTTTGCTATTGACTTGTTGCGACTGCGGTGGTAATATCATCAAGCGGCTCGCGGAAACACATTGCGAGCGCAGAAAGTGAATATGGATGATTAGCTCAGCTGGCAGAGCACCTGACTCTTAATCAGGGTGTCCAGGGTTCGAACCCCTGATCATCCACCAAACCAAATCCCCAACCTCAGTGATTGCAAGCGGTTGGGGATTTTCCTTTTCTTCAAAATCAGCCTGAAAATGCCGTTTGCCCACATTTTTGCCCACAAGTTAGTGGGCAAGCTCTTTTTCCATCAGATCCACCGCACGCTTACGGGTCCTCTCGTTCACATGAGCATAGGTGTTCAGCGTGATACTTATATCTGAATGTCCCATCAGTTCCTGTACGTCCTTGTAATTCGCTCCGCTTGCTATCATGTTCGATCCATAAGTATGGCGAAGCCCGTGCATATGGAACGGGATGGTATTCAGGTTCTTTTGAACGACCTTGTTGCAGTTCTTGAGAGTCTGGATCGTGACCATTTCGCCGTCTGACTTTCTGCAAACGAATTCCAGAGGCAAGAGCCTTATCTTTTTATCCGCTTCCTCAATGAGCCTGCCGTGTCCTACCCTGCTGCCGATAACACCGTTTTTCGTATGGATATCCGTGAATATCATGTTGTGCTGCCGTCCTTTGATGCTCTGGATCTGGCAGTAATGCTTCTGATAAAGCTCACCGTACAGCTTTCTGTCACGCTCCTGCTGTTCCTTGGCTTCTGTAAGGATGCCAGCAAGCGTCTCGCCGAAGTCAACGACTCTCTGCTTGCCGTTTTTAGGCACTTTGAGTTCCCAGCACTTTGTTCCGCTATCCTTGAACATTGAACGTCTTACAATGAGCCTGCGCCCCGGGATATCGATATCGTCCCAGCAAAGGCCTGCGATCTCGCCGGCGCGAAGCCCGGTGTAGTATGAGATCTGCACAGGCAGAACCATATACTCGTAACCGTCTCCGTAGCTGTTCTTATGAGTGCTGAGGAATTCGACGACCTTCAGAAATTCATCATGGGTAATGGTCTCCACTTTCTCCGCATCATCGCCGAAAAGATCTGACTCTTTTGGTTTCTTGCGCTTCTTCACATGCTGCATCGGGCTCGATTTCAGATACTCCTTCGGATAGACAGCGAATTTGAAGATCCCGTTCAGGACCACGAATTCTTCCTTCATCGAGCTTTCAGAGTAAGAATGTTTGATTTCTTTGCCGTTTTCATCGTATTCGCCGAAGTATTTTTCATCGACATACGCCTGCAGGACCTCCACAGTCACCTCTTTCAGCTTCAGTTTACCGATACGGTGAGCCCTTACGTGATCCATCACATTACGATAGCTGTCAAGCGTAGTAGTTGCACGGCTGCTCGGTTCTATCTCTGTCCGGAACCATTCGTCCATCAGTTCCTCAACAGTTATGTCACCGGGATCAAGGAGCTTACCGAGCTCGTTGTACTCATCGATCGCTTTCTTCAGTATGTTCTCTGTCTCACGCTTCGACTCGGTCCCGACGAATTCGTGCATCTTCATCGTGCCGTCAGGCTCTTCCATCCTGAATCTGTAGTAGTATTTTCTTCCTCTCTTTCTTACGCTTCCCTCCTGATAAGATATTTTGTGATTCAAAAGATCCTCCTTTTCCGGCAGAACCTTTTGTGGGCCTGGATATAGATTGCTTAGAGGTATATCGCGGCTCCGTCCGGTACTGCCTATTATCAATTGTAAAGTTTTAATATCGCTCTCATGTGGTTCTGCGCTGCCTGCGGGTCTTGCACATAGCTGCGCAGGGTCTCACTTACATCATACAGAGTGCTTACTGTGTGCATGATCTCGCGCTGGAAGAGCATGGTGCTGAAGTCCTCCAGCGACTCGCCTATCATCTTTGCAAATTCCTCGTTCTCCTTGTTCCCGTCAAAATCGAATCTGTGGCACGCTTTGGTGAACGAGTCTGCAAATTCAAGATATTCTGCCAGCATGACCAGCAGCATATTCTCAGCGAACTCATTATCGGAAGATGCTATGCCAAGCGGGATCGCGCCCAATACCTTTTCCATAAGATCCCTTACCTGAAGCAGTCTCCTGTCAGTAATCTCAGTATTGTACTCATCGGTCTCGCCCCTGAGATACTCAGGAGTAACATGCAGCGCATTGGCCAGCCCTTCGACAACCAGACGCTTGGTATTGTCAATAGTTCCCTTCTCATATCTCATGATCGTGGACTTGTTTACATCCAGCTTCTCTGCCAAATAGTCCATTGTGAGCCCGAGCTCCTTGCGCCTTGCCTTTGCACGGCTTCCGATTGTTTTGCGAAGTTCTATATCGTTCATTTTATAGCACCCCTCTTTTTGATCATCCCTGCGATAGTTTCGCCGGGCTTTTTCATTTTGGATCATTTTTCACACTCAATATAACATTTTTGCAAAATATATGCAATATGCAATTTATCATATTCTGTCTTTGTTGCTTATTGCTTGACAAATATTTCAAATGTGCTATTATAGCAATGGATAAAAGTTGCATATCGCAACATCCAAGAAAGAGCATCAATTGCAGAAAGGAGGTAACGTATGACGGAAAAGATCGCACTGACGGTTGAAGAAGCAGCTGACTTCACCGGTATAGGCAGAAATACACTCAGGCAGCTCATACGCTGTGACATGATGCCTACGCTGAAAATCGGACGCAAGGTCCTTATAAGGACAGAAGACCTGGACAGATTCCTCGAGCTCAACCGTGGCATCAATCTGAGGAATCAGGCGGAAGTACATCCGCTTAGGCAGACAAATTAAAAGCGGTCCAACACATGAACCGCTGATGTAACGGAATATCCGGCCGGAGCCCCGATATACCTCTAAGCAATACAAGTATATCACAAGGCTCCTCCGGATGAACAAGGAATTTTTCAGAAGGAGACATTTTATGACAGAACTAAAAGGAACTAAGATCATCGCCATAGATCATGGCTATGGCAACATCAAGACAGCAAATACCGTGACACCAACAGCTATCACAGCCTACGACAGCCCGCCGGTCTTTACCGGAAACATTCTGGAATACGAAGGCAGATGGTACAGGATCGGCGAAGGCCATAAGGAATTCACACCTGACAAGGCGATCGATGAAGATTATTACCTTCTGACCCTGATGGCCATCGCCAGAGAGCTCAATCAGGAGCATATCACGGAAGCCGATGTGCATATCGCATGCGGCCTGCCGCTCAGATGGGTCAGTACCCAGAGGGAGACCTTCAGAGAATATATGCTCAAAAAGAAAAGTGTCAGGTTCAAATTCAACGGCACCGAATACCGCATCAGGATCACAGGCTG
>CADCHO010000037.1:0-1431 GCA_902801255.1 uncultured Eubacteriales bacterium | reverse complement strand
CGCGGGGTTCATATGCTGGCGGATATCGGTAACGGCACGATGAACATCATGTATATCGTCGACAAGAAGCCTCAGGAAGGTCGCTGCTGGACAGAGAAGTTTGGCGTCAACCAGTGCATGATCAGGGCACGTAATGCAGTGATGGACAAATATGCAGTGAGTATCGACGAATCCATAGTCGAAAGGATTCTCAGGTTTGGCACAGCTGACATCAGTGAGAAGTTCACTGATGTCATACGCAGCGTTGCGGAAGAATATGTAGAAAACATATTCGCTGCACTTCGCAAATACGAGTATGACCCGGATCTTGTCAGTCTTCACATAGTCGGAGGCGGAGCATGCCTCGTGCAGAACTTCGGCAAATATGATCCGGACAGGGTCGAGATCAACGACGACATATGCGCAACGGCAAAGGGCTATGAGTATCTGGCCTATCAGATGCTCAGAAGGGGGAGATGATGGAAGAAAACACAAGAAAGCTCCCCGTACGCTTCAATCTGGATAAACCGGATCAGCGTAGAGCCTGGGAGTATCTGCAGACTATGGACAGGGATATATTCACTTCCTGGAACCATGTGATCCATCTCGCTCTGCTGGACTACTTTGACCGTTATTACAAGGTTCAGGAAGACCCGTATCTAGAGACACGCGAGCGTGAAGAAAGATTCATACAGCAGATAGTAGATGGTGTCTGTGAATCACTGAAGCAGACATTGCCGCTGTTTCTGGCAGGCTGCATGACAGGCTTATCCGCCATACAGCCTGCATGCGCTTCTGCACCCCAGCCATTGCAGG
Source organism: uncultured Eubacteriales bacterium (assembly GCA_902801255.1). Lineage (GTDB taxonomy): Bacteria > Bacillota > Clostridia > Peptostreptococcales > Anaerovoracaceae > Crickella. The sequence goes on along the minus strand of CADCHO010000037.1, from coordinate 636 downwards.
TTGAAACTCCTCCGTCTGAGGAGGTGGCTAAGGCTGATCCTGAAAGTATTGACTGGGGATTTCTCGGATCGTGATATTCCCTGCCTGTGATTAGCATGGCTTATGAATGCAAAGGCCGGTACCAAATCATGGCTTATCTGATGCCGGCCAGATATCAGAAAACGGCGCAATATATATCAAAGGTTGCGCAGATCAGTGATTAGGCGGCAGATGGTATCACAAAAGATGAAAAGTCATACCACCTAAGTGTCAACAGCAGAAAAGATCGCTGTCAGGCCTGCAGAAGAACCACTAATACACCAAAGCACCGCCTGACACGGTGCGCTAAACAGAAAATGCATTCAGCCGGGCAGCAACTGCATCTGAAATCAAATGAAGAAAACTGCCGTATGGGGGTCTGCTGAGTTGGAACAAGCACTGCATTCCTGCTCCTACTGACCGGAATGCGAACCTGGTGGCAGCCCCCAGACCCCCGGCTGAAGCCGATCAAACAAAATATTACACGAGTTATGCCTAGGAAAGGAGACAAAAATAATGATGCGAAGAGATATAAAAAAGAGTTTCTGGGTAAACAGCGAAGAAGACCGCGATATAAAAGCAAAGTCGCAGGCAGCCGGTCTGACCGAGGCTGAATTC
>CADCHO010000036.1 GCA_902801255.1 uncultured Eubacteriales bacterium | reverse complement strand
GATGAACGGACTCATGGCATTCCCTAACCTGGTTGCTCTGTTCGCTCTCTCCGGCGTTGTTGCAAAAGAGACATTCGACTTCTGGGAAAGAAGACAGTCAGGCGCATACAACGACAACCTGCCAAAGAAGGCTAAAAAATAGTCTAACGGCTTAACGATCAATCGATCACAAAAATCAAACCAATAACTAAAAGGACCCCGCACTCCGGTGCGGGGTCTTTATTATCAGCCAATCTTTATTAGCGGGTATTATTGTCCGGCTATTATTTCTTTTTCTGGTTCTGAGGACCAACTACAGGCTCGGCCTTTACCTTCTTCCAGGTCTTTCTCACCTGATCGATCTGCTTCTTGTCTACGTTCCTCTTCTTCAGCTCTCTGACATACATCTCTTCAGTCATTCCGATCTGCTTGTAGTACTTGATCATTTCTTTTTCCTTGTACTGGATGAAGAAATAAAGTCCACCGACTACGGCAGCACCGATCACCATTGCGATCAGCAGTCCCCACCATTTGAGCTTCAGGATCAGCAGTATGGAAATTGCGATCCAGACTGCGCCGATAACGATCGCTCCGATTCTGAGCGTTTTCTGATCGAGTCCCTTAGGAGCCTTGAGTCCCTGTGTGTTGATCTGCTGTCTGTAAAGATTCTTCTGATATCCGCCGGACGGACGGTTGTAATTCATGTTTCCCTGCATGCCGCCCTTTGCTTTTCCGTATCTGTTCTTTGCCATTTTCCCGTTCCTTTTCTATACGTAATTATTTTTTACTATGTGAGTTTATCATATTATCGGGCGGTGTCAATGGAGACATTCAGCATAGCGCCAAGAAAGATTCTTCGCCATGTGACTAAGTCCTAAAATGCTCAATCTTGTAAATTCCTGCTCAAAGCTGAACTTTTTCAAGATTTGGTGCCGAAGCAACAGCTAAAAGGCTCTATTATCCCTTAAAGGTTGTAATATCGTCCTTATTTTGGCATTTTTTCAAGATTTTAACATCATCCATGAGTTAAGTGGTTGAAGAGAATAACAAAGACTTAAAAAGTGTTTGCCGGGAGGCGTACCCAAGAGAGGAACTTTTACGGCTTCGTTGAAAATCGAAGGCTTGATGCTGTATTATTAAGGTACTATGAAAATGACAGATTTGCTTGAAAAAGACAAAGACAAGCTGCTTACGGAACTTTCCGCTGCAGCCTCTGCCGAGAAGGCCATCCACGTTCTCGAAAACGAGATCGACAAGCTGCTCCTTAAGCACAACGAGCAGTGTGAGACTGACCGTGAAAGGGAGTCCGCCGCATACATGATGCAGGCGGTCAGGCTTTCCCTGCCTCTGATGGATTCCAACGGAAAGATCAAAGTGTGGGAAAGTGGTCACACGAGCGAAGTAGATACAGGAGGTTCCTTTAAACCATCGTTCCTTGTACTCCTTATCGTCGGCCTCGCACTCTGTGTCTTCGGCTTCGGACCGCTTATGATGGATGCCTATATTGCGGCAGCAGATAATGCCCGCGATCAGGTGATACTGCACGGAGGTGCTACGATAGTCGGTCTGATCGCCCTTTACTTCTCGGGTTACTTATACGGCTGCCCTAAAAAGGTAAAGGGTAAAAAGGAATATCAGGTGGATATCCGCGTAGATGCTGACCGTATCTATCGCAATTTCCGCACCGCCCTTCTGTCTGTAGATCAGAGCCTCGAAGAGATCTGCGCTGCAGAACGCTGGAAGGCCCGCGAAAAAGCAGGCAGCATCGAGGGCAGGACTGTTTCGCAGTCTGAGCTGGATCTCTTCTCTGACCTTCTTGCTGCGGCATACAGCGGTGATCCGGAGTACGCGCTCGAAAAGGTCGAGCAGATTAAGTACTTCCTGCACAGACAGCAGATAGAGGTCTTGGATTACACAAAAGAGAACGAGAAATACTTCGATCTGATGCCGGGCAGCAAGGCAGCCACTATAAGACCTGCCATGGTAGCACAGGGCGGACTCCTCAAGAAAGGTCTTGCCGCCACCGGCAGATAAGCTACAGAAAGGCTAAATAATGGATCGTTTTTTCGGATTTGACCTGGGAGATGCCGAGAGCGCAGTCGCCAGACTTCACAAGGAAGATCAGGTGGTGCCTGAGATGCTCACCGTCGTTGGTGAGCAGAGTTTTATTACGGCCTACGCGCAGCTTTCATCGGGCGAACTCCTTATAGGCGAAAAAGCCTGCTATGCAGACAATGTTATCAAGCGCAAGATACGCTTCAAGAGCAGATTCCTGACGGACCGCTCAAGCGCAGCAGATGTAAAGAGCTTCGCAGCGGGCGTACTCGGTGAACTCTATGGCAGCGGTGATCTTATCAAGAACGAGGACTGCTCGTTCTATGTTGGCTGCCCTGCAGGCTGGAACAAGAATACAAGAGAGCATTACCGCGAGATCTTTGAGAGCGCGGGATATCCTCCTGCAAAAATAATCTCTGAGTCGAGAGCGGCGATGGTAAGCGCATGCCAGTCCAAGCACTTGCAGATAGGTGTAGACATACTTTCCAAGCCGGTGCTTGTTGTGGACATAGGCTCATCAACTACTGACTTCGCGTATATCATGGGCGGCAAAGAGGTAGAAATGCAGACAGCCGGTGAGGTCGTGCTAGGCGGCGGCATCATGGACGAGATCCTTCTGCTTGAGTCCGTAGAAGCAGCGGGCCTCGCACGCAAGAAAATCAAAGCCGTCTTCGAGGCCAGTGATGCGTGGAAGAACTACGCTGAATTCGCTGCGCGCAGACTCAAAGAGAAATACTTCTCTGATGAGGACTACTGGACTCACCATGATTGCAAAGAGACGATAGTCCTGCATTACGACCGCCCTGTCAAGCTCACGCTAAGAATGAACGGCGGTATCGCAAAACAGCTCGTGAACAGGAGAGTTCCTACGCTGAACAACCGCTCATGGAAGGAAGTATTTATTGCTTCCCTCAAGGATGTGAAGGACAATATTTCAGGCGAACAGCCAGAGCTCATATTCCTGACGGGAGGAGTCAGCAAGCTGGCCGCCATCAGAGACTGGTGCAGCGAGGTCTTCACTGACTCTGTCATCATCTCCGCTACTGATCCTGAATTCTCAGTAGCAAGAGGCCTTGCGTACTGCGGGCGCATCGATGAGGACATCAAGGAGTTCCGTGAAGATCTCGATAAGCTCATCAAGGCAACAACGATCGAAGATATTGTTGAAAAGCACATTCCTATGCTTTATAAGGATGCAGTCGACTGCCTGGTTGACCCTATTATAGAACAGGTAGCGATGCCACTGTTTGACAGATGGAGAGACGGCGAGATACAGAAGCTCTCAGATACTGATGGAATACTTCAGGTGGAGGTTGCGGAATTCCTGAAAAAGGACGAAACCAGAGAGCTGCTGGCAGGACCGATCACCGCCTGGCTCAAGCCGGTCATCGAAGAGCTCGAATCCTACACGGTCCCTATCTGCATCAAGCACAGGGTACCTTACACGGCACTGAGCCTCAGATCGTATCTCTCTGCTGACGACATAGACATCAAGGTGGATGCCAAGAACATCTTCGCAGTTGAGGAAATGACATTCCTCATCGACTCTATCGTCACTGCGATCGTCGCGATACTTATATCCGCCATTGATCTCATTCCGTTCATGGCCGGACCTGAAGGCGTAATCATCGGCGTCATCGCGTCAGCCGTTGTGCTCATACTCGGCAAAGACAAGATGCAGGAGAAGATCCTGACCGCCGACATCCCTAAAGCAGTCCGCAAGCTTGTACCGAAGAACACTTTCAAGATGCGCAAGGACAGCATTTGCAGGGACGTCAAAGAATCCTTCTACGAGAGTCTTGAGCAGGAGAAGAGCGACGAGATCACCAAGCGCATGGTCGAAGAGATATCCTCTCAGATCGAGCACACCCTGGTAAAGATGGCAGAAGTCGTCGAAATTCCACTGGGCTAGTCAATCATCTGAATTTAAGCACAAAAAAGCGGGCCGATTCGGCCCGCTTTTCTATTGTCTATTCCATATAAGTGTTCATGTATTTGTCCCAGATCTCGTCCGGTACGAGGCGTCCTCCTGTAGCCCAGCAGACCTGTGTGGCGTTCGCCAACTTCTCCGCCGTGAGGCCGTGTTTTTCGAGGTATGCCTTGCCCTGTTCATATTTATTGATGGTGAGCGGGCCTATGAATGCGGCGCAGCTCGACGGCTCAATGAAGATGTCCTCCGTAGCCTTCAGCATTCTCATGTAGTCGAAGAGAACAGCATCGCGTACGGTGAAGTCTCCCGAAAGCAGATTGCGGCATATCCTTGTGACAAGGCCCGACGGGCTTGCGCATGCCAGACCGTCCGCTGCCGACATTCCGGTGAGTCCGAAGTCGCTTACATTCACCTCGTTGAACCTGTCGGAAGCCATTCCGAGCAGCACCGATGGGAAGAGCGTCGGCTCGCAGAAGAATATGTGCACGTCATCCTTGAAGAGGCGCTTGAATCCGTAGCAGACTCCGCCCGGAGCTCCTCCTACTCCGCATGGTACATAGATGATCATCGGATGATCCGCGTCTACTGTAACGCCCTTTTCTTCAAGCTGTTTTTTCATTCTGCCTGCGGCAACCGCATAGCCGAGGAAAAGCGGAAGCGAATATTCATCATCGACAAAGTAACTCGTAGGGTCGAGGTCCGAGAGCCTGCGGCCTTCACTTACGGCCTTGGAGTAGTCCTCTTCATATTCGATCACATCGACGCCCTTGCTGCGGAGCATGTCCTTCTTCCACTGCCTGGCATCAGCCGACATGTGTACTTTTACCTTAAATCCGAGGAAAGCACTCATGATACCGATCGACAGTCCGAGATTTCCGGTGGAGCCGACCTGCACGGTGTGCTTTCCGAAGAATTCCTTCATATCGTCATCGGCGAACCTCTCATAATTGTCATCCTCAGTGATGAGTCCGGCTTCAAGAGCAAGGTCCTCCGCATGCTTCAGCACCTCGTAGATACCGCCTCTGGCCTTTACCGATCCGGCGATCGGAAGATGGCTGTCCATCTTGAGCATGAATCTGCCCGGTATCTCCGCACCGTACTTTTCCTCGAGGGCCTTCTGCATCTCAGGGATATCGGCGAGCGGCGACTCAATAAGTCCGTCGTCTTCAGCCGTCTCAGGGAAGCACTTTTTAATATACGGAGCGAACTTATGCAGCCTTCTCTCGGTGTCCTCGATGTCTTCATCGGTCACGACCAGTTGGCAGAGTGCGTCCGTCATTTCGAACGGAAGCAGTTTATCGTTGATCCACAGAGTCTCGGTCTGATCGGCAATGTCCCTGAAGACCTGATCCCTTTCGATCATCTCTTTTGCGTATTCCTTGATGCTCATTCTGCACCCTCCCTTTTATTGCTTTGATATCCTTACATCGGTCCCTTGTCTCTTACAAAGGTGTGGTCCATCTTTCTGCGGATCGCTAACGGCGATATCTTATGTGTTGTTCCGTCGCTGAAATGTCTGAATGATCTGTTCAGCCGGCTCACAGGCGGCCAGTATTGCAGTCCGCCTCCGTTAGGGTTCTGAAAGTGTACGAAGTTTGCAACATAATGCACCATCTCGTCCTTCAGATCATAATCGATCTGTTCGAAAGGACGCCAGCATTTCTCCATATTGCCGAACATGTACCACAGATCCGATCCGTGGAATGCCTTGAAGCTGTTGCCCGGAAGATGCCTGTCAAACAGGTATCCATACACCGGAGATTTGCCATGCCTTACATGCTTCATTGCCCAGCCGATCGCCATGTCGTAGATGATATACGGCATGAAGTCCTGCGAGGTGACTCCGACTATCATCGGCACGTCGAGATACGCTCTTTTGAGGATGACTCTTTGCGGGAGTTCAGGGATTATTTCTCCGTCGATGCCCGGCTGTACTGCCTGGAAGCTCCAGTTCTCTCTCGACTCCTCATACCATGCTTCCCAGATCACATCCGGAGGCAGTTTTTTAAATTCCTCAGTCGTCTCCACGCCCGCGCGCCTGCGGACACCCTCCCAGAAAGGCAGGGACTCTTTCTTTGTCCACGGTTTTGTTACAAGAGGAACAGTTCCGGCGCCTGACATCAGCACGGCACCTTTTACTATCCATTTGAGATCCTGAGTATACATCAGGTTCATGATTGACATGGCTCCCGCCGATTGTCCCATAATGGTGATCTTATCTGGATCACCGCCAAAGTCTGCGATGTGATCGTAGATCCATCTGAGTCCGAAGGCCATGTCGTGCAGACCGTAGTTTCCGGATTCGTACAGTGAGAATACGTTAAGGCGGTATCCGAGCGAAACGAAAACGACCTTGTGCTTTGCATATTCAGTGCAGGTCCCGTAGGGCAGCTCGCCGACAGTTCCCGTCTCGAATCCCCCGCCGTGGATGAATACAAGGACCGGATCTTTCTCGGCATCCTTCCTCGCGATTATATTCATCGTCATCGGTGATTCAGCGAACCTGAACTCCTGATCATTGCGGAATTCCTTGTGGTAGAACGCATCCGGGCCTTCCGATTCATCTCTGTATGTAAGATACTGATAGCAGTCGATCTCCCCTTCCGTCGCGTCAAACACATCCCACTTCGGGTATGGCTTCGGCATTTCGAAGCGCTCCGTCACAGCATACGGAATTCCTCTGTACATACAGATCCCCTTGTCTTCCGTGCCTATGACTTTCCCAAGACCCGTCTCTATCTCTATTCTGTTCATTATTACCTTGTCTAAAATGGATCGCTGACTAATACCTTTCCGTCTTCCTGGATAATGATATTCATGCCGTCCTTGACGTATTCGAGGAACTCATCGCCCAGAGAATCAACGACCGGCATCTTTGCTTCAGGCGCATCGAGCCATACATCAGCCAGAACAGCTCCGGCAGCTGCCAGCGAATCGATAGGATTCGAGAACAGCATTGCAGCAGGCTGACGTCCCATCGAGCATGCACAGTACAGCACGAGCCCTCCCGTTGTGGAACCGATGGTCTGAGGCAGGCACAGTGCCTTGCCGGCCATCTGCTTTCCGTAGAGGTCAGGATTGTTCTGGTCGCCGCATGTCGCCTTTTTATCGCCGAACTGCAGTGCCTTCTGGAAAGAGGCGAGTGTGTTAAGACCGCCATGTGATACGAGCGCCTCAGCAGAGACTCTGCCCGGCGCGACTACGCGTCCCTGGAATGTCTTCATTTCTATTTGCCTCCTTTCCTGTTGCGTGTGATCTGCTCTGCGATCTCATCATCCGTATAGAAGCGGGCTGATGTATACGTTCTGAGCTTGTTGCTCGATGTGATGACAGGCATCTTTTCGCTGAGCGGATTGTTCATGTACATAAGCGGGCAGATATACGAAGTGATGACTCCGGTCGCCTTGAGCCTGTCTGCATACTCCGTCTTTCCGAACGCTTCGAGAACGTCAGGAGCAGCGGTGAAGACTGTCGGTACCGATACCTTCGATGCGCCGCTCTTTGCGAGTCCGGCTTCCACCTTCTCTGTCCAGTCCTTGAGCTGCTGCAGGCTCATGTGCGGGCAGCCCATGAAGCAGAGCTTCGGCTCAGCGTCCTTGTTCTTCCAGATAACAGGGTATTCCCTGTAGACCCTTTCGAGCTCCTCATCATCCACCACATAGACTTTAGCGCCTTCTTTAATGAGCGACTCACCGTATTTAGCAGCTTCAGGGGTCAGCTTGTCGATATGATAGAGTCCTACCGCACCGTTTGAAGCGGTGGCTGCTCCGAAATCCTTCAGGTAAGTGCATGCTTCGTCATCAAGCTCTGTGCCGAGCCATTTGTCCAGGCCCTTTACATACGGAACATACTCCATTACTTTCATTCCGATCGCAGACCCGAGCAGCTGAGCCTCAGGTTTTTTGGTCGTCTTTATCTCTACGATCCAGTCAGCCTTGCGGCCCTCGTCTGTAAGGAGACCGAATTTAGGAACATAGCCGATTACAGACCCCATGAGATCGATAATGCCTGAGTTGCGGTTGCATCTGGCTCCGAGCACCGAGTTGGCGTATACAACAGCTGAAGATTCAGACCAGCTGAGGACTTCACCGAATCCCGGCTTGTTGCCTACTTCGTCCATGTAGCAGGTGCACGTGAAAGCGTTGTCCGAGAGCAGACCAAGGTCGGCCAGCTGTTTCTCGTAGTCCTTCTGTCTGCTGTACATGAACAGCTTGAATACGACATCCTGCGCGAAATTGCTCGGCACGTTCTTGTCGAGCGGCTTAGGGTCTACCGTGAACTTCTGTCCGGACGGAGCTCCTGCCTCGAGCAGCTTGTCCATCAGATCATAGACCGGTCCGAGAGCCTTGAGCCCGAACGAGGTAACGAGGTGGTTGTACTTGCTGCTGATAGGCACCATTTCGGTCGCGCCGAAGAGCTCGCCGTATCTGACAAGTGATTCCATCACCTTCGCGAGAGTCTCGCCCTTTGAGCCCTCGAGTATTGCTCTCTGCTCATCGGTCAGTTTTACTTTATAATCCAACTATCCCATCTCCTTTCCTTATATTTATATATCTGCATCTACATAGATATTTTAACACAATGAAGTGTTGTTAACCCTTTAATTGTCCGCAAGCTTCGAGTTGTTCTTCATGCGTACGGTCGATGTCTGCAGGATCTTCCCAAGAGCTATGGTCGTCTCCTCTTTCGCTATGTCGCAGATCTTCTTATTTGCTTCTGCTGTAAGCGAAAAGTCACCGGTCTCCGCCATCTTCTTATCGTATTCGATGATGACCTGACGGCAGCGGATATTGACCTTATTCTGGTAGCGCTCTATGTCCTGTATGCAGTAATCGTAATCCTTGTCCACCATCGCTCCTATGAGCCTTGATGCCCAGAAGAGGTTTTCCGAAGTTACGTCCATTGTGATCTTGCTCAGGAAATCCGGCATCGACGGAACATTCGCATACACAGGCACCCAGCATGAAAATGTGGTACAGCCGTAGCATATCCATTCTATGCCCCTGGTCTCGGCAGGCATGCCGCTCCTTATCTGGCATATGTTTGTGACTCCTGTACGATTTATGCCTATGCAGCGGTATTTACCGCTCATCCCATGCTCGCGCTTTCCGTAAGGATCGTACGGTGTTCCCTGGAAGTGCGCGGACAGAAGGTACTGCACGTCTTCTATTGTGACCTTTCTGTCAGGTACGAGCGACCACGGGATGTTATCGCTTTCAGGACCGAAGTCCGCGTCCGGACCGTCCCATTTATACGTCTCCGGAGCCAGATAACGGCACATGAACCATGATCTCGGGGTGTCGTATACGTGATCCATGTCGCGGCGTGATCCGAATATGCGTCTCGGATTGAATCTGCCATCCTGATTGAGGTCAAGATGATTGTTATCTATGAACTCTTTCAGATCCGCCGAGCACATATAGCTCTCCTGTTTTCCGAAAGCGTCCTCCAGATCGAATGTATCCCTGCAGAACATGTTTGGATTTACCACTACCCGGTCGTCAGGCACCTTGCTCGCCATCCAGTGATGGCCTCCCATTGTCTCAAGCCACCAGATCTCGTTCTCGTCATTGAAAGCTATCCCGTTTATCTCATATGTGCCGTATTCCTCAAGCAGTGCGCCAAGCCTTATGGCTCCCTCTCTTGCACTGCGGATATACGGAAGCACCAGAGTGATCATGTCCTCTTCGCCAATGCCTCCCGGCACCGCCTTCTGTCTGCCTTTGGCGGGCTTGTACTCAACAAGCGGGTCGCCGGCAAGCACCATCGGATTTGATGTGAGCGTTTCCGTCGCGGACATGCCGACTCCGGCTGCGTTGATCCCGGCTTCGGCCCAGATGCCTACTTCAGGGTCGACATGCGGACTGGCTGTATATCTCATCGGATCATCCGGAAGATCAATTTCCACATGGGAGATCTTGCTTTTATACTTTTTAGGCTGCTTATCCGGTTCGACGACTATGGTCTTCATGACCTCGAAATGCCCGTCATCGGTTCTGGCTATCATGGTCGAGCCGTCATAACTCGCCTTTTTACCTACAAGTACTGTAGTACACGACATTAACTTATTCCTCCTGTTTAATGGTATTTCTCCATCCCACATCAGTATAGCACACAAGATATCGGCCGGTGTGATAAAATGAACTCAGCAATATCCGTATAGACAGGAGGGTCGCCATGAACGAAAAATATGCTCCTCTGTTCACACCCTGGAAGGTGGGAAATGTAGAAATAAAAAACCGCATCGTGATGCTTCCGATGGAAGGAACCAACATGATAGCGTGGGAAGCGAAGACGGGCTTTGTAAAGGGTATAGAGAATCTGTACCGCGACCGCAAGGATAATAATATCGGCTTGTTCATACCGGGCCTGATCCCCATGATCAGCATCATGGGCGAAAAGTGGCTGTATAAGCATCCCGAAGTATTTGAACCGGTCAAACCTATCGTGGAGGAGATCCATCAGAGCGGAGCAAAGATATTCTTCCAGCTCAGTGCCGGCGCAGGGCGCTCGATGATACTTCCGACGATGCTCAAACCGTTCGTTGGAAAAAAGCTTCTGAAGAAAGCGAGCTCCAGGTTTATCATGACCAAATGGTGGTGGTCCGCACCTGACCCTGACATGCCAAACGTCTGGGCACCGGATGTCAAGATGGACTATTTCACTTCGGAGATGATACATCAGTTCATATACGCGTTTGGCCAGAGCGCAAAGCTCTGCAAGGATGCGGGAGTCGACGGCGTCGAGATCCATGCAGTACATGAAGGATATCTGCTCGATCAGTTTGCAATGCCATATACCAATCACAGAACGGATGCTTACGGCGGCAGCCTTGAAAACCGCCTGCGCTTCGCCTGTGAGATCGTCCGCGAAATAAAGAAGGTCTGCGGAGATGACTACCCTGTATCCCTACGCTATTCCGTGCGTTCCATGACAAGAGGCTTCAATCAGGGAGCCGTGCCGGGTGAAGATTTTACTGAAGTCGGCCGTACCCTTGAAGAATCCGAAAAGGCGATAAAGATCCTCGAAGAAGCCGGTTACGACCTCTTCAACTGCGACAACGGCACCTACGATGCGTGGTATTATTCGCATCCTCCGGTCTACGCGCCGCTCAATATTAATCTCTCCGATGTAGAGCACATAAAGAAATTCACGAGCAAGCCGGTAATTTGCGCAGGGCGCATGCAGCCTGAGGACGCTGCCGCATCGATCGCAGCAGGCCGTATCGACGCAATGGGACTCGGACGCCAGCTGCTCTGCGACCCTGAATATATCACAAAGATAAAGGAAGACCGTATGGAAGACATACGGCCATGCATCTCATGCCACGGAGCCTGCCTGACATTCTTCGGAATGAACGGACAGGGCACCGATGTGGGTGACAATCCTATGAATGTTGAGATGGGCCGCTGTGTTCTGAATCCATGGACCAACAATGAGATGAAGTACTCAAAGGCGCCTGCGAAGCACCCTAAAAAGATTGCTGTCATAGGCGGAGGCTTAGGAGGCATGGAGACCGCCATTCAGGCATCACTCCGCGGCCACACGGTCGATCTCTACGAAAAGTCAGACCGCCTCGGCGGAGTATTCAACGCCGCAGCCGCTCCTTCGTACAAGGAGAAAGACAAGCAGCTGTTAAAGTACTACGCCAGACAGCTCGAAAAAAGCGGTACCGCTATCCACATGAACACGGAGGTCACTGACATCAGCGCTCTCGATGCGGATATTGCAGTCGTGGCCATAGGCGCACGTCCGAGATTATTGAATGTTCCCGGCGTTGAGCGCGCCGTATCCGCGGCTGACTTCCTGAACGACGGAATGAAATGCGGTGACAATGTAGTGATCATCGGCGGCGGACTGACGGGCTGTGAGGTCGCCTACGAACTCGCCCTGCAAGGGAAACTCCCATCGATAGTAGAAATGACGGAATATCTCGTCGGAGCCCGCGGCATCTGCATGGCCAACTCAAGCATGCTGAGGGAGCTGCTGCGCTTCCACAAGGTGCCGGCATATCTGAACTCCACCGTGGATTCGATCACAGATGAGGGTGTTGTAGTAAACACGCCTGAAGGTCAGGTCACAATTCCGGCAGACACAGTCATAATGTCAGTCGGCTACAACCCGGACAAGCACTTCGACCCTGAAGACGCAAGAAGCTCAAAAGCTAAAAAGGATAACCGGGTAAGAGCATTCGTAAATGCTTACACCGACAATGAAGGCCCGGAGGTATTCTTTGTTGGGGACTGCGATAAAGTAGGCAGCCTCAGAACTGTCATAAAGCAGGCTTACGAGCTCGTGCAGAAGATCTCCTACTGATCCCTGCTGACCAGAAGCAATACAAAAGCGCCTCAACGAGAGGCGCTTTTTATCATATATTCAGTTCTTCAGAATGACTGAGCCGTACGGTTGATGATCTCGTTCTGCAGCTCCTCGTCGAGGTTCCTGAAGTAGTCAGAATATCCGGCGACACGGACGATCAGATCCTTGTAGTCATCCGGATGCTTCTGAGCCTCCAGCAGCGTCTCCTTGTCAAAGACGTTGAACTGGATGTGGTGGCCGTCCATCGCAAAGTATGTTCTGATAAGGCTTGCCAGGTTCTCAAGGCCTGTGTCACCCGCAAGTGCGCTCGGTGTGAACTTCTGGTTCAGCAGAGTTCCGCCGGTTGAGCAGTGATCCATCTTTGCGCAGGACTTGATGACAGCTGTAGGTCCGTTTGTATCCGCGAATTTCTCAGGTGAAATACCCTCGGATACCGGCTTCCTGGCGCGTCTTCCGTTCGCCGTTGCGCCTATCACCTCTCCGAAGTAGATGTGACATGTCGTAGGCAGCATGTCGACGTGATACTGTCCGCCGCTCATAGTCGGGCGTCCCGTCACTTCATCCCTGTACTGCCTGAAGACATCCTGCATGATGTCATCGGCATAGTCATCATCGTTGCCATACTTAGGCGTCTTGTTCTGCACCATATTGAGTATCTCCTCGTGGCCGACGAAGTCGTCATCAAGCGCCGTCATGAGCTCTCTCATGGTGAAGTTATTATTGTCGTAGACATTGTATTTGATCGCTGCAAGGCAGTCAGTTACCGTTCCGATACCAACGCCCTGGATGTATCTGGTGTTGTATCTGGAGCCTCCGTTGTTATAGTCCTTGCCGTTCTTTATGCAGTCATTCGTTACGATCGACAGGCACGGTGCAGGCATGTACTTTGCATAGAGCTTTTCGATAACGTTGTTTCCGCGCACCTTTACGTCTACCATGTACTTCAGCTGGATCGTGAAAGCGTTCCAGAGTTCTTCATATGTGTCGAAGTCCCAGGCATAGCCGGTCTCAGGTCCGAGCTGCTTGCCGCTCTGATCGTCAAATCCGTTGTACAGAGTCAGCTGGAAAATCTTAGGAATATTGAGGTATCCGGTAAGGATGTACGCTTCATTGCCCCATGAACCGGTCTCAACGCATCCGGATGAGCCGCCCTGGCGAGCATCGGCGAGAGTCTTTCCTGCGTTCAGCAGCTCCTGTACGATCTCATCAGTGTTGTAGAATGCAGGCTGGCCCCATCCCTCTCTTGAGATCTCGCAGGCTCTCTTGAGGAACCTGTGTGGAGTCTTTTTACTTATCTGTACATTGGAGTTAGGCTGCACGAGCTTCATCTCGTCCATGCAGTCGAGGATGAGATAGCTGACAGCGTTTACGCCGTTTGTACCGTCTTCCTTGATACCGCCGGTATTGATATTTGCAAAGTCTGTATATGTTCCGCTCTCCTTGAGGGTTACTCCGACCTTTACAGGTGCCGGCTGGTTGTTGAACTTGACCCAAAGGCACTCGAGGAGCTCGAGAGCTCTTTCATCATCAAGTATGCCTTCCTTGACATCCTTCTTATAGTAAGGGTACAGGTGCTGGTCGAGTCTTCCCGGGCTGAATGCGTCCCATGGATTCAGCTCAGAAGTGACTGCAAGATGTGTGAACCAGTAGAGCTGGATCGCCTGCCAGTATGTCTGCGGAGCATGCGCAGGAATGACATCAAGATTTGCGGCCATCTGCCCGAGATCTGCCTTGCGAACAGGATCCTTGCACTTTTCAGCCTCAGCCTTCAGCAGCTTCTGATATCTCTGGCCTAGTATCATGACTGCATCGCAATCTATAAGCATGGCCTCGAGCTCATCCTTCTTTTCGACTGCTTCGGTGTCGTTCATGAAATCGAGAGCATCGATCGCTGCCTGTATTTCTTCTTTATATTCAGCGTAACCTTTTGTAAATACGTTCTTTCCGCCGCAGGTATGACCCGGGCCTCTCTGCTCCATGAACTCCGTGAACATTCCGGCTGCATAGCATTTTCTCCACTCATGTGTCATGCCGGCGATCAGCTTGTCTCTCATGGATTTGCCTTTCCAGAAAGGAATGATGATCTCTTCCTGGTCCTTGAGATCCTGCTCTGTCACGGTGTAGTTGACGACAGCGCGGTCATTCATGATGTACATGTCTTCGATCGTGTGGCATGTGAGTTCAGGGAACGTAGGCGAAGACTGAGGATCCTTTCCCTTTTCACCCACTATGAGCTCGCCTTCTCCCAGATAAAGTGTCTTTTTACTGAAGTATTCCTTGAGCACCATCGCTCTGAGCACAGGCAGAGATACCTTGCCTTCCCATTTCTTGTAAACCTCGGTCTCGATAATCGCTCTCTCGAGATCGATGTGTGGCTGTGTCTCCATGCTTACTTTGCGAAGCGCCTTGACTCTTGCATTCATTCCACGTTCTTCCACTATTACCCTCCTATTTTCACATTGCCGAAACCGGCTTCGTTCCATTGTATCACGAATCCCTGCATCTCGTCGTCTGACGGTGCAGTCAGCGACTGCCCGGTATATTCCATGCCCAGCTTGCCGTACTTGTGCGATCCGGTGCTGTGATAAGGCAGCAGATTTACCTGTGACGGTCTGATATCGTTGGACCTGAGAAACTCAATTATCTCTGACATTGACTTCTCGTCCCCGTTGACCTCTTTCACCACCGGTATCCTTATATATATCTTTGCTCCTGCCGCAGCGAGCCGCGTAAGGTTTTTAAGTATGAGCCTGTTGCCCATCCCCATGTATTTGCGATGCTTTTCATCGTCCATGACCTTTATATCATAAAGCCATGTGTCTACATAAGGCAGTATTGCCTCGTAATTGCTGTACGGGGCCTGCCCGCATGTGTCTATCGCGACGCTTACGCCTTCCCTGTGCAGTTTCTTTACGAGCTTCAGGATATAGTCGCTGTCCATCGCCATGACCTCGCCGCCCGAAAGTGTAACACCTCCTCCGGACTGCTCATAGAACATGAGATCCTGCATGCAGATCTTCACCAGCTCGCTGACAGAGTAGTCGCGTCCTACCACAGTGCGGTAATTGCCGAGACATGCTGACTCACATTTGCCGCAGACGACACATTTTTCTCTGTCCGTTACGGATTTGCCTTCCGGCGATATTGTTATAGCGCTTTCAGGACATACCGCTGCGCATCTTCCGCACCCCGTACACTTAGGGATATCGACCTGGAGCTCCTTTTCGAAACTCTGAGTCTCGGGGTTGTGGCACCACTGGCACCTCAGATGACAGCCCTTGAAGAATACCGTTGTCCTTATTCCGTCACCGTCATGTATTGAATATTTCTGTATATTTGTTACCGAATGCATTATGTCTTAATTTGCCTTTATCAGCATTACCGTGAACCACATCCAGAAGGCCCACCCCAGGACAAACAGTATCGCGTGTTTCTTTTCGCTGTGCACTGCGATATATTCGCGTATAAGCGCGCTCGGCCAGTAATACATAGCAACATGGCTTCCGATACCCTTGCACTTGAGTCCTACCCTGCGGCAGTATCTGAGTGCCCTGTATACATGGTAATTGCTGGTCACCAGAGCAGTATATTTTCTTCCTTCGCGGCTGTCGATTATATCTTTTGAAAACTTCAGATTCTCGAGAGTAGTCGTCGACTTGTCTTCCATAATGATATCGCTCTCGGGTATCCCCTGCTCAAGCAGATACCTCTTCATTGCTTCAGCTTCGGATATACTTTCGTCGGAACCCTTGCCGCCGGAAGGAATGAGTTTCGTGGGTGAAGGATCCTTGCTGTAGACCAATATGGCCTTGTCCAGTCTTTCCTGCAGGAGTCTGGACACCTTTTCTCCGTCGATGAGTCCCGCTCCGTGTATTATCACATAATCGAAGTCTTTGCTTCTGGGGATTATCATCAGGAACACCGAATAGATCATGAATACTACAAATGACAGTGAACCGTAGACCACTGTCACGATGATCAGCGCCTGCACAAGGAAAGCATCTGAACTGAAATATCTCTGTGCGCTCTCCACCCCGTATACAAAAGAGTAGAAAACGATATTATAGGCGGTCATCAGCTCTCCTATCAGAACCACTATTCCCAATCCCAGCGACAGCATGTGCGCCGTGCTCCGGCCCTCATTTTTCATCATCACTATACCGTTATGTATGAGAGAAAACGGAACTATCAGCAGCGTTACCGTTGTAGCGAGGAATACCACCAGCATCACCTGGATGGCATACTGTCCTGAGATGTTTATGACAAACGGTATCAGAGAAAGCAAAGCGATCGCCAGCAAATGGCAGTTGCGGTACCTGCTCCTGTCCTTATGAAATGAATGAATGAATATACCCCACCATATCAAGGTGAACAGCAGAGTTATCAGTGTTGCGCTCATTCTACAACTCCATTAATGTTATTTATTGAGCCGGCTGAATGCCGGCGTTTAATTATAACGCAAGCAGAAAAAAAGGACTACCTCTGAGGCAGCCCTTTCATGGTTTTATTTCTGTTTTGTTTTGTTATAAGGCTTCTATCTTAAACTGCTCCTTGAAATCTGCAAAGTTATTTTTGAAGAAATCATCATGTCTGAAGCTCGGCTGTTTGTGGTACGCGTGCTTTCCTTCAATTTCGGAAACTGCCTCCAGAACATCCAGAGCAATATTGCTGCAGTGATCTGATATCCTCTCGTAATCTGTGATCATGTCGTTGAAGACGAATCCATGCTCAAGAGTGCATTCCTGTCTGCTGATTCTTTCGACATGATTAGCCTTCATCGTGTCGCAGATGTCATCTATTACTTCCTC
>CADCHO010000035.1 GCA_902801255.1 uncultured Eubacteriales bacterium | reverse complement strand
ACCGTTATTGATTGTCTAATGCCCTTACGCCATCATTAGCTTCTATATCTATATCTATATAGAAGAAAAACTATATTTTGCATTAATAATTATACATCGGAGTCTTTGCGCTTTCAATCACGCGCTTTGCACAAAAAAGAAGCAAGGGCATCCGCACCTTGCTTCCCGAATCATTTTTTATTTTGACTGATAATCAACGCACTGCTGCCGGTCGAGGAAAAAGTGTATACCCGGCGACGAATCTTTCCAGCGGTCCGTCTGGAAACCATTGGCAGGTTCGAGCCATTTGCCCACCTCGTAATAGAAGTCCGGATCCACCGTCGACTGTGCCCAGGTGTAATTCTCGGTCTCGTCTATGTTGGTGATCTTGAGCACCTTTACCTTGGATACACGGCCTGTCTCCATGGTAGCCATGCACCTGTGCGCATCTCTCGGCACCAGCATCATTACTACGCGAAGATCCGTACAGCACTTCCACGCTATAAAAGCTTCCCCTTCCTCAGGACAACGCATCTTATACCACTTGGTATCGTCATCTGTTATTACCTTGTCCTGATTAATTGCGTCTTCAAGCACAGAGGAGTATATGTTGGCTCCTCTTAAATCTATGCCGGTCATATCCTGGAAACGAAAGCTGCAACCACGTGCCTTGCAGCCCCGGAGCTTCATGCCTGTGAGATCATTATTATAGAAAGCGACATTGTCCATCTGAGAGCCGCTGAAATCCGTCTCATGCATATTACAGCTATCAAATGTCGCACGCCTGAAGTCTATGCAGGTAAGATCGCGGCCGGAAAGATCTATTCCCTTTATTATACAGTGGCGCATATCGGGCATCGCACCGGTCGAAACACTGCGCATCCTTTCCAGTTCTGCATCAAATGACTCCGCAGATTCCAGGCGGCGTTTGTCGCTTTCCGGGACCGGTCTGTAGGCTTCATTTTCTTTTACAAAATCCGTTTCACTGGAGGTGAAGTTCATCTCTTCTTCCTTTCGCCGCAGTCTGTTCTTTAATAGATTATACAACGTAAAGGTAATTAAAAACACGGCCCGAATGTACATTACGGAGCCGTGCTTTATAACTTGATCACTATATTATTATTCCTTTATTTAGCAGCTGCGCTGTTGACGTTTGCTGAATCAGGAACTCTGTACGAGCCTTCCCTGCCTCTGAGGAAGAAGAGTGTTCCCAGAAGGAGAACTACTCCGACGATCAGAGGAATGACCGGGCTGCTTGTGAAGCCTGCTATCACATAGGATATTGCAGATACTACAGCAACAGTAGTCGCATACGGAAGCTGTGTCGAAACGTGCGAAACGTGATTGCAGTTTGCTCCGGCGGATGCCATGATCGTTGTATCCGAGATAGGTGAGCAGTGGTCTCCGTATACAGCTCCTGCCATGCATGCTGCGATTATCGGTGTGGACAGCTCAGGATGCGAATTGGTGATAGCAAGTCCGAGCGGGATCAGGATACCGAATGTTCCCCATGATGTTCCGGATGCAAATGCCAGTACACATGCGATCAGGAAGAGGGCTGCAGGAATGACACCTACTGCGGCTCCGCTCATTCCCTCTACGAGTCCGCTTACAAAGTCTGCAAGACCAAGGCTGTCTGTCATGGCTTTGAGTGACCATGCAAGGGTCAGCACCAGGATAGGCGGTACCATGGCCTGCATGCCCTTAGGTATGCAGCTCATGCAGTCACCGAAGCTGATGATCCTTCTGCATGTGTAATATACGATAATGATAACCAGTGAAACGAGAGCACCCATCGACAGACCTACGGAAGCGTCGGAATCCGAGAAAGCTGTTACGAAGCCTGCTCCGTCGAAGAATCCGCCTGTATATACCATTCCGAGCACACAGCTTACAACAAGTACTACTACAGGGAATACGAGGTCGAGTACGATACCATTGTCACTTCCCTCTTCTGCATCGTCAGCAGTTTCCGCATTAGCATCCTGTACTGTAAAGAGATCTCCGTTTTCAATAGCGTTTCTCTCAAACTGAGACATGTTTGCATAGTCGAATTTCATAAAGATGAGAGCAAACATCATCACGAGAGTAAAGAGCGCATAGAAGTTATAAGGGATGCACTTTATGAAGAGTGAAATTCCCTCGCCTTCGCCCGCAAAGCTCGATACTGCAGCTGCCCAGGATGAAACCGGAGCAATAATGCAGACCGGAGCAGCAGTAGCGTCAATAATGTAAGCGAGCTTAGCTCTTGATACTTTGAACTCATCTGTGACAGGCTTCATGACGCTGCCGACTGTGAGGCAGTTGAAGTAGTCATCTACGAAGATAACGATTCCGAGAAGGACCGTAGCGATCTCAGCTGCTACACGGGTCCTGACCCGTCTGAGAGCCCAGGCTCCGAATGCCTTGGAGCCTCCAGACAGATTCATCAGTGCCACTATGATTCCGAGGATGACCAGGAAGATAAGTATTCCTACATTCCATCCGTCTGAAAGCGAGGCGATGAGTCCGTCCTGAAGAACGTGATTTACTATGCCATCGAAGTCAGCGCCGGCGTAAAGCACTGCGCCCATGACTACGCCCAGGAAGAGCGAGCTGTACACCTCTTTTGTAATGAGTGCCAGCACGATAGCAATCAGCGGCGGCAGAACCGCCCACGCGGTTGCGTAAAGAGCAGGTGTGTCCATATATATACCTCCATAAAATGAAAAAAATCCATGAATAACGCTTGAAACGAAACTGCCATGGATCAGGTAACTTGCATATTATTTACCGCTAACCATGATAGCGCTCCACTTTCGTGACAGTCCGGTACATCTTATTGCACCGTCCCAGCATGCCGGTTTTGGGATTCCGGAAAGCTTCGGCGGATCATCCTTTCACGGCCGCGATCCCCTCGCGTGTTTGACCGTTACTATTAATCTCCGCGACCTCTATCGGGTCAGGTGTTATTCACTTGTCGATGGTGTACATAATAAGGATTTACAGGCTGATTGTCAACGTTTTTTGTGGTTTTATACAAAAACAACATAAGCCCCGGCTTTCTGTCCGGAGCTCGTGCGAAGGGCATTGCCCTTAGAGGAAAATGTATGAAGAAAGGAGTGTTTATATGTTTTTTATTGCCTTTGGCTTTGTTCTTTCTGTTTTGTAATTAGATAATAGCATGCACATCGTCATTTGAACCGTCATTTATAAGTATTTATATGACTTTTTTAGAATTATTTTTGACATTTTACATAAAAAAACAGGCTGACAGCATTTACGCCATCAGCCAAAAGCCGTTATATCTATTCTGAAACTGAACCGAGCGAGCGTATCACCCTTGCTGCTATCGGAGCAGCAACTTCAGATCCGAAACCGCCTTCCTTGACCCATACAACAAACGCATACGGTGCATCTTCATCATCAGTGAAACCGACGAACCATGCATCAGGATTCCGCGAACCTACTTCAGCGGTACCTGACTTGGCATACATGTCCATGCCTTCGAAGTTCCATTCGCCGTAATTCTCAACGACGTTGTTCTTCATCATGTCCTTGAGTTCGGCTGCAGTATCGCTGTCGATATATCTTCCGAGGCTCCTGCCTCCGGTCAGTTCCTTTATAAAGGTAGCGCTCTTGATCAGTGTCGGCTGTACCGGCTCGCCCCCATTGGCGATTGCCCCCATGTATACCATCATTGCACACGGGTTCACGAGGTCATCGGCCTGGCCTATTCCCGCCCAGCTCAGCTTTATATCATCATCCTTCGGGAAGTCGAACGAACCTGCTGCTGTTTCAATTCCATCAACGCGAACAGGTTCAGTAAGCCCGGCCTTTTCAGCATATTTAGCCATTGTTTTTGCGCCTACCTCGCGTGTCAGGGCACCGAAAGCTCCATTACATGACTGTGCAAGTGCGTCTCTGAAGTTTACTTCTCCGTGCTCCGTCACATCGGTCAGCTTGGCGTTCTCTCCTTCTCCGATCTGATTGACTCCATCGCATTCATAAGTGAACGAATCCCGGTCAGACATGTTTTCTATGACCGCCGCTGCTGTGACCAGTTTGAATGTGGAGCCCGGTGTAAGCAGACCGTCGAGGAAATTGTTGAAAAAGTAGGAGTTCTCTTCGTCTTCAGAAACTTCCGGCTCATATAAAGGGTCGAAGGTCGGTGTACTCACCATGCATACGATCTCACCCGTCTTCCAGTTGTAAACTCCGACTGCCCCTGTCCTTCCTGCCAGAGCTTCATATGCCGTTCGATTCGCATTTGCATCTATCGTAAGTGCTATCTTCTTTCCGTTTGCCGTCGTGTCATATGTACCGTTCAAAATATCGTAGCCTATGAGCTGGCTCTTGAAGATCGATATTGCTCCGTCCGGAATATTGCCCTGCGGATCACCCACAGCATGTACTGTAGCAACTCTGGTCTCATAGCCGCCGTAGTATTCAACACCATCAGGAGTACACCTGAGGATCTCCTCTCCGTAGCGGTCAGTAATCGTTCCGCGGTTTATCACACCGTCTGTATATATCTGTGTATTGCCGTAGAATGTCGCCCACTCACCGCCCGACTTCACGAATCTGTAACCGAAAAGACCGACCCCGGCGAGGAGCACCATCACAAGCATGAGGCATATCCATGCTCTTCTCTCCTGTTTACGCATGGCTATTCCTCCTTTCTCACGGCAAGGCTCGCATTACGCCGCATATCTGCGGCCTTGAAATACGCAAGCATCGCCCATGAAGTCATAAGGCTTGTTCCTCCCGTTGATACGAACGGGAAAGTAACGCCTGTCAGCGGGAAGAGGTCTATGGCGCCAAACACGTTGAGCATAGTCTGCACAAGGAACATCGTTGCAGCACTGCATGCCAGGATTGTGTAGATGGTAGATCTTCCGGCCACGATATGCATCACAGCGAACACTGAAAGTGTAGCGATGCAGAGCACTGCAAGTATCGCTATGATGAATCCCCATTCCTCCATCACGAAACCGAAAACGAGGTCGGTATTTGCAGCTCCTACATATTTGAGCGAACCGTTACCCGCACCAAGTCCGAGCAGTCCGCCGCCTGCGCCGAAAGACATAGTACGTGTCTGCTGATATCCCAGATCATCCATGAACTCAGCCTCCCAGACATGACCCCATGCATCAAATCTGGATGCAATATATGGTTTGAACTTAAGCACGATAAGACCCATCGCTCCGGCAGCAACGCCTGTCAGAACAAAGCGCGAGAAATCGCCGCTCCTGAGGAACGAAACGACCAGATAAGTTGCGAAGAATATAAGAGCCGTTCCGAAATCACTCATAAGAGCCAGGCATGCCAGGCAGAAGAGCGAAAACGCGGCGTAAACAATAGTGTTTCTTTTCTCGTAGAGCTCTTCAAGCGTACCTGCACCTATGAGGATGAAAGCCAGCTTTACTATCTCGGAAGGCTGTATCGAACCGCTCTCTCCTATTCTGATCCAGTTGGTGGCTCCGTATTTAGCCGTTCCGAATATGAGGTTTATCAGGAGCGCGATCACCGAAAGGCCTATAAGAACCGGTTTGATCTTGCGCAGCCTGCTTATGTCGCGCATATAAATGCACATGAATATCATGAGAGACAGGCCGAGCAGTATCGCTATAAGCTCCTTTATCACTGAAGACGGATCCGATGATGCTGTGACCGCCAGATTTATCGTTGAGAGGAAGAACGCTATCATCTCCATCTCAAAGCCGCGCCTTCCCATTGCGTTGAATATCATGACATAAGCCCACATAACAGCTGAAAGAACAGCAATACTTATAAGCGCCGTTGCCGTTATTTCCGTACCCATACCGAGTATCAGCTGCACTATAGTCATAAGCTGAAAAGCAGTTATTGCTAGCAGGATCTTCCACGGAGCAACAGGTTCTCTGTCAAGTCGACGCATATATCTGTTGTTGCGTGTCTCCTCCAGGCTCGGCGGTGTGATTGTGGATCTGGTGCCGCCCATCTCTATAAGGTCTCCAGGATTTATGACATATCGTTTCTCGGGATCAAGCCTGTAGCCGTTCACCTTGATGCCGTTATTGGAGCTGAGATCCTTGATCATCCACTTGTCTTCAGAACGCCGCACCAGAAGCGCATGGTTATTCGAGATCGTCCTGAGAGGGATCGTGATGTCAGTCGACTTGGACCTTCCTATCACATTCTCCCAATGGGTTATCGGAAAACCTCCGCCATCCTCTACCATGAAGTAGCCCCAGATCTCAGGAGTCGCCCTGGTGGTAAGAAGCGATACGATCGATATAAGGAGGATGTACGCCGCGAGCACCACAAAGATCCACCGGAAAACGGTGGTGATGTGTACTGCAAGTTCAGGATTATTTTCTGAAAAAGTCAGAACCTCATTGATAAGAGTTTCTATGTCTGCCCTCCTGTATCGATAGTTATCCAATCATACACAATAATTATACGAAAAAAAGGTATATATTTCTTAAACCTTAAGAAATATACACCTTTATCAGCACTATAGAAGAAAACCTTACTTCCAGGAGCTCTTCAGTCCTACGATGCTGTTGAATACCTTTTCATCATCTGTTGTCAGCTTGGAGTCTGAGATGTAGTAGCCTTTGCGGAAGAACTGGAATCTTTCGCCCGGCTTGACATCCTTAACAGACGGCTCTGCATAGCCCCATGTTTCGACCAGGGATTCAGGATCAAACTCCTGCTCTCCTGTCTCTTCATTCTCTTTCATAAGATAGCCGTACTCTCTGATCTTGATCTTTACAGCAGTGCTTGCCTCAACGAAATGGATGGTTCCCTTTACCTTGCGGCCTTCAAAACCGCTTCCGCTGTGTGTCTCAGGATCATATGTGCAGTGGAGCGCAACGATGTTACCGTCAGAATCCTTCTCGACCTCGTTGCACTTGATGAAGTAAGCGCCCTTGAACCTTACCTCGTTGCCCGGGAAGAGTCTGAAGTACTTCTTCACAGGGACTTCCATGAAGTCATCTCCGTCAACCCACAGTTCTCTGCCGAACGGGATCTCACGCGTTCCCATCTCAGGCACCTTGGAGTTGTTCTCTACAGAGCACATCTCTATCTTATCCTCAGGATAGTTGTCGATTATCACCTTGATCGGATTCTTTACAACATTGATAGCCGGTACCTTGAGCTGGAGGTCTTCTCTGACACACTGCTCAAGCTGTGCGATGTCGATCATCGTATCTGCTTTTGTGACTCCGATGTCGTTGCAGAACTTACGGATCGCTTCCGGTGTGTAACCTCTGCGGCGGATACCTGCGAGTGTGCAGAGTCTTGGATCGTCCCAGCCTTCTACCTTGCCCTCTTCAACGAGTCTGCGGATGAATCTCTTGCTCATCAGCATCGTAGTGATATTGAGAGGTGCGAATTCGATCTGGCGCGGAGGATTCGGCCACCAGCCTACCTCACGTACTACCCAGTCATAGAGAGGTCTGTGATCCTCGAACTCGAGAGTACAGATGGAGTGTGTGATGCCCTCTATAGCGTCCTCGATAGGGTGAGCAAAGTCGTACATCGGATAGACGCACCACTTGTCTCCTGTGTTATGGTGCGATGCATGGACGACTCTGTAGATGACAGGGTCTCTCATGTTGATGTTAGGGCTTGCCATGTCGATCTTTGCTCTGAGGCAGATCTCACCGTCTGCAAACTCACCGGCTCTCATTCTTTCAAAGAGATCAAGGTTCTCCTCGACAGGCCTGTTCCTGTAAGGGCTTTCCTTACCAGGTCTTGTCAGTGTGCCTCTGTATTCTCTGATCTGGTCCGGAGTGAGTTCGCACACGAAAGCCTTGCCCTGCTTGATGAGCTCAACTGCAGCATCATACATTGTATCGAAATAATCAGAAGCCCAAAGCTTTTCATCCCACTGGAATCCGAGCCAGTTAACGTCAGCTTCGATTGATTTTACGAATTCGATGTCTTCTTTTGTAGGATTCGTGTCGTCGTATCTGAGATTGCAGCGGCCGCCGTACTTAAGCGCTGTGCCGAAATTGAGGCAGAGCGACTTGGCGTGTCCGATATGCAGGTAGCCGTTAGGCTCCGGCGGGAATCTCGTAATGATAGTTTTGTGCTTTCCGCTGGCGAGATCATCATTGATGATATCGTGGATGAAGTTGCCCGCCATGTTTTTATATTCTTCTGCTGTTGCAAATGCCATGTATTTACCTCCGGATCATTGTCCCAAAAATTCTTCCATATTATATCACACTGAACACGAAACTTGGGAAAATAATGATATAATTATTAAGCGGGTCTAATTTGTACCGTCAGGCATTTTTTCGAAGTTTTCGCAAGCGTCTGCCGATGCGTTTTCGCCCCGACAGTTAT
Source organism: uncultured Eubacteriales bacterium (assembly GCA_902801255.1). Taxonomy (GTDB): domain Bacteria; phylum Bacillota; class Clostridia; order Peptostreptococcales; family Anaerovoracaceae; genus Crickella. Next base: position 12,468 of record CADCHO010000035.1, on the reverse strand, counting down.
ATTTTCACTAATTGGAGGTTCTGTTTTGGAAAAGTACCCTATTTATACCGAAATAAACAACTGCCGCGACTGCTATCGCTGCGTCAGGCATTGTCCTGTAAAAGCGATACAGATCAAGGATGCACACGCGGAGATCATATATGAGCGCTGCACGTTCTGCGGCACCTGCGTAAATGAGTGTCCGAACGCAGTCAAGGTCATAAGAAACGATACGGACAAAGTAAGAATGGCATTCCTGTCAAAGCGTAAGGTCATCGTATCACTCGCCCCTTCATACGTTTCTGAATTCATCGGCTATGAAGATAACTTCGTCAGAGCACTTTATAAGCTCGGCTTCCATGCTGTTTCAGAGACCGCGATCGGCGCTGCGCTTGTTTCCCAGGCTCTCGACATGTATATGGAAGATCACGGGGAGGCACCATTCATATCAACGGCATGTCCGTCTGTTGTGCAGTTAGTCAGAAAGTATTTCCCTGCGGATATCAAGGCACTGGCACCTGTGCCAAGCCCGCTTCAGACACACAGCGCATATCTGCGCAAACTCTACGGGAATGACATCGTTATTGTATTCATCGGACCTTGCGTAGCAAAAAAGATCGAAGCTGATGAGTATCCGGGGTATCCGGACGTCGCACTCACTTTCAGAGAAATGCGCGAGTGGCTGGATGAAGAAAACATCAGCCTGGCAAACATGGATACAGGTATCGCTATAGACTTCGTTCCTGCAAAAGCAGGCAAAGCTGCAGTCTACCCGATCGAAAACGGACAGATCGAAACTTCAAAGATCTGGCAGGGACGCTTCGTTGAGCAATCCGCTCTTTCAGTATCAGGAATCACCCGTGTAATGTCATCACTTCAGGGAACTCACACCAGCGATTTCCTCGAGGCACTGAACTGCGACGGCGGATGCATAAGCGGCCCGGGCACGTCTCATCAGGACTCAGCCATAAGACGCAAGAAAGCGGTGGCAGCATATACGCTTGAGCGCCTTAACGATCCTGATGTTTTCGACGGTGATGAAGAGTTCGCCAAAGAAGTATATGAAAAGGGATACGGAATACTCGGCGCAGACTTCCCTGCTCCGACAGGACTGACCTCAAAACAATACTCAGAAGAAGAAATACGTGGCGCCCTTGCCCGTCTGGGAAAAACAACTCCTGAAGACGAGCTCAACTGCGGCGGCTGCGGATACCCTACATGCCGCGACATGGCCAGAGCATTGCTGGCAGGTCTGGCCGAGACCGAGATGTGCGTCACCAAGATGCGCAAGGATGCGGAGACTAAGGTCGATATCCTTCTTTCCACGATACCTCACGGTGTAGTCATTGTAGACAGCGATCTTACCATCGCGGAGTGCAACAAGCGCTTTATCAAGATATTTGAGGATTATCCTGACGAATTCCTTGATTCGGAAGGTCTGAGATCCTTCCGCGGATATCCGGTATCTGCATTTGTACCGTTTGAAGAGAAATTCCGCGAGCAGTTCTATATGAGCAAGCCGCAGCAGTACAGATTCCGCCATGGCGGCAAGATCTACAGGATCACTTTCTTCCTTGTAGAAAACAAAGAGCTGCTCGGAGCTATGTTCGAAGACATTACGACACCTTCAGTAAGAAGAGAGGCTGTTGTAGAGAAAGCTGAAGAGGTCATCAGAAAATCAATGACATCAGTACAGCAGATAGCCGCTCTCCTCGGTGACAACGCTGCGGAGACGGAGATAATGCTCAACTCGATCATCGAGGAATTCAACGTTAACAACAGTGAAGCCGGAGAAGACGGCCTGATGGCCGAAGAGAGCAGTGAGGTCTAATATGAACGATTTATGTATCGATATCGATTATTCACAGCTTTTCAAACACGGCCAGAACATCGGCGGTGATGTCTACTATATTGACAGGAACGAAAACAGCAATGTTATGACAGTCATCCTTTCGGATGGTCTCGGCAGCGGAGTAAGAGCCAACGTGCTGGCATCTCTGACTTCCCATATGGCAAGCAAACTGTCCCTTTCTCCAATGGATCTCGAAAAGTCCGCAGAAGTCATAATGGACACCCTTCCGATAGACAGCGTGAAAGGAATCAGCTATTCCACATTCACTATAGCAAGGATTATCTTCTCTGATGATAAGTCCTTTATCCGCGTGGAGCTTGCTGAATACGACAATCCCGACAGCCTTAGATTCGTAGGAAGCGAACCGGTAGAATGGGATAAAACGTCATTCAGGCTGAGACGCAAGGCAGCCATCAAGGAAGAGATAGTTTATTCATCGACTTTTGAAATGAAGGAAGGTGACAGGCTTATATTCTTCAGTGACGGAGTTGCTCAGTCAGGCATCGCGCTTGGGCCATCAAGAACAGAAAGAGAAGACGATCCGGCATATTCAGTTTTCAGGTCGATCAGACGCCCTGTTCAGTCATTGCCTTCAGTTGTGAAATCAAGCGGCTGGGGAACAGATAATGTTTCTGACTTCATTCAGAAAAAGCTGACAAACAATCCGGACATCTCATCGAGGCAGCTAGCGCGTGCAATAGTTACTGAGGCAAACAAAAACGACGGATATAAGCCTAACGACGATATAACCTGCTGTGTCATCGCCGTTAAAAAACCTCGCCGCACACTCATAGTTACCGGCGCGCCTCGCAGCCGCGAATCCGACAAGAAGCTCGGCGAGCGCATAAAGAACTTTGATGGCCAGGTCATAGTCTGCGGTGGTACGACAGCCAAAATCGTTGCGCGTGAACTCGGCAAGGATGTCAAAGCTGACAAATCGCCTGCAGGCAACCTGCCTCCTGCAAGTAAGATCGATGGTATAGATCTTGTAACCGAAGGCATGCTTACGCTGTCTGAGGTAGCTAAGAGGCTTACCAGCGGCACTCTTCTCAAACATATGAGTGAAGACGCCGCAAAGCGCATGATTGCGATCCTGAGGGAAACCGACCAGGTAGAGATCATCGTGGGTACAAAGATAAATGACGAGGTCGACGACCCATCCATGGCAGCAAAGATCGGACTGAGATTCCCTACGGTAGATGAGATAAGAAGAGCTCTTATAAAGAATTACTTCAAAGAATGTGAAGTGCAGTACTTATAAAAGATAAGCGCCGGCATAAGCGCCGGCGCTTTTTGTGTGTCTTTTTCTTTTTTATATATCTGTTCTTGCCAGTATCTGTGCCGGTGTCTTGCGCATTGTTGAGAATACCGGTATGAGTCCTGCCAGCAGATTGAACACCAATATGATGGCGAATGTGATAGCCGCTATTACAGGTGTTACTATATACATACCTTCTATATAGTATGTAATTGTTACCATCTGCGTGAGAGCAAAGTACATTATGGCAATGCCAGGGATAGCGGTAATGAAGGTGATCACCAGGATCTCGCCGGTAAACATCCTGTAGATGTCCTTTTTCTTAAGGCCGATCGCTCTCAGTGTTCCCACCTCTTTTATCCTCGACAGGAATGATGATCTGAGCATCAGGAACATTTCGATAAGTGATATCAGCATTATGATGCCCGCCACGATAATTGACGATGTCAGCTGATCTTTGCGAGAGTTAATATACGTCTTACGGTCACGTGTGTCATTTACCTTGAACGACAGACCCTCCTTCTCGAGTATCGACTTCAGAAGAGCTACATCCGGAGCGTACGCAGAAAAATTCTTCTGTTTTCCGATGTAGTCCGCTTTGACCGTGTCGGCGTGAACATAGTATGTATCATCATCCGCAGCATCGCTCGTATAGTAACCTACTACATTCAGTTTGCGGCCGGCTACCTTTACATTGACAGTCTTGCCGATCTCAACTTCATCTTCGTGATATTCATTCAGAATGACCTCGTATGCAGCTTCAGGCTTTCTTCCTTTCTTGATCTTGATATTGTTTTTTGAGAGATCAAGGTCCATGACCCTGCCGCTTCTAATAAGGTCTTCTGTATCCTCTTCTTCTCCGACTCCCATGATGGAGAAATCATCATCCAGGTCATTCCCGTTTGACAGAATATACATGGCCTGACTTTGGTCCACAAACATTGACGGCGACTCCGTATCGGAGATTCCGACTATCCTGTAATCATCAAGATTCGGGACCATGAGTCTTCTTCCCAGGAACTCCTCCATTGTATCAAGACCTATGTAGAGACCGTTCTTGTCCCTCAGGAACTCATCTATCAGAGCCTTGTCTATCACCACCTCATGCGGATCTGCCGGCATGGATCCGGCTACCAGCTGCTCCGGAGTGAGCACACTCGTCAGTACTATAGATACGCCGAGATCCTCCTGTGCATAACTCGTCTGCAGATAGTCATCCATAGGAAGTGTGACCATCTTTTTGGTTTCTCCCGGAAGAACGAAAGCTACCGTCTCAAGCCCGTCTACCAGTTTGAGAAGATCCTCAGTCTTTGCAGTGTTAGGAATAGTGATGTAATTACCATTCGTAGTTCTGTAATCTACCGGCTTTACATCGATCACACCCATAACATTGCTGACTGCGAGGAAAGCAAACATGGCTGCGAAAACAAAGCCCAGCAGCAGGAACTTTCTTATCCTCTTAAAGCCCTTTACAGTCTTCCAGCCGCTGCTTATCATGTTGGACAGCCTGTAGACAGAAGTGTATCTGGCTTTGTATTTCGACGGCAGGCATGCAGTATAGTCGAAGTCATTTTCTTCGAAATAGCTTTCATCCATAGCGGTGTAGTGCTCATCAACCATTTCTATGTTGGCTGATTCATCGACCACATTGAGCCTTCCGCCGGTATTTATATAAAGGTTATTGCCTCTGATGACAACCTTGATGTCAGCCTGACGTTCCTCGTCGCTGTATACATCGACGTTAACGTCATCCTGCCTGAACCCTTTATGGACCGCCATGTCCCTGAGGTAGATCTTATTCTCAAGCTGATAATCAAGGAATCTTGAAGAATCATTATTGTACGCCTTGACGATCTTGCCGTCCTTCATCTCAGCTACATGATCGGAATAGAACTCAGCTATGTTCCTTTCGTGTGTAACGAGGATGACAAGCCTCTCCTTCGAGATCGTTTTGATGATATTCATGATCTCAAGGGTATTGGCGCTGTCGAGGTTTCCTGTAGGCTCATCAGCGATGATAATGCTTGGGTTTTTTACTATCGCACGCGCGATCGCGACCCTCTGCCTCTGGCCTCCGGAAAGAGATCCGGCCAGCTTGTTTCTGTACTGATCTATTCCGACCTTCTCAAGACAATATCTCACACGTGCAGTTACGGTAGTGTTGTCCCGGATGCCGATCATGCGCAGCGCAATGGCGACATTCTCGAATACCGTTCTGTCATCCAGTAGATTGAAATTCTGGAAGATATAGCCTATGCGGGCGTTACGTATGCTGTCGATCTTGTTTGATGAGAACCTGGTGATACGCTGTCCGTCTATGGTTATGGTTCCCGAATCGACTTTGTCAAGTCCTCCTATGGCATTCAGAAGCGTCGTCTTTCCGCAGCCCGACGGTCCGAGCAGACAGACGATACCTTCATCCGGCAGAGTCATCGAAGTGTTGTTGATGACATGGATCTGGTTGGCCTTACCCTTGTTGTAATACTTGTTTACCTTATCGATCTTGATCATCCGCTTACGCCTCCTCTCTGAACGCCTTCATGGCACTCTTCGTGAAGATGTGCCTGGAGTATCTGTTGGCGATAATCAGCGACATGAGCAGAAGTACTGCTGCGAGAATGCCGTAATCAAGCGGAGTAAGGTAATACAGCAGTTTGGTAAGCTGTTTGAGGTCCGAATGTACCAGGTTCTGCAGTATGCCCTTCTTTACAAGTATCACGAACAGGATGTCAACGCTGTATGCGATGATCATCATGAGTATGAGCTCGACGCGTAGTATGGTGTCGGTATTGCTTTTTGTAGCACCAAGTATCCTGAGTGTCGAGTAGTATGAGTTACGCGACCTCATGATCAGTCGTATAACAGCATACGCTATGAAGAACAGGATAATGAATTCGAGAGCAAGTCTTGCATATGTCATAAGGTTTATGACGCCTCCGAATCCTTCCGTCGTATCCGAAAGGGAATCTTTGAGAGCGAGCGTCGTGAAGCCTTTGTCATTCAGCTCCTGCAGTGTCGCTTCGGAATCCTGCTCGTTTATCATGTACGCACTTATCTGATAAAAGCCTCTGTCAAAAAGTGCTTTGAAGTCATTGTTGCTGATGAATACGCAGTTATAGAACATGTCGTATTCATCTTTCGGTATCCCTGCAAGTTTTGTGCAGTTATCGTATGTAAGAATATCTCCGACTTTATATTTACCTTCAGATTCAAAGAATCTGTTATTTACCTTTAGGCTGAAATCCTTTCCTACAGCTTCATCATCCTTGTAGTAATAGGTCTGGTCTTCAAACAGGAAAACCTTTCCGTCAGGAACATTCGGAGATGAGTATATCGCTCTCTCATAATCGGAAGAAATCTTGGTTCCGTTAAAGTTCAGCTCGGTTTTTGATGTTGCCGCCATCATGGAGACCAGAAGTTCGTTACTTATGGTATCGCTGGCATAAATCGTAGAATAACCATAAAGCGCGAATTCCGAATCCGTATCGATCTCATCATCTACAATAATGCCCGCAACCTTTATATCCCCGCTGAAATCGTAAGACTGCATCTGACTCATGTCCTTCAGTTTAACAGTCTGGCCGATATATGCATCCCCGCTGCCGCCCAAGCCGAAGTATGCATCGCTTGCGGAATCCAGCTTAATAACTATCTCATAATCATTCTCAGGCATATGCCCGTAGGTAACCTCTTTGTCCCCTGCTTCGGATATTGGCAGGACCGGGCCTTCAACGTAAAATTCACCCAGACTGAAACTGACGCCGGTGTCAACAGCGAGATCGTTCTTGACTATCCCTCTGATATTCGGCGTGGATTCGATAGCAGCAAAGTCTGCATCGGTAAAGCTGCTTTCATCGTTTTTCTTTATGATTATCCTGTCGGTGCTTGTATTGACGAAATAAGGGTTGCTGCCAAGGAGCTCACTCTCGTGCATGCTGTTTTTAGTAGTCGCATACTGACTGAGCACCGCTGTCGATACAAAGAAATACACTATGAACAGCAGGATGAATTTGGCAGGCAGATTGAACGTATTGCGGACACCAAGCCTTATCTCGGAAGACTTCCGCATTTTTCTCGGCATCGGAGCTTCGGCATGCTGTGTTGTGATGCCGGCTTCGGCTGCTTTTTCTGCTTTTTCTGCTCTGGCTACGCGACCATCTCTTCTCTGCACCACTTCTTCTCCGGATGCATTGCTTTCCTGAGCCGGTGGCGCACCATAATCGCCTATCTCTGCAAGATAGTCATCTGCGGACATGCGGCGCGATGTAAATTTCTTATCTTCGATTATCTTACCGTCATGCATTGTGAGCTTGCGGGTCACATACGGCTCAGCCTGCTCATAATTGTGCGTAACGACGACAACGAGTTTGTCTGCAGAAACTTTTGCAAGCGTCTCCATGACGCTCTGAGCAGATGCACTGTCGAGGTTTCCTGTAGGCTCGTCTGCTACAATAATAGGCGCATTCTTAGCCAGCGCACGCGCTATGGCTACCCTCTGCTTCTGACCTCCTGACAGTCTGGAGACTTTAGCGTGGCGGTATTTGCTGAGGCCTACAAGTTCAATCAGCTCGAGGATCTTATCCCTGCACTCTTTCTTTCTTTTGCCCGACAAAAGCATAACGGCTTCAATATTCTGATAAACCGTGTAGCTGTTGATCAGATTGAAGTCCTGGAAGATGTTGCCTATGTAAGTCTTTCGATATACCTCGTAGTCTTCCGTACCGTAGGCGGTGGTGTCTTCACCGCACACAAACATCTCACCCTCTTCATAGGTATCGAGTCCGCTTATAACGTTCAGGAGAGTGGACTTTCCGCTTCCGCTCTCGCCGGTTATTGCGACGAACTCACCGATGTCGAGGTTGAGATCAATACGCGAAAACCCCATGCTGACGGAGTCTTCGCCGGCATAGTATTTCGAGACCTTTCTTAGTTCAATGGTATGAGACAATTTTTACCCTCCCCTTAATGACATGCAGGGCACATCATATTCCCAACCATTATAGCATCTCGGGCTGACAACAATTGGAAAACTTACAGAATATACATAATGAGCTATCGTCAAAAGCATAAAAAAAACGGCGCAGAAGTCGCTCTGCGCCGCCTTTTGTTCAGTTGTTTCAGATTTTTAAATCTTGCCGTCCGATCCGAGTACGTTCACGATCTTGTGAGCTACCATATCCTTTACAGCCTGTCTTGCCGGCTTCAGATACTGACGTGGGTCGAAGTGATCAGGATGCTCTGCGAAGTATTTGCGGATGTTACCTGTCATTGCGAGACGGATATCCGAGTCGATGTTGATCTTGCATACTGCAGACTCAGCTGCCTTACGGAGCTGTGATTCAGGAATTCCTACAGCATCAGGCATGTTGCCGCCGTACATATTTACCATCTTTACGAATTCCTGCGGAACCGATGATGATCCGTGGAGAACGATCGGGAATCCCGGCAGTCTCTTTGTTACTTCTTCAAGTACGTCGAAACGCAGTGGAGGCGGTACGAGGATGCCTTCTTCGTTTCTTGTGCACTGTGCCGGTGTGAATTTGTATGCGCCGTGGGAAGTTCCGATTGCGATAGCCAGGGAATCGCAGCCTGTTCTGGTTACGAATTCCTCAACCTCTTCAGGCTTTGTATAGCTCTCGTGTCCGGCTTCTACGACTACTTCGTCCTCTACTCCTGCAAGTGTACCAAGCTCAGCCTCTACTACTACGCCATGAGCATGAGCATATTCTACTACCTGCTTAGTAATTGCGATGTTCTCCTCAAATGGCTTCGAGGACATATCGATCATAACGGATGTGAATCCTCCGTCGATGCAGCTCTTGCAGAGCTCGAATGAATCACCGTGGTCAAGGTGGAGTGCAATAGGAATCTCAGGGTTCTCGATGATAGCAGCCTCTACGAGCTTAACCAGATATGTGTGGTTAGCATAGGCGCGTGCACCTTTCGAAACCTGCAGGATAACCGGGCTTCTGAGCTCGCCGGCAGCCTCTGTGATGCCCTGTACGATTTCCATATTGTTTACGTTGAAAGCTCCGATAGCATATCCGCCGTCATAAGCCTTCTTGAACATTTCGGTTGTTGTTACGAGTGGCATAATGTACCTCCTTCTTCAAAAATAACACACTTATATTTTACCTTCTATTCCACGTACATTCAACAGCATTTGTGCTTCTTTAAAGTACATAAGCTCAGGTCAGACCAATAAAAGAGCCGGTCCGAAGACCGGCTCTCTTTAATGTGTGTTTTACGCTGCGATTATGCTTCCGGAGCGTAGAAGTCTACGAACTTCTTCAGCTTCTCGTAACGTGCCATTGCTCTTTCCGGATTCTCTCTGGTCAGTCTGTTGTAACGTGCTTCGTTCTTCAGGAACTCCTGATATCCGCCTGCAGGTACCTTGCTGTCCAGTGTGAACGGATTCTTGCCTTCTGCCTTTGCAGCAGGGTTGAATCTGAAGAGGTTCCAGTAACCGCATTCTACAGCCTTCTTCATTTCCATCTGGCAGTTGACCATGCCGCCCTTGATGGAGTGCATCTCGCATGGCGAGTATCCGATGATCAGGGATGGGCCGTCGTAAGCGATAGCTTCGTTCATTGCCTTCAGAGTCTGATTCATATCAGCACCCATAGCTACCTGAGCTACATATACATAGCCGTAAGCCATAGCGATCTGCGACAGTGACTTCTTCTCGATTGCCTTACCTGCTGCAGCGAACTGTGCTACCTGTCCGATGTTGGAAGCCTTGGAAGCCTGTCCGCCTGTGTTGGAGTAAACCTCAGTATCGAATACCATTACGTTTACATTCTCGCCGCTTGCGAGTACGTGGTCGAGTCCGCCGTAACCGATATCGTATGCCCAGCCGTCTCCGCCGAAGATCCATACTGTCTTCTCGCCGAGGAGGTCTTTACGTGCTACGATGTCAGCTCCGATTCCTGCAGCTTCGAGTGCAGCAACGAGAGCCTCGCCCTTCTCCTTCGAACCATCGACACAGTCGAATGCTTCGATCCATGCATCAGCAGCAGCCTTTACCTCATCAGGTACGCCAGCAGCTACGAGCTCTTCAACGTCAGCTTTCATCTTAGCTCTGCGTGCCTTGATAGCCATTCTCATACCGAGACCGTGCTCAGCGTTGTCTTCGAACAGCGAGTTGCACCATGCAGGTCCGTGACCTTCAGCGTTTGTTGTGTAAGGAGCTGTTGCGCCAGGGCCGCCCCAGATGGAGGAGCATCCTGTAGCGTTGGAGATGAATGTGTGATCTCCGCAAAGCTGTGTGATAAGTCTTGCATATGATGTCTCAGCACATCCTGCGCAGGAGCCCGAGAACTCGAGGAGAGGAGTCTTGAACTGCGACTTGATAACATTGCTGTTGTCTGCGAATTCCTTCTTCACGGATACGCTCTTTACAGCATAGTCGAAGTTCTTCTGCTCTGGGAGCTGCTCCTCAAGCGGCTTCATTGTCAGTGACTTGGTTGGGCATATTGTTACGCATACTCCGCATCCCATACAATCGAGCGGGGATACAGCGAGACCATACTTATATGCGCCCTTGCTCAGCTTGTGATCAACAGCCTTGAATCCTTCCGGAGCAGCTGCCATCTCAGCTTCATCAAGCAGATATGGTCTGATAGTAGCATGTGGGCATACAAATGCGCATCTGTTGCACTGTGCGCACTTTGTGCTGTCCCACTCAGGAACCATAACAGCAACGCCTCTCTTCTCGTATGCGGAAGCTCCGAGTTCCCACTCACCGTCAACGTGTGGCAGGAATGCGGATACAGGCAGGCTGTCTCCATCCATGTTGTCGATTGGCAGCAGGATGTTCTTAACCTGCTTAACGAGAGCTGCAGGTCCCTCAAGAGGAGCCTTCTCAGCGTCTGCAGCAGGGTTAGCCCACTCAGCAGGAACGTCGATCTTAACGAGAGCGTCAGCACCGGCGTCGATAGCCTTGTGGTTCATGTCTACGATATCCTGGCCCTTCTTGAGGTAGGACTTTGTAGCAGCATCCTTCATGTACTTGATAGCATCTGCCTTTGGCAGTACCTCTGCGAGTGAGAAGAATGCGGACTGGAGTGTAGTATTTGTTCTCTTGCCCATTCCGATCTTAGCGCAGAGATCGATAGCGTCGATGATGTACAGCTGGATGTTGTTCTCAGCGATGTACTTCTTAGCAGCAGCGTCAAGGTGCTGTCCGACTTCTTCCGGCTTCCACTGGCAGTTGATGAGGAAGATTCCGCCCGGCTTAACGTCCTGAACGATCTTGAATCCCTTATCAATGTAGGATGGGTTGTGGCATGCTACGAAGTCAGCCTTGTTGATGTAGTATGAGCTCTTGATCGGCTTGTCACCGAATCTCAGGTGAGAAATAGTAACGCCGCCTGTCTTCTTGGAGTCATACTGGAAGTAAGCCTGTACGTACTTGTCTGTGTGGTCTCCGATGATCTTGATGGAGTTCTTGTTAGCTCCGACTGTTCCGTCGCCGCCGAGACCCCAGAACTTGCACTCGATAGTTCCCGAAGGAGCTGTGATCGGTGCCGGCTTCTCTTCGAGTGAGAGGTTCGTAACGTCATCTACGATGCCGATAGTGAACTTTCTCTTTGGCTCGTCCTTGAGAAGCTCATCATAAACTGCGAATACTGATGCCGGAGGTGTATCCTTGGAACCGAGTCCGTAACGTCCGCCGATAACCTTTACATCGTTCATTCCTGCCTCAGCGAATGCTGTCATTACGTCGAGGTAGAGAGGCTCGCCGAGAGCACCAGGCTCTTTTGTTCTGTCGAGAACAGCAACTTTCTTGCATGTCTCAGGCAGTGCAGCGATCAGCTTGTCTGCTCTGAACGGTCTGTAGAGTCTTACCTTGATGAGACCGACCTTCTCGCCCTTTGCGTTGAGGTAGTCGATAACTTCCTCAGCAACGTCGCAGATGGATCCCATAGCGATGATGACTCTGTCAGCATCAGGTGCACCATAGTAGTTGAAGAGCTGATAATCTGTTCCGAGTTTCTCGTTGATCTTAGCCATGTATTTCTCAACAACTTCAGGAACTGCATCATAGAACTTGTTGCATGCTTCTCTGTGCTGGAAGAATACGTCGCCATTCTCGTGAGATCCTCTCAGATGAGGATGATCAGGGTTCAGGCATGCGTCGCGGAACTTCTTAACAGCATCCATATCGCACATTTCCTTGAGATCTTCATAGTCCCAAACAGCGACTTTCTGAATCTCGTGGGATGTTCTGAATCCGTCGAAGAAGTTCAGGAAAGGAACTCTGCCCTCGATAGCAGCCAGGTGAGCTACAGGACCGAGGTCCATAACTTCCTGTACGTTGCTCTCTGCGAGCATTGCGAATCCTGTCTGACGGCAAGCATAAACGTCTGAGTGGTCT
>CADCHO010000034.1 GCA_902801255.1 uncultured Eubacteriales bacterium | reverse complement strand
CGATTTTCGCTAAAATCTGCAAAAATCGCCAAATCGTGAAAGCCTTGAATTTCAAGGGTTTTGGGCATTATTTTCTTTGTATTTTCGCGACTACCTCGATGTGTGATGTCCATGGGAACTGGTCTACCGGTGTGGCTTCTATAAATTCGTAGCCATTTGCGGTCAGGTATTTTATGTCGCGTGCAAGCGTGCCGGGATCGCATGAGACATATACGATGCGATCGGGTGCAGCCTGTACCACTGCGGCGAGCAACGGCTCGGCGCAGCCGGCACGCGGCGGATCAAGCACCGCCACGTCAGCATGCTCGAGCTTTATCTCAGGCTCGCGCTCTACTCTCTCGTTGACCTCATTCCATTTATACAGCTTCGCCAGTCCCATCATGCCCGGAAGTTCTTCCTCTGCTTTACCGCAAATGTATCTGGAATTTACAACTCCGTTTATTACTGAGTTTCTGTTGGCATCAATCACTGCAGGTTTCACGGATTCTATGCCTATAACCCTGGTCTTATCAAAAGCTTCAGGATTCTTCTTTCTGAGGTCCTCAAGCAGCCACAGACCTATAGTACCTGCTCCGCAGTAAAGATCGAGAACTGTCTCCCCGCCTTTCAGATCCGCGTACTCTGCCGACTTGTCATACAGTCTCTCCATTTGCTCAGGATTCACCTGATAGAACGACTGCGGACTTATCTCGAAAACGAGACTCCTGCCGTCTTCTGTTATTATCTCTTCATTGATCGTAGGCTTACCTGCGATAATATGGCACTTTCCTTTATGGATCAGCGCAACTGATTCCAGACTGTACACCTGAGCATCTGCAGCAGGATTTCCCTCTTCATCGCAGCTCAGGCTGTATACTGCATCGTCAAACATCTCAACAAGTTTTTCTATCTGCGGCAGATCCTTTTTATCTGCCTCCAGAACCGCCATGATCTCGCCTGTTCCAAATGCTGTCCTGACCGTCAGCTGCGTTATTCCTTTGATACCTGTCTCTTTCAGGAACACGCGAAGCGCGTCTGCACACACCATCGCTGCATCAGACTGCAGCATGCAGTCATCGATGTCTATGACGAAATTGGTTTTGCCCTTCTTGAAACCTGCTTCTCCGTGTGGACCGACTGCAAACACTGCCTTGTTTCTGTAATACTTCAGAGTATCGGCACCAATTATTTCATTCACTTTTGGGTCATCAAGTCCGCCCAGCCTCTTCAGCTTTGCCCTTACTTGCTCCTCTTTGAGAGTCTTCTGAGCCTCGTAGGAGAGTTCCTGCATGGTGCATCCGCCACAGCTGCCTGCATAAGGACACTCCGCAGTGATCCTGTCAGGTGATCCTGTAACGATTTCCGTGACCACGGCTTCCGCTGATGACTTCTTTGCTTTGGTAACTTTTGCCTTCACCTCATCACCCGGCACAGCACCACCGCTCACAAAAACGGCACAGCCTTCGTATCTTCCGAAAGCCCTGCCGTCATCGAGCATGTCTTCTATCCTGAATTCAATTAACTGATTCTTTTCCATATGTCTTCACCATTATGTGTCAGTGAGATCCGTCATTATTGACATTTTCGGCGAGCGAGCGCAGCTTCGCGAAGCGCTTGCTGATCGCCGCCTTCCCTACCGGCGGCGTCAGCGACTCACCGATCTCGGTGAGACTCGCCTCCGGCTTATACAGCCTTAGGTATGCCGCCTCTTTCAGCTGTGGCGGCAGATGTCTGAGCCCTTTGCTCCAGAAGTCCGACAGCGGATCAGTCAGCTCATCTGCCTCCGGTTCTCTGCCCGTCTCTGCAGAAGCTATCTTCACAAGCCATTCCCGCTGCTCCTCGGCAGCCAGCAGTGTTCTGTCGACATTTGCATTGTCGCAGTTGATGATACGCATTATCTCACCATGCATGCTCTTGTTGACACGTATGCTTTCGAAATCGAGCACGGCGCTTCCTGCACCCATGATGCCCAGCATGTCGCTGATATATGCAGCCTTTTTCATATAGACAACATAATTCTCTCCGCGTCTTGCTACAGATGCCGCCAGATCATCGAACGATCCGACCAGTTTCTTAAGATCCATGGCGCTCTGCTCCTTATCAAGCACGAACTCAAGATGATATCCTTTGCGCGGATCCGACATGGTGCCGCAGCTCAGGAACATACCTCTCATGTATGATCTCTTGCAGCATTTGGATTTGACTATAGGCGGATAGATGCCATCGCTGAAATAGTCGTCGCCTTCCCGTATCAGAAGCATACCGGTCTCGCGAAGGATCTGCATCGACTTCTCATCAGGACTTATATTTATATAATAAGTGTTCTTTCCCTTTTTGCCCTGGCTTCCCGGTCTGTGCGAACCGCCAATCGCCAGATCCACCTTATTGCGGAAGTATGTTTCGATCAGCACCTTGAAATGCCTCGCGACTGCAGCGCTCTCTGTAGATGCCACAATAGCAAAGCTGCCGCCTGTGATCCTTATAGATCCTGATGCTCTCAGGAATCCGGCGATCTCAGCCAGCATGCAGCATTTCTTGGCGGGTTCTATTCTCGCCAGTTCACTCTTTACGTCTGAAGAAAATGACACTTTGTCCCCTGTCTTCTAACTTTTCTTATTCTGAAGAGCCATATCCCTATGATAGACCCTTACCCTCATACCGTCTTTTTTGAACTCTTCGGCAACTGCGTTTGCGATCGCTACCGATCTGTGGTGACCGCCCGTGCAGCCAAATGCTATGTTAAGATGATACTTGCCTTCATGTATATAGCCCTGTACCATTGATTTCAGCAGCGAGTGTACAGAATCAACGAACTCTCCTGCCAGTTCACTTTTAAAAATGTAATCCCGTATTTTTTTATTGTTGCCCGTAAGCTTTTTAAGGCTCGGTACGTAAAAAGGATTCGGCAGGAATCTCACGTCAAACATAACGTCGGACTCTGTAGGTATGCCGTATTTAAATCCGAAGGAGCTGATATTTACAGAAAAGGTTGAAGCTACAGCGCCTCCGAAAAACATGTGGTCCAGTTCGGCAATCAGCTCAGGAAGTTTGAGGGTGGTGGTATCCAGCACGAGATCTGCGATTTCGCGTATACCTCTCAGCTTTTCTCTTTCGTCTTCAATGACAGCTGCGCTGGCCTGCCCTCCGGTCAGAGGATGGTTGCGCCTCACTTCGTTATATCTTTTGACTATCTCAGACACAGCAGCTTCCATGTAAAGCACAGTGAGCTCTATGTCTTCTCTGCTTCTCAGATCGTCTATTACGTCGATGAGCTCGCCAAAGAAGTTCCCGCTTCTGAGGTCGGCTACAAACACCGCCTTGGCAATATTGTTCTCAGAAGAGGAGGCCATCTCAAGAAAAGTGTTTATCAGCACCGGCGGCATATTATCTACGCAATAATACCCCTGATCTTCAAACCAGTTTGCTGCTCTGCTTCGCCCCGCACCTGACATTCCCGTGATGATAACAACTTCCATTTCTTTACCTCTTTTGTATGTTCACGATCCTTTCCGGATCAATACCTGCCTCCATGGCGAGCGCCAGACTCTCCGCATAACGCCCAACAAATTTCGGCCTGTGTGCATCGCTGCTTATAACGAATTTGACGTCATATTGTTTATAGATCTTAAGATCGTCCACATTCGGATGCTTATGCCTGGCATTGATCTCTACCAGTGTGTCAGTCTCCTCACATGCTTTTGCCACGGCATGCTCATCGATAAAAGCCTTGTCCCCCGGATGTGTCAGTGTCTGTATATCATTGCTTTTGAGAGCTTTGACAATGCGTGCAGTGTTCTGCCGTCTGAGCCTTTCCTGCAATATCCCAGGCCAATGAGGAAGATGGAACGCCAGGAAGTTGTGTATCATGTGGCATTTCGGCACATAGTGATAGCCCGCATTCACAAAGTCAAACTTGTCGAAATCCTCAGGTGAGATGTCGAGTCCATTCGGTGTGTCGACTATGTCGGCTTCCACACCCAGATAGATCTTCAGCTTTGGAAAGGATGCCAGAGCCAGAGAAATATCCCTTCTCATCTGCGGGAGCTTTTGCATATCAATCCCATAGAAGTCAAATGGACCGTGATCCGTTATCGCAAGAGAATCCAGGCCTCTTTTCGCGGCCGCTCGTGCATTGTCTATGATATTGCCTTTTCCGTGATAATACGGTCCCACTTTCGAATGAATTGTATGAGTGTGGTGATCGAATTTAAGTCTGTATTTTTTTTTGATATCCTCAATATTCATTTTCATGTCCCTACAGGCTGCAGTTGATCAGCCTTACCTCCGGCTCAAGCATGATGCCCGAATCAGCAAACACTGTCTCTCTTATATGTCTCATCACAGCCAGCACGTCATCGCAGCTGGCACCGCCAATATTGATCACAAATCCCGAATGCTTTTCAGATACCTGCGCTCCTCCCACGGTGTATCCCTTGAGGCCGGACTGTTCGATAAGAGCTGCAGCGTAACCGCCAACAGGCCTTTTGAAGGTGCTTCCGGCGCTCGGATAATTTACCGGCTGCTTGGAATTCCTTTTGAACTGAAGCTCCGCCACTCTTGCCGCGATCGCTTCAGGGTCATCTTCCTTTAGCTCCATTTCTGCGTAAAGAATGAGCATGCCCTCATCCTCTGCCATACTGTGCCTGTAAGAGAACTGCATGTCTTCATTGCTTACCGTGCGGAGGTTTGTGCCATCCGGATCCATCACCCGGACCGATCTGACGACATCTTTGATCTCACCGCCGTAGGCACCCGCATTCATAAACACTGCTCCGCCTATGCTTCCGGGTATGCCGCTAGCAAACTCGAATCCGCTTAGCCCGTTTTCAGTCAGAAATGCCGAAGTTCTCGACATGAGCATGGCAGCTCCGACTTTCACCCTGCATGGGTCATTCTCATCACGCGTTATGGATTCAAAATCGCCCCCGAGTTTTATCATTATGCCCGGATAGCCTTTATCCGAGACAAGAAGGTTTGATCCGTTGCCGATTATCATGTGCGGTGCACCGGTATCCGTGACCGCTGTGAGTACCTTTGCAAGTTCTTCTTCATTATTGACTATGATAAAAGCAGCGGCCGGGCCGCCTATACGAAATGAAGTGTGCCTGCTCATCGGCTCATTTCTGAGAACGCGATCCTCAGGCACATCACCGCTTATTCTTTCTATCGTTTTAGAGATGACCTCTTTCATCTTACCTCTTTATTCCAGCAGGTCCTTTTCCTGATCTTTGATCACATCAAGCTTTTGGGCATCCTCAAGGTCGCTCATCCGCTCATTTGGATCAAAGGCGAATTTATTCTGTGAGATATCTTTCTTTTCTTTTCTGAGCTTCGAGAACAGAGACTGCTGCTTTTTCTTGTCCTGTTCGAGTTCTACCTCGTCATCTGCCAGCCCATACGGCTCGAGGCTGTAGTAATATGAAGTGTGTATATCCTTTTCCTTGCGCTTCAGGCTGTTTACCATAAGCTTGTCCGCATATCTGTAGAAAACCGCAAACACAGGCACGCCCAGAGCCATGCCCGGGAATCCGAACAGCCCGCCGCCGATAAGTACCGATATCAGTACCCAGAAGCTTCCGATACCTAATGCATTGCCCACGACCTTAGGGCCGATAACATTGCCGTCGAGCTGCTGGATAATAATGATAATTATTACAAAATACAGAGCTTCTATCGGATTTTCGAGAAGCAGTATGAATACCGAAGGAATGGCACCGATGAAAGGACCGAAGAACGGTATTACATTGGTCACTCCTACTATTACACTCAGCATGAGGGCAAACGGTATTGCACAGATCTTGAGGATTATGAATGTAAGAACTCCGATTATGAACGAATCTATGATTCGGCCAACGATGAAACCGATGAATGTTTCATTGACGATATTCGCAAACTCATAGAGGGTCGCCTTGCGCTTCTGACTGCATGTAGCGTTAACTATCTTTCGCGTTATCGCAAAGAGCCGTTCCTTGTAGTTGAGCAGGTACACCATTATGAGGAGTCCGATAAAGGCATTTGCCACATACTTGACCGCCAGTATAACTCCGTTGGATATCATGGATGCGATGCTTGCCGCATTGCCGCTCAGGATATGCTCCTGTATCCACTGCATGACCTCGCTGTTCTCAGCATTTGCAAGGTTGTCGACCCATACTGCTATAAATGGGAAATGACTCAGATGGATGTTGCACCAGTTTGAAAAAGATGTCAGTCTCTGAGGCATGGTGCTGACCAGATTGACCGCACTCGCAACCAGCTGCGGAACTACAAAGTACACGAACAGTCCTGCCAGTCCTACCACGACTATCACGCATATCAATGACGCGACAGCTCTTGCAGCACCGAGTATCGTACGCCTCTCCTGCTTATCAACAACTAAGTCGCCATCATCATGCACAAGCATTGCACCGATGGAGAAACCATTTTTCTTTGCTCCTTCAAGCATGTGCTTATAGCACCACTTTACGCAGGCGTTGTAAACAGGGCAAAGAATGAACGCAAGAATACCACCTATATATATAGGTGCAAGCGTATTGTTTATATTCTCAAAGCCGATCGATATGCGGTTTTTGGTGATCCAGTTGTTGAATATGATCAGCAGGCCACCGCATACAAGTATCAGAAACGCCGCTTTTGCATATGGGCTTTCTCTGAACTTCTTGAACATACTGTTTCTCCGTCTTGTCCCTTTAACTCTGTCTTATTATTTTACCACTATTCATCCCTGTTCTGCAGGAATAATCACATGAGCTGCCGCATTTATTCAGCCCATCAGTCCGGACGTATGATTCCCTTTATCTTCTTGCTGTCTATCCTGTATGCGTTACGGACGACTGCGCCAGGCTTTCCGCTTCCTATCACGGCGGTCGGGCCTGCATTGCCTTCTATTGTTATTATATAATCTCCGGTAACACCTTCGACCAGGCCTACATGCGTATTTTTGCCAAATATTATTATATCTCCGCCTTTCGCGTCTGCCCTATTGATCCATTTACCGTATTTGTCTGCGTATCTGGAATAGCTTGGCACATATCCCAGATTCCCGAATTGTTTTGCAACCGTGATCCTGTCATATTGCCCCGCTGCATTGTAACACCACGCAACGAATGCACCGCACCAAGGGGTGCGGTCTGTATTCTTGAATTTTGTCTTGAAGTACCATACCCAATATGTCTTTCCGGTCATTATCCCGACCTGTGCCTTGGCTACCTGAACTACAGGACTGCCGTCGCCGGCAGGTATTTCGAGCATTGTCGCGCAGCCTGACATATCTGCCCCGTAAGGTATATTGTTAACAGAGAAGCCTTCATTGACAGCAATCTTCCCGCCTTTTTTCACATAATAGCTGTTACCGTTCCAGTGCACAAAGCCGGCCTTTTTCTTTATCACTCCGGCTATTGATGAATAGTAAAGCGTCCCCTTCCGGCTATATACGCCTGTCATAATAACGCCGTATTTATTTGCGCAGTAATACTTTTTCTTTATCTTGAAAATCTTGCCGGTTGTTATTTTACCGCCTTTTCTGACGTAATACCTGTATCCGTCAACATTAACAAAGCCCGCCTTCTTACGGATCTTTCCGCTTGCATACCTGTAATAATAGTATCTGCCTTTCCTTATGATCCTTGTACTCGGTGCAGGAACTACCTGTTCTGATGCCACAGGAATTACCGCCTGCTCCGATACTGCAGGAACACTCTGCTGCGTCTCCGTGGCCTGACCGTTGTCTCCGGTCTCAGCAGCGACATCCGTCTTAGCATTGTCCCCCATGTTCTCTGTCTGTGGCTCAGTTTCAGCAAAAACTGATGCAAAAGAAATAACGAACATCAAAAGCAAAGCTATCAATGTCCGTTTTACTCTACCGGTTGTTGCAGATTTCATATCCATTGCCACCCTTCTGTTAGATTTTTCCTGTTTTTGGGCAGGACGCAGAGTCCTCCATTTCCATTTAACCCAAAGGATAAGCAAGCGTCAATCTACATTTGCAAACCTTAATATTAAGTTTTATTTATCTGTCACGAATGTTTCGCCCGCGACTGCACTGCTGTCATCCTGCTCACCGTTCCAAGCGTAATCCAGCTGGTCAAAATGCTCATACGTTGTAGCTCCGACCACTTTTACGCCCTCATTCTTCATTCCGTGTCTTGAAGTGAGCGTCTCGATATACAGAACGTACTTCTGCTCTCCAACGGGAACTATGAATCTTTCAGATATATCCATCATTCCCTTTTCGTCCGGTGCAGTAGAAAAACTGCCGGCACCCAAAGAGACTGCATTGTCCAGATCCGCATCGCCCCAGCTTGCGAAACCGATCACGTTTTCTGCTCCTTTAGGATCGATCATTAGGCTTCCGAGCTTCTCTGCACTTCCCGATTTTAAAGCTTTTAAAACTGCCTTTGAATTTTCATCGCTGAATTCTGCCATCGCATTGAAGTCAGGCTCTGTGATATTTTCCGCTGCGACTTTCTTATTATAGGTGCTTCTTGCAGTTATGATCATGACGATCACGAAGACCAGCGCCACTGACAGCAACAGCACAAGCAGTATCTGATTTGATTTTTTCTTTTTCATTTTTTCTCTCCTGTCCTGTATATCTTATAATATAGCATTTGTCGGCGCTTGTCTAATGATGTATACTATTAGTATGACAGATGAGGAAATAAGACGCATATTGCGCAAAAAAAGAAAACGTCAGCTTGCCAAGAGACGAATTATTTCTCTCATAGTGGCGGCAGCGATTGCTGTCGGCGGCGGATATCTCGCAGGCAGGGCCATCGGAAACAAGACTTATGCCGACGAAATGAAGAGAGTCGTCTCTGTTGTTGAAGATAAACCTATCATCAATGCAGCGATGGGTCAGCTTGGCAACAAGGGCGGAGAGCCGTTCTGGTCGTGGTTTGGTTTTGAAAGCCGCGAAGATTGGTGTGCATGCTTTGTTTCATGGTGCGAAGAGCAGTGTGGTTTCATCAGTGCCGGGATCGCACCTAAGTTTGCGTTGGTCAGTGACGGCGCTGACTGGTTTGTGCTGCGTGATCAATGGCGCCTCATGGGTGATACACCTGAACCCGGCGACCTCATATTCTTCGACTGGGATCAGGATGGCGGCCGTGATCATGTCGGTATCGTAACCGGTGTAGTCGGTGACAAGATATTCACTGTAGAGGGAAACTCCAGTGACAGATGCAGGCAAAAGAGATACTTCATCGATGATCCGGCTATTTACGGATACGGAATAATAAAAGAATAAGCTGTGCCATAAGGCACAGCTCTTTTTTTCTTTGTCCTTTTTCTTATCTTACATGCAGATCCGGCTCGATCGCTTCGAATACCGGGAGTATGCCGGTCTTTTCCGGGGTCTGTGCAGGCAGCTGCCAGAAGTCATGAGCACAGTAGTTATTACCCTCCACAATAGCAGGTCCGTCAGGTGTTATACCTATATCCCATCCCACATATCTGACCTGAGGTACTACCAGAGCCGCACTCTTCGCAAGCTCACAGGCCTCCTTGAACATAGGGACCTGATGTCCCATCAGTTTGTAATGAGTCATAGGATGCTCATCATATACGATTGCCATAGATCCGTCACCGCTTACTCCAGGTGAGCAGATTTTACCGGTCTCAAGATCGACGCGGGTACCGAATCCATAGTTATCCACCACACGTCCGTTCAATCCGAACTTTTGCGTCGCAAAGATGACGTGAGGGACTCTCTGCTTGTCGACTACCGTGATGATTCTCAGGCAATTCATTGCATAAGGATAAACCTTCTCGTTGTCAGGATGCTGCTTCAGCACTTCTTCGAGGAGCCATGAATCCTCCTGCAGCAGTTCTCTGTACATTTCATCGAAGTCTTTGTAATCATCGATGTTTTTCTTCATGCATCCGTGACCGCAGGAGCCGTCCACCGGCTTGCAGAAGATCACTTTATGTTTCTCGACGAACTCCCTGACCTCTCCCTTTGAAGATGTCTTGAAGTTGATGAAATCACGCTTTATATAATCCTTGAACAGATTGTTGAAATCCTCTTTGTTGTCGAAGAGGTGCTCATATGTGTCATCGTTGAAATGGCTGATGAGCTTTTTATTGCGCAGCCTTGTGAGGAAAGTATCGCGCTGCTCATCTGTCAGATCCCAGAAACCGAATGTGACATAATCAAAATAGCCTGCGCCGAACTTGACCGCGCATTTCGCCATATCAGCGGTAATGGCAGCTTTGCTCATTCCAGAGAATTTTGCTGTCCTGTCCAGAACATCCTTATATTTTTCAAGGCTCATTCCCTTGAGAACTCTTATTATATAACCAGGGCTAAGCACGTCAAAACCTCCTTTAGTCCTTCAGATTTCCATGTAATTCTACAATACATCGCGGCAAGTTGCCAGCATGTCGTACAAACTTAATAAGATGATAGAATTTCAAATGCATATCTTTTTTGTATAAAAGCATGCTACAATTATTCGACAGATTTTATAAAGTGATAATCAAAAAAGGACGAGAATCATGGAATTTACAGCAAATGCAAATAAAAACGTTTCAATCGAAACTTCTACCGGCGATTACGATCGCTGCGCCATACAGACACATTTTATTGAGATCGGCGAAGACTATATTGAACTCGTCGAGCGCTATGTGAGGCCTCTCTGGCAGGAGGGCGATCTTCTGGCTATTGCAGAGAAGATAGTCTCCCTCTGCCAGAATAACATCATACCTAAAAAAGATGTTAAAGTAACCCGACTTGCGAAGTTCCTGAGCCGTTTCGCTACCCAGCATAATTCAGCAGGCATAGGCGTTGGTGACGTATACAAAATGCAGTATGCCATCGATATCAACGGAGGGGCAAAGGTGTTCCTCGCTGCCGTGTGCGCAGGTTTCGGCAAGCTCGTCGGAAAGAAAGGTATTTTCTACGATATGGTTGGTGAGGAAGTGCGCGGACTGGACGGATTCTATCCGGATGTCTTCCCTGTTTACGGCGAATACGGTATTCCTCTTCCGAAGAACCCGAATGGAGTCTGCAACGAGATCAAAGAAAAAACGGGTATGTCATGTATCATTATAGATGCTAACGACTTCACCCGTGATATTCTCGGAAAGAGCGATGATGTGACACTCAACGACGAACAGCTCTGTGAGATCATCAGAGATAATCCGGCCGGTCAGGATGACCAGTGCACTCCGTTCATTCTCATCAGAAAAAAATAATCAATCTGTATAAAGCTAAAAGTGTTCTGCATATCGCAGAACACTTTTTTATTTGTTTATGTATCTGTTTTACTGTGCCTGATAATAATCCTGCATGTTTTCCAGGTACTCCTCAAGACAAATACCGTTCCCCTGTATTACAGCCGCATGCTCTTTGCCGACATATCTGTAATGCCATGGTTCATAAATGATTTCCGTGATATCTTCCTTATCTTTAGGATACCTCAGTATGAAGCCGTAATCCTGACAGTGTTCCATCAGCCACTTTTGTGCCGGCATGTCCTCCTGCTCGTCTATCAGCGGATCTGCCCAGCCGAGTGAACCGGCATCGACTATGTCAGCCGCGAGACCGCACTCATGTTCACTGTGGCCCGGCACGGCAGTATCTGATTTATTCGCAGTATGATCGTACAGGTATTGCTGAGTCTCACGGGTCCTGAACGTGGATATCAGGCGAGGCGAATACCCTGCATCTCTGCAGTCTGCGAGCATTTCCTGAAGCGCATCACATACTCTTTCATCTATATAATACCCATCCTCGACCTCAACGGTTTCGATGTCAAAGTCATCAGGCATAGCATTCTGATTGTTTACAAGAATCAGATACCACTGAGCTTTTTCCTCGGCTATTTTATTGAGCCGCTCCTGCTCTCTTGCTTCCTCCTCAGCCTGCTTCTGAGCGGCTTCTTCAGAGGCTTCCTCAGAAGTACTTTCAGCCTCCCCGGCAGTGCTTTCAGCTCCCTCGATATGCCTGTCTTCGGCTATCTTATGCATCAGGAACATAGCCGCTGCCGCTGCCGCTGCGATGAGTATGATTATAAGGATTATCTGTCTGCGGGTTTTCCTGCTCATCACTTTTTGATTTCCTCAGGCTTTTTTGCTTCTCTCACGGGCAAGAAGAGCTGCTCCGTATGCACCTGCATATCTGCCGTCAGGCATCGCGAGAGCTTTCTTCCCCAGCTTTTTGCTTAGAAGTGACGCAAAGAACTCGTTGTTGCTGAAGCCTCCGGTGATGATTATCGTATCCTGAAGCTCCTTCCTCTGGACGAGAGTCGCCACCTTGAGTGCCACAGAATCTATTACTCCGGCAGCAAGGTCTTCGCGGCTCCTGCCCTCACCCATATAGTTTATCACTTCCGACTCTGCGAACACAGTGCAAAGTGAGCTTATCGAAATAGGGTTTCCTATCTCTGCGAGTTCAAACAGCTCCTCAATGGTGAGTCCGAGCCTGTTGGCCATAACCTCGATGAACTTTCCGGTCCCTGCAGCGCACTTATCGTTCATCAGAAAGTCAATCGGCCTGCCGTTTTTAACATTTATGTATTTCGTATCCTGGCCGCCTATGTCAATGATAGTGCAGTCACGTCCGATCATCTCATATCCGCCCCTGCCGTGACATGTTATCTCTGTCACAACGCTGTCGGCATATTCTACACTAATGCGCCCGTAGCCTGTCGCTATGATATTTGCGTCATCGATGTCACCATATCTTTTGATAAGGTCATCCTTTATAATGCCTGCAGTGATCTTGCTGTTCCAGCCGGTCGGCAGCACTTCATATACGGGATCCATGCCTTCTTCAAGCACACAGACCTTTGACGCAGTCGAACCGATATCTATACCAATATATTTTTTAGCCATATTTATGCCTCGTATTATCGAAAGTATTGTTGAGCCCGCTTATGGAAAGATACGCAAGGTTCTCGGCTGCTGCTATCTCTTTTATCCTGTCCACATCTTCTCCGTGCACAAGAAGTGAGACGCCGCAGCAGACTGAAAGCTCGCGGGGAGTCGGGCTTATCTGGGCATACATGCCCTTTCCCTTCAGCGATCTGTACATCGCAGTCGCATCAGTATGATTCTGAAAAAGTATGTAGTAATGTAAATATTCTTGCATCGGTTTTTTTAAGTGGGTGTAAATAATCCGATTTTAAGGAGAATAATACATCCGTTTTGCTGAAATGGATGTATAATCCGGCATTTCCTTTTCATTATTACACTATTTGACCCGTTTTGCCATTAAATTGAGTGTATATTCTTCAATTTGATGTATTATGAACGTTTTTTCTCCTTCTTTTACACCCGGGTTCCTTTTTCCCAGTCTGTAGCTCCGCATCATTCTCCTAAAAGATGGGACGGGATCAATTCCCGTCCCATAATCTCTTTGTCAGGAAAGCGATTCCTTCGTTTGGTCTCAGCTTCTAGCCAAGCATCTCGATGAATGCGCCGATCCTTGTCTTGAGCTGCTGAGCATCGTTGTCAGTGTAGTCTGTCTCGATGCCGAGGAACGGAATTCCTTCTGCCTTGCATCTCTCTTCGAGTGCTCTGCCTTCGATATCATATGTCTGGCAGAACATCAGGCTTACATCGATGACTCCGTCAGCTTTGCTTGCTTTAGCAAGTCTTACAACATCGTCGAATCTTGCTGTGTTTGGTGTGAAGCATGCGCAGTTGATGCCCATGTATCTGTTTGCGATGTTCTGAACCATCTCATCCAGATCCTTACCGCTCTCGTCAACAAAGTTCTCGAAGTATCTTGTGCCTGTGCATGTCTCTTCGCAGACTACGATACCGCCGCTTGTCTCAACGAGGTTGTGGAGCTTCCAGTTAGGAATAGCCATAGGTGTTCCGGAGATAAGGATTCTCTTCTTTCCTGCTGCCAGGTTTACGCCGTCTGCAACTCTCTGCTCGAGCTCGTCGCACAGTTTGTTGACCATAGCTGCGAATCTCTCAGGGTCATCATAGTAAGCGATCTGCGAGATGAGCAGTACGTCGGTTCCGCTGATAGGAACATTCTCTTTCCATCTGAGGCTGTACAGTCTCTGAAGAGCAGCTCTCTTTGCGTTGATCTTCTTGATATTCTCAGCAAGAGCCTCTGCAGTTACCTTGTTGCCTGTTGTCTCTTCAACTACCTTGATAAGTTCCTTGATCTCGTCTGCCCACTTGAGAAGATCCTTATCTCTCTTCATCTGAGGCAGATCCATTACGTGCAGAGGTACGTCTGTTCCGAGGATCTCATATGCTTTCTTTTTGCCGTCGCATGTTGTCTCGCCGATATAGATGTCAGCCAGTCTGTAGAACGGGCATGTTCTGTCGAATCTTGCGCCGAGCATAGCCTTGATCAGCGGGCATGTGTTGGCAGGAAGATATCTCTCACCGCCAGGTACCCAGAACTGCGAACCTGCGCAGAGGCCTGTAGCGATTCCGCCTGCTGCGAAGATGACTTCGTCAGGTACATAAGCACAGAATGTGCCGAATACCTTGCCGCCGTTCTTTCTGAACTCTACGAGCTCAGAAGGTCTGAGGCCGTGAACATCTGCGAGGACCATGTCGAAGTAGTCCATAGCTGCAGGTCTGTTCTCCTGTGACATGAATACATCGCCGATAGCTCCCGGAAGTACTTCGCAAAGCATGTCGTGAAGCTCGAGGTTCATACCGAGATCTGCCCACATTTTCTGATTGTCTGCCATAATAATTTCTCCCTTACATTATTAAAAACGCTTAAAATATGTGCCTGCAGTAATACTGAAGACACACCTTACAAACAAATTTTACTATCACTAAAAGAACGGGCAAAATAGATAAAATCTATTCTGCCCGCTATGGTTATCAGACATTTCTATGCTTTAAAGACCCGATGTAGAAAAGAGTTTTGACCCGAGTTTTTCACCTTCAGCTTCGGTGCAGCCGTACACACCTTTCTGTCCTTCCATAGGGCCGTAGTGAACGACTACCTCTTCTGCAGGATCATACTGCGGATCCTCGAGCTTTTTGTTGAGCAGCTCTATTACGATCTCCATCACGTAGTTTGTCTGCTCTTCCTCAGACATCGCAAGGATCTTATCTGACTCCGAAGCCACTTTTTCTTCGAGCACCTCATTGAGTTCCTCGTCAATGCCGGTGAATAACTGAAGCGGTTCTATCGAGACCGTTACATCATATCCGTCATCCTCAGTGGCTGTAGCATCTCCGACAGTATACTTTGCTTTTTCCATCGCATTCATCATAAAGTCTTTGAAAGAGGCAGTCACTTCCTCGCTCAGATTGGACTCTGAACCGATCTGGGTCATCATCTCACCGATAAGATTGTCACGGACCTCAGATTCCTTTCCCTCCTCGATATCCGCGAGATTTACTGAATGATCGTAGTCTCCGGTGCACATGAGGTCAAGCACGGCTTTGACATATGCCTGAGCATCTTCCGGAGCAGGCTTTTTCGGGCCGCAGCCGGCCAGCATGGAGATCGTCATCACCATTATCAGCGCTAAAAGCGATAAACGTCCAAGTCCCTTTTTCATGTTCATCTCCTATTTGATTTTACGGCGCTTGATCTTCTGCGTAGTAGTCTTTTCAAACTCTTCCGTTCTGAGATATGTCTGCTTGATGCGCTTATATTTAGGCATCTCGTCGTTGATCTTCTCTATGTCGGCATCTACCAGTGCCTGGATCTCTTCAGCGCTCTTGTCCTTTAAAGCCTCTGCCTCAGGATCATAAACCACATGCGCTACGAGCCTGTAGTCATCGCCTTCTTCTTCGCCCATTACAACGTTTTCCACAACATAAGGGATCTTGTCGATCAGGCCTTCGATCTCTTCAGGATAGATATTCTTGCCGTTCTTGAGCACTATCACGTTCTTTTTGCGTCCTGTCAGGAAGATATAATCATCCTCGTCGATTCTGGCGAGGTCGCCTGTATTGAACCATCCGTCTACGAACACTTCCTTGTTTGCCTCTTCATCATCGAGGTATCCTTTCATGATGTTAGGTCCTCTTGCAAAGAGTTCTCCGATACCGTCCTCGTCAGGATTATTGATCTTCACTTCGACTCCCGGCATAGCGTGTCCGACTGAACCCGGTCTGCGGAAGAAATAACTCTCAGAAGCGATAGTCGGTGCTGTTTCAGTAAGACCATAGCCCTGTACAGTGAGGATACCGAAGTCTGTTGTATACTCGAGGATTTTAGGATCGAGCGCAGCCGCTCCGCTGATGAGGAATCTCAGTTTGCCGCCAAGTCCGTCAATGACATCCTTGAACAGCTTGCGCCTCACATCGATGCCTACTTTCATCAGAGCCTTGGAAATCTTGCGGCCGGTCTCGAGCTTCTGGAGCTTGCCCTCTTTCTCAGCTGTCTTGAGCACCTTGTTGATCATCGACTCAATTATAAGCGGAACGCAGAAGAACGCAGTCACTCCGTATTCCTTGAGCTCTTTCTGAATATATTTGAGGCCGCTGCAGAACACGTTCGTGGCTCCGTTACTGATGAACATAAGCACGCCCTGGTTTCCGAACGCATGGTGGAGCGGGAGCAATATCATCTCTACATCGTCTTCGTAGATAGGCTCGACCTTTCTCATCGCTGCAATGGTGGATGCTATATTACGCTGGGTCAGCTGAGCTGCCTTGGCATCTGCAGATGTGCCCGAAGTAAACAGAATAATGTCTACTGCATGCTTGTCGATCACCTTGAACTCAGGCTTGTACTGCTTTACGAGCTTTGCATGCTCCTCAAGCGCTTCCTGAGAGATCTCCGACATAGGGATCAGCACTTTTGCAGTGACACCGTCCATCTTGCTGATTTTCTCGAAGTCCATCTTAAGAGTCTCGTCGTAAACTATGGCATCAGCCTTGCACTTCACAAGTGAATTCACGATCTCCTCTTCAGGCAGGCCTTTGTCGAGAGGCACTACAACGCCTACATTGATGACTATGCCGTAATAAGCCGCCAGCCATGTATACGAGTTAGGGCCGATGACAACTATCTTCTTGCCTTTGAGTCCTTTGCTGATCAGATAAGCTCCGATGGAATCCATATCATCCCTGAACTTGCGGTATGTGATCTCCACTTTGCTTTTTCTGTCAGGGGTCTTGTAGATGAATGCGGTATTCTTTCCGTACTTATCTGCCACAAAATCCATGATCTCTTTAAGATCCTGAAACTCTATATCATATTTGCATTTATACTTTCTCATTATTCATCCCTTTCTAATTGGTTTTAATGCACCGTTCTGAGCGCATAATAAGACAAACCCCTTTGTCTTATCTCAATATACAGTAAAGCGGGCATTTTAGCAATGAAACTATGCCCGCCCAAAGAGTTTCGTAACGCTTGATTTTACAAGGTTTCAGCAAGCTCAGGGAATATGCTGAGGCTGCGTTTCAGTATGCCGTGAACGTATGCGATCATTGTTCCGTAATTAGTGATAGGTACGCCCTGAGCAGTTGTTTTGGCTGCGCGATGCTTCACTTCTCTCTCATTCAGCATACATCCTCCGCAGTGCACCACAAGCGCATAAGGCGTCAGATCGTCAGGATATCCCGTACCGCTTGCAGTCTCGAAAACAAGATCCTTTCCTGTAAATTCACGGAGCCACTTCGGTATCTTGACTGTTCCTATGTCTCCGCACTGCCTGTGATGAGTGCACCCCTCTGCGATGAGCACCTTATCTCCGTCTTTCAGCCTGTTTATGGCTGTAACTCCTGTTACTGCATCATCAAGCAGTCCTTTGTAGCGGGCCATGAGTATGGAGAACGATGTCAGCGGCACATCAGGCGGCACTATCCTGTCGACTTTGCCGAAGACCTGGCTGTCTGTGATCACCAGAGCCGGTTTCGTTCCGATCTTATCCAGAGTATCTGCCAGCTCTGTATCCTGCACGACTACCGCAGTTGCCCCGGTGTCCAGTATATCCCTGATGGTCTGTTGCTGAGGCAGAATAAGACGGCCCTTTGGCGCTGCCTTGTCGATAGGCACCACCAGAACGATCAGATCCCCGGGGTTTATCTTATCTGCGACAAGCCGTCCTTCTTCGCTCTGGGGTTTCAGCAATGCGATCCTGTCCTTCAGTTCGTTTATACCATCGCCGGTCATCGCGCTGACGTGGATCATTCCGCTGCAGCTGCCTGCTATGCTCTGCATCAATCCGGCAGACTCTTCATCTATATTATGGTCCTCGGAATCCTCCGGGATATCACTTTTGTTAAGCGCGATAAGGAAAGGGATGCTCTTTTCCTTAAATAGTCCAACAAGCTCCGCGTCTACCTTTCTAAAGCCTTCAGTAGTATCTACTACCAGAACAGCTATATCAGTTTTTCCCAGTATCTTTCTGGTCCTCTGTATGCGGAGTTCTCCGAGGCTGCCCTCGTCGTCAAAGCCCGGAGTATCGATTATCACTACCGGACCGAGTGGGAGTATCTCCATGGACTTGGTCACCGGGTCAGTAGTGGTTCCCTTCACTTCAGAGACAACGGCGAGGTCCTGCCCTGTTACTGCATTTACCACGCTCGATTTGCCTGCGTTCCTGCGCCCGAAGAACCCTATATGTATCCTTTCGCCCGAAGGCGTTTCGTTCATTCCTGCCATTAAAACAACCTCTCTATATCTGATGAATGCGGGATCGATCCCCTGTGACTAGTGTACCTTCAGGAGGAAAACATATCAAGAAAGAAAAAGCTGCGGTTATTCATTCACCGCAACCCCAGTCCCTTTTTCGAAAGAATCAGTTTCTTTCATGAGAGATCTTCCGGGTTTCTCGCTCGATGTATAGAGAGGGAGCACCGAAATGCGGCAGCATTATATGGGAAACCCTTTGATCTCTTTGTTTATTATATTAATGTTTTTCTTATTATGAATAATAGGCAAAAAAATAAAAACAGACCACGTGTACATTTTTTCTATACCACGCAATCTGTTATTTATAAACCCATCTGTTTGCAGACTATTGTTAAAAATTTTTAGTATACCAGAGTGCTGCCGTTGCATGCCGCATACAGCATCAAAGCCTGGTGGTGAAGCTGAACTCAGCCCTGTCACACCGCACATAGC
>CADCHO010000033.1 GCA_902801255.1 uncultured Eubacteriales bacterium | reverse complement strand
GCTAAGGCATCATGCTGAGCACATGGAGAAAGTCATTTCCTGTCTGAAAGAAACAACTTGCACGCCGAACGCACCACTTAAGGAAAAACTCGCAGAGATGGAGCGTCTATATAGTAAGTATTCAGTTCATGTCCTTTGTGACGCCATGAATGTTCCAAGAGGAACGCTATACAATCATATACGAAGACGAAAAGGCGATAACGCCTGGTTTGTTCGAAGGCGCGAGGAGCTGAAGCCTCTCATTCAGGAAGTATACGATGAGAGCGAACAACGTTTTGGATACGATTCTATTGCTGCAGTTCTCAGATCTCGCGGCATCAAGGTCAGTAATAAATATGTTCGTGAGCTAGGAAGAGAAATAGGGCTGTTCAGTATACGCAATGATTCCAAACTATTTTTTGAAAAGAACAATAAAGGTCATAAGAATAGAGTAAGACGTCAGTTCAACCCTGATGCCCCAAATCAGGTCTGGGTCAGCGATGTTACCTATTACAAGCTTAAGGGAAGACATTACTATATTTGCGTTATCCTGGATCTGTACTCCAGAATGGTAATTGCTTGTAAAGTTAGCAAGCGGAACAGTTCAGCACTTGTGAAGATGGCTATCAAGGAAGCTTATGAGAATCGTCATCCGGGCGAAGGCCTTATTCTTCACAACGACAGGGGCATGAATTATCAAAGCGAAGCAGTAAAATCATATATTGCCAGCCTGCATATTCTCCATTCCTTTTCTGCTCCTCATTCTCCTCACGATAACGCAGTTATGGAATCTTTCTTCTCAACTCTAAAGCGCGAAGAACTTTATAGAAAGGATTACCGGTCTGAGCGCGAATTCCTTGAAGCTCTATCAAAATATGTGTCGTTCTATAACAATGAGCGGCCAATAAAGATGTTCCAATACAGGACTCCGGCTAAAAGAGAATCTGAATACTTCAGTAAAAACAGGCCTTCAGAGTAATACGGCATCGGACATCTGAGTTCGAAGATGTTTCTTTTTCCACAGATTAGCAATATTTTTT
This sequence comes from uncultured Eubacteriales bacterium, assembly GCA_902801255.1. Classification (GTDB taxonomy): domain Bacteria; phylum Bacillota; class Clostridia; order Peptostreptococcales; family Anaerovoracaceae; genus Crickella. Next base: position 18,473 of record CADCHO010000033.1, on the reverse strand, counting down.
GAACAAATTGTATTTCAGTCCGATATAGAAAACTCCTGTGTCTTTTTGATTGCAATATAAAGCACCTACCACTCGGACTTTTGTGTCCGAATAGGGTAGGTGCTTTCACCTCGACGTAAGCTTGGGAAGCTCTCTTTAACACACTATTTTCAAGGTTTACAGCCTATTGTACACACAAGTGTACACACTTCGCATTTTTTTCAACCCTTTTCACATACTAAGTGCTGCTATTCACAACCTTCCATTCCAGCAAACAATCCCTGCTCTCACCTTAAGCGCTTACTCGCTATCTCTCTGCTCTGTCCGCTTCTATGCTTTTCTTCGGATAATGTCATATTGCTAAAACAAAAATAAAAATTCGTAGTCGAAGAAAGCCGGTATGGGTAGGAAACAGCAGTAGTAACTGTGGAGGCTGTGGGTAACCGGCCCCCGGATCGGCATGAAAAAACAGGGCTGTGGGTAAGGGTGTGGGCAGCACATTTCATCATTCGCTGTCCATAGCCTTATCCATAGCCCTGCTATAGGCCGATTATCCATAACTCCACAGTTCAAAGAGTTAGACTCCCCTTCCGGGGACTGTCCCCCTTACTTCATGCACATCTCATCATCTGCCTGCAGGTCCTTGAGTCTGGCTGACGGCAATGACTGATACCAATATGCAACACTTGTATAATCGTCATATCTCGGGCCGGTCCAGCCGAGATTGTCTATAGTCATTCTAAACGAGTCCTCGAAATGGATCGGATCAGGCACATGGAACCTGTAGAGCAGAAACCTCTGCTGCCCGTTATAGTTCTCTCGGTTATCGCCAAAAATCGCATACATCCCGCTGTAATGCCCGCTGAACGTCTGGTATTGCTTTATATAAATATCGTTGCCGAATGCGTATGAGCCCGTGAAGTAATCCTCGGTTCCCGTATAGTTGATGGACGGGTATACGTCATCATCGATATACATCTTTGCCTCGCCCTCGACCCAGCAAGTATTGTTTCCGTTCATACCGGCTGCGAGAGTCACACCAAGGAACTGCCCTTTACCCTTGATGCCATCGATGATCGTGTAGCTTCTCCCTTTTACCACCGGATGCTCCTGCCTGTACGATGCGTGGAAATATGCAATGTTGTCTGGTATGTCTCGCCTGCATCCTGTGATGATGTAGTACAGGTCCTCGTCTTTATCGCTGCGGTTCTCCATGGTAATGCGGCAGTGCTTCCTGAAAGGCATCTCGAAGAAGCAGTTGTACCCTCTGCCCGGAGCCACCAACATAACAGCCGAGTTGAGCACCGGATATCTGCCATCCCTATCTGCGAAGTTTTCGTCATATGCACAGCCGAAAAAAGCCGAAAGTGGCGCTTCGACCGAAGGGTACTCCTGTCCGTCCCAATAAATACGCAGGATGAAACTATGTCCAACATACCCGGTGAACCACATATTCTGGATCAGGCCGGAACCCTCTACTTCAGCAAGTGTGACTGTCTCTCCGGCGTGGATCGTAACAGTCGGTGACAGTTTGGTGCAATCTCCTCCACGTGAACCACCGCCTCGTGTCCCCGTAGGGTTCTCCGCCGAAAAAGCGAAAGTTTTATCATTATTAAGCAGAGTATATTCCTTCATAAGTTAGCCTCCCCTTTCTATCTTGACCTGATTTTTTTCACGATCGCTGTTATTGTGATCCCAAGCACGACCCCCGCTGAGTCGATGCACACGTCCCGAAGCTCACAGCTGCGACCCGCCACAAATAGCTGGTGGAGCCAGTCTTCTCACTTGAAGGCCCGAACTTGTCTCTGCGCATCTGTGTGATGATCTCTGTGAGATTAGTCACCAGACGGTTGAGCTCGTCTATTGAGTTTTGGAGAGAACCGATCATCTCATCACGTTCTGCGAGCTGTGATTCGAGTTCTCTTATGCGAGCCTCCTGAGCTGTCATTAGCGGCATCCTTTCCTTAGTTTTTCCTAAGGAAATTATACCATTTTCAGCCGTTCAAAAAAAGTCTTTGGAGGCATAATGTTCAGTATTTTCAATGGTTTCAGGCACTTCCGCCGGCTAGTATACAGCACCTTTCTGAGCCGGTTTGATCGAGTATTTCTGCTCGACCTGAAGGCCTTCCATGAGCCATCTGAACTGCTGCCAGGTTATGGGCTGGAGCTCATCTTCCGTGCGCGGCCACTGGAACTTTCCGCTCTCCAGCCGCTTGTACAGGAGCACGAATCCGTCGTTCTCCCACATTAGAGCTTTGATGCGGTCAGCCTTCCTCCCGCAGAACAGGAACAGTGCCGGCTCGAACGGATCCATGTTGAAGTGTTCGTGTACCAGTGTTACAAGACCGTCTATGGACTTACGCATGTCGGTATAGCCGCAGGCTATATATATCTGATCGACAACAGTGATGTCACCTAGCATATGCTCTTCAGTGCAAGAAGCACTGCCTCCACAGTCTGCTGGTCAGTGCCCTGTGCGACTTCGAGCGTTGCCTGGGGCAGATGTACTATGACTGCCGCCTGCATGCCGCTCACCGGTGACTTGACCTCCAGCTTCTTAAAGCTGACAGGGTCTTCTTTTCTGACCGGAAGAGACGCTGCAGGAACAGGTGATTTCTCAAGTGCTGCTTTACGGATCTTCCGCAGCCAGTAGTAATATGTTTTGATGTTTATGTCGTGCAGTTCGCACCAGGCCTTCACGGTCATGCAGCTGCTCTGGCATTCAGTGATAAGCTCAGGCCTGAACGACACGACATTGGCATATATAGCCGGAAAGCCTTTTGGAAGATATATTCTGAATATATCCACATCAGAGCCGCTTATATCCGCGCAGACTGTCTTGAGCATGGTTGTGCTCATAAATCCCCATTCATAGCAGAACCCCGCTCTATCAAGGTTAGAGATAATCCTGCCAGGGATATGCCTGTACACTATCAGGTTCCGGTCGATTCTTGGCGCATCATATATAGCGCACCTGATTGCCTCGGGATATGAACGTATCCTGTCTATTCCCGCATTCTCTCCGGTCATAATATAGTGATTTATGATGCCCGATTCATAGCCGAAGTATTGGGTGAGCGGATTCGTGTCTTGAACATTCAAATGTTCCTTATAATCCCTGTACCAATCTCTGTACAGAGAATCTGCCCAGGCATCCGCTTCCTCCACACTCCTGAACTCTGTGTATAGGCTCCTCTCGAAATCGCCATAGGCGATTCTATCTATCAACTCTTTGAGCATATGCCTCACTCGTCTTCCGATTCATCCAGCAGCTCATCGGAGAGGTATTCCTCAACTATTCTTTTGAAATCTTTCTCAAAGGTGAAAGCATATCCGTATGGATAAAATGCACAACCTCCCCTGTATTTAGTTCTTGCATTCCCTTCCCCTAGCAAAAAATACTCTCCATACTTGTCCTTGTAGATGGTCAGTTTAGCAAATCTGTCATCTTGTTCGTCAAAAGCATTTATGAAACCATATATTTTTGTTGATGTCTCAGTATCATAAGTTTTTCCATTAATTGTACAAATCATTTTTGTTTCCATAATTTTCCTTTCTGTACCATCGGCCCCAGCATTACTATAAGTATTGGGATCGACACTCCACATGTTTTCTACTCTTTAGTTTCATTCTTCCTATTCGCTGAACGCTTCGTCCTGTTCGACACTTTCATGCGATAGTCGTCGATGGTCATATCTGATTCATTCGTTTGCAGTGTGTATCTCCCATCAACATGCACTCTAATCCTGCTCCTGTATTTTTCCGGTGCAAGCCGTTTATAATATTTTGCCTCTATCTTGTTTTGCACCAACCAATCGAGTATACAGACTGCTCCATCATCAAACGTTCCCACAAGCCCGCTTTCACAGAGCTCATTGAAATGTTCCTCGTCAGCACATGATAGACGTAATGCATTCCTGTGGCCATTGACTACTCCATCATCATCAGCAAGCATCAGCAGTATGATGTAAAGGCTCTTGGCTCTATCGCTCAAATCCAGGTAACGGTCACTGAGAATCACATCCTGAGAAATCATTCTTCTGCTCATCTGAAGCCTCCTCTCCGAGTTCAATAGAGTCGCTAATAATATAGTCGGCTACATCCGGGATGTAGTACAGATTACCGGCTATGGGTTCTACACCCGCCAGAAGCATTTTGGCTGTATTTCTGGATACCCCGAAGCACTCACACACTCCCGGTCGTTTTATGAAGCGTTTATTCTTTGAAACATCTTGAAGCTCTTTTATCAAGTCTTGTCTGGTCATACTTCTATCCTCCCTAAGCCGACACCCTTGACATAAGTCTGTCAGCTACATCTGGGATGAAATAATATTTTCCGTCTATCGCATCGAGACCATCCAGGTATTTCTTTGCCGTACCTCTGCTCACACCCAGGAAGTGGGCAAAGCTTGTCTGTGTGATGAATGGGCTCCCACTACACACCTCATATTGCATCAACTTATTTTTCAGTTCTTTCTTCTTGATAAAGCATCCCTTCTTTCTGTTATTCGTATTCCGAAAGCGCTGTTCGTTTTTGTAAAGTGGCGGACCATTTTTTTGCAGCCCATTTTTTGGCTGCTTTGCGATCCGTTGTTATTTGTTTTTGCAATAGTAATATATCATAAATTTCGATTTTGTCAAATTAATATCGTTTTTATTCGTTTTACATTGTTTTTACCGCTTTTTCCTACTATAATAATTATATATTGCAATACCGTAGAAAGGGATGACTATATGGGAAAGTATTCAGATTTTTCAAAGGAGCGCTTTGCCAAGATGCTTGCACAATATCGCATTGACTGCGGATTGTCCCAGCTTGACCTTGCAAAGAAAGTAGGAATGTCAGGTCCGACTATATCCTGTTATGAAGCAGGTGAACGTGATCCGAAGTGCTCTGTTTATGTGAAGCTGGCAGAAGCGTTGGGCATAGACCCTATACAGTTTTTCATCAATGATAATGTCCTTAACCTTATCAACAATAATGACAGGCTTTTTTCTGCAACTGATGGTTCTTCTTATGGACAGCGAGAGCAGCTGATATCTGAGATGACTCTTAAACTGCGTGGTCTGTCAGATCACGAACTGCATGCACTGAACATTGTCATTGACTCGATGACCGGGCATGGGAAACTACTGTTTGAAGCAAGGAAGTGAACTGAACTATGGCGAGAAGGAAATATGAAATCAGGGACCGTGTCAGAATGTCGGATGGTTCTATTTACCATGTCAATGCCCATACCAAGCGAGAACGGGATGAGAAGATTCGTAAACGCGAAGATAAAATACGAGCAGGCACAGCATATAACAAGAGCAACCCTGCTGGCAGGACCGTTCTGATTGAGCAAGTGTATGAGACCTGGATTGATGAGAAGAGAAAAAAGACAAGTCCAAGGTACAAACAGAACATCAAGACCAGAATGAAAAAGCATATAATGCCAACGTTTGGCAAGATGACATTTGCGGAAGTCGACTCTGATATGATTGAAGCGTTCTTTGATGACCTTACTAGCGAAAGTAAGAAGGCGACTAAAGGAGGACACAAAGAACAATTCTCGGATAGCTATGTCAAGAAAATCAAGACGGATTTTAATTTTCTTTTCAAGTGTGCGATCAAAGAGAAGTATGTTACAAGAAATCCTCTGGACACTATTTCACAGGACGAAGGCAAGAAGCAAGTCAACAGACGACCGGCTACTGACGAAGAAGTAGATTTGCTGAGGAAAGTCGCTGACGATGACTCTCGATTCATGTTCTTTCTTGTCATGGCTTTCTGTGGATTACGCAATTCGGAAGTCGCACGACTCAAAGGAGAGGATTGTATCGAGATTGATGATAAACCTTTTTTCCATGTAAAAGGTACAAAGAGTGTAAAGGCGGACAGATTGGTTCCTGTTCCACTTGAATTATGGCTCCAGCTTCCTATACAGGGCCCTGATGATTATATCTTCCGGCTTACCACCAATCATCCGCACAGAGCCAATGATTATTATGATTCTTCAGCTCAGAGACGCCTTTGGCTGGAATGTAAAAAGCAAATGAATATAAAAGCCGGATGTGCGACTCATGAAGGCCATTTGGTTCCTCCTCTACCTGTTGCTGAGGACTTGACGCCTTATTGTTTCCGCCATGCATACGCAACTAAGTTGCATGAGCTTAAGGTGCCTTTGGATTACAGAAAATACATGCTCGGGCATGCACAGATATCAACTACTATCGATATTTATACGCAACTTGGCCTGATAACCGCAAAAGACCTTGCAAAGAGCTTTGACTTCGAATCTATTACCAATGCATACAAATAAAGTGTACACACAAGTGTACACATTTTTTTGTGCTTTTTTGCGCATTTTTGCCTTTTTCTTAGATACTGTGTATATAGTCAGCTTGAATCCGCATATGAAAACAGCCTTGAAATTTCAACGATTTCAAGGCCGTTTGTATTGGAGCAGGTGATGGGAATCGAACCCACGACGTAAGCTTGGGAAGCTCAAGTTTTGCCATTAAACTACACCTGCATTATGGCGGCACTGCTGTGCCGCTTTTAGAGTATACCGCAAAAGCAGTGTTTTGTCAGTTGCTTTTTTATGCCTTCACGAATTCTGCGTAAATCGCGCGGATAGCATTTTCGAAGTCTGCTCCTTCAACGCCGACGATTACATTGATCTCGCCTGTGCCCTGATTCAGCATGCGGATGTTGACACCGTTTGAAGCAAGCGCTCCGCATATCCTTGCTGATGTACCTACGCTGCGGAACATCTTCTGACCTACGACCGCGATCATCGCAATGCCTTCCTCGACATTTATATCGTCAGGCTTCAGCTGCACCTTGAAGGATTCAAGAATGTCTTCGAGTTTGTCCTCGAGTTCGCTGCTTGCAATGACCATAGAGAGCGAGTCGATTCCTGTAGGGATATGATCGAAGCTGACTCCTGCATCTTCAACTATAGCCAGTGCTTTACGCACGAATCCGACCTCGTTGTTCATCATGTTCTTGTAGATCGAGATGACCGTGAAGTCACGCTTGCCGGCTATTCCGCTTATGATGCTGCCATCATCAACTGCTCCCTTATTGGAAATAACCGTTCCCGGATCTTCAGGCTTATTGGTGTTGCGGATATTGATAGGTATGTCCGACATTCTTGCAGGGAAAACAGCGTCTTCGTGCATAACGCTGGCCCCCATATATGACAGCTCTCTGAGTTCCATATAAGAGATATTCTTTATTGGCAGCGGATCATCTACAATGCGCGGGTCTGCCATAAGCATGCCCGATACGTCTGTCCAGTTCTCATATACCGAAGCTTTTGCAGCTCTTGCTACCAGAGAGCCTGTCACATCAGAACCACCTCTGGAGAAAAGGCATATGTCTCCGCTCTTTGCATAGCTTCCGTAGAATCCCGGCAGCACTGCCCTTTCGTGCTTCGCAAGCTCTGCAGACAATGCGTCGTTCGTCTGCTCTACCAGCAGCCTTCCCTTGTTGTCAAACAGGATCAATTCCTTTGTATCCACAAAGTCGTATCCGAGGTACGCGGATATCAGGCGTGCTGACAGGTACTCTCCACGGCTGACTATATAATTGCCCGAGCAGTCGTTGTCCAGATTTTTACGGATCTCTTTGAACTCTGCATCAAGATCAACATCTATTCCGAGCTCATCAGCAATATTCATATATCTTTCTTTTATTGGCGCCATGAGAGGCTCATAAGGTATGTTATTGTCTATAACAGCCTTGAGCATTATAAGCAAATCGGTGATCTTGCTGTCCCCGCTGTATCTTTTGCCCGGAGCAGATACAACTACATATCTGCGCTCAGGATCAGATTCAACGATCTCCCTGATTTTTCTTATCTGTGCAGGATCTGCTACAGAAGAACCTCCGAATTTAATTACCTTCACACTCATTCCCGATATCCTCCTTAACGTTATTATTATCCTTTTCTTTTGCGACTGTAAGTATCGCTATGCCGGCAAGAATAGCGGCCACGCCTCCGATCTCCGTAGGGTGAAAGCTCTGGTTCAGCCAGAGCACTGATGCCACAAGTGCCGTGACAGGTTCGAACAGATTATATACTCCGCCGCGCACCGGACCCACGATACTCGTCCCATAAAGGAAAAGTGCAAATGCGAATGCTGCTCCCGGCAGTATTATAAAGATCATTCCCGCTATCAGTGTTGCATCCCATTGCGCCGGGAAGTTCCACAGTCTGCATAGCGGAGCAACGACTATGCCTCCGATAAAGAGTCCCCAGCCTACCGTCTCAAACGTTCCGTAGCGCCTGATGAGTTCTGACGGAAGTGTGATATACAGCGCACACATCAGCGCAGATATCAGTCCGAAAAGCAATGCAAGCGGATGGACCGCGAGAGCCCTGAAGTCTCCGTGTGTTGCTATTAAAAAGGACCCTGTTATTACCAAAACCAGTGCGCCGAGCTCTGCCGGGAAAGGCTTACGGCGCTCTTTAATGATAACATATATAAGCACGAACACAGGCGCCGTCTGCTGTATAGCAGAAGCGATGCCCGCGTTGCTGTAATCTATCGATAGATAATATGTAGGCTGGCAAAGCCCAAATGCGAACAATGATATCACAAGGAGCCTTATAACAGACTTCCTGTCTTTCCAGATGTCAAATATGCCGTGCGGATTCCTGGCAAGAGCGAATATCAGCAGCACAAGCCCCGATGTGATCATGCGGAAATTCACCATCCACATCGTATCTACGCCGCGTGCCATGAGGTATTTGCTTACTACCGCGTTGAGCCCCCATAGACCCGCTCCAAGCAGAGTTATAAGTGTGCCGCTGAGCATATCTCCTGTATTATTTTGCAGGCTGCACCGTTATAGTGACAGTGCCGGTTGCCTTATCAGTTACGGTCGGTTTAATCATAAACGAGCCTGCGCCGAAGCTGACAGCCTGTGAGTTAGTTCCGCTCAGGTATGCGGTGTATGTAGCATCACCGTCTAATTCCGGGAGCTCATCGATATTGCCCTCACCCTCGGAGGCAATGAACTCGACTGTGATCTCACCTTTATCGAGAGCTGTATCGATGGCTATCTCTTCGCCTTCTTCTACCACAAGCGTTCCTGTTACAAAGTAATCGCCCGCATCGGCATTCACAGCATTTATGGTCATGTTTTTATCGCCATCTATTGAACCGCTGAATTCGTGTTTACCACATGACACCATTGTGAGCATCAATACAGCCAGTACGGTTATAGTAATAATTGAAATGATTTTTTTCATGGTTTTTACACCTCCAAAAAGATATTTCGCTTATTATATCCCAATATAATCACTTTGTTAAATCAGTCCTGTTCGCTCATTGCGGATTTGATCAGGGCAGGAAGCCTTCGGCACTTATCCTCCGAGCTCGCTGCGATCGATACTCTGACACCTCCGTCAAACGGTATGAGAAATACATTCTTTTCATTGAGCTTTTCGCATAACCCGTCCGGATCTTTGCACGGTATGGTTACGAAGAACCCCGCACTGAACGGTACCGTCTCCAGCCCGCATTCAGCCGCTGCTTCTTCAAACGCACGCCCTCTCGCGAGAAGCATCCCGCGCGCCTTTGCCCTCTCGGCCTCTACTTCAGCCAGGAGATTTTCGTCGTCATAAATACGCTCAATGACCTCCTGCGGTGCCCTTGGAGGATTCGACCATGTTGCTCTTGATGAGAACGAGTTGATCCTGCCGAACTCTTCTGCCACCTCCGGGCTGTGCGCAAGGCAGATCATTGCCGCGCACCTTGCTCCATAGAAAGTAAATGTCTTGGAAGCACTGTATGCTATTATCGGAAGAATGTTCGCTCTTAGGTTATCTATGACGCTGTAAAAGCTTCTGACCTCTTCCGGTTCGCCGGCAAAGTCGATATAAGCTACGTCGAGCACAAGAGCGATTTTCTTATCAAGCGGCACTTCGTCGAGCACCCTCTTGACTCCGTACCAGTCGTCCATGGTGAGCGCGTAGCCGGTAGGATTATTGGCCGGCGTATTGAGTATTATCACGAGATGCTCCTGGTTTCTGGTGAGCTTCCTTACTTTGTAATCGAAGTCCGCAATATTGAAACGGCCTTCTTCATCAAACATCTCAAAACGCTCTATTCCACGGTACATCTCGGCCGCGATCGTTTTGTACGGTGCCCAGTGCCAGCTGTGAGTAAGGATCTTATCGCCGGGGCACGAGTAATTAGCTACTGCGTTTCTGATGGCACCGGTACCTCCCGGCGTTCCCACTACGCATGTATAGCTCTTAGGCTCAAAGCTGCCAAGAGCCGCCCTGAGTATAGCTTTTTTGAAGCCCGGAGTTCCCGCGATAGGCGCATACGCAGCATATTTTTCCGCAGGCAGACTCTTCATCACCTTCTCAACCGATTTCAGCACCAGGAGCTTTCCTTCATCGTCATACAGTGCTCCAACCGTAGCGTTTATTACATCTGCCGGTCCGTATTTGCTGACCGCGTCAAGGGCCTTTCCGCTTGCTGCGAAAACCTTATCCTCCTTAGGGATCTCCCTTCCGTTGTACGCCGCCATGCTCTTAACCATAACTACCCCCTGTTAATTTATCAGGACATCTATATGCGTCCCATTTTTTTATCGATCTTAAGGTTTCTGAAAAACAGCACTATGTCTGTAGATACCAGCAGAATATCTAACAGGTAGAACCAGAACGAGGTCTGCAGCTGTCCTGTTTTGTTATAAATAATGATTTTTGCGGTGATCCCGCATAGGTAACCGATAACTACAAGCACTTCAAAAACAAGGCTTTTGCCCAGCGTCGTCTTGCTTGTCAGTGATTTATGAATATTTGCCGGCCATGAACATCCGAAGATGATCAGCATTAGGCTCTCAAACAATACAGCCAGATCCATTTTATGTTTTATCCTCCGTTCCGCCGCTTATTTGCGGCCGATAACTACTCTTTTTATTTTTTCACCGAAGCCGCTGTACTTGGCCTCGTATTCAGTTTCAATATTTGATGCGTTTGCCTCCGGATCAGCGTGGAGATCCCGCGTTATATCCAGTATCTTCAGATCTGAAGCAATGATCTCGAGGATCGACCAGTTGAACAGGTCAGTGTTGTCAGTCTTGAAGGTAATAGTACCCTCAGGCTTCAGTACTCTGAAATACGACTTCAGCCTGTCTCTGTAAGTCAGCCGCCTCTTGTACCAGTAGTTTTTCGGCAGAGGATCGCTGAAGTTGAGATAGATGCCGTCAGCATCTCCCTCTTCAAACCAGTCCGATAAGTCACCTGCCAGCTCCGGTATGAATGCAACGTTTGTGAGATGCAGTTTTCTGATCTTCTCCATTGCGCGGAGCATAACGCTCTTGTTGCCTTCTATCGCAACGAAAAAATGCTCCGGCTCGCGCGCCGCGAGCTCGGAAATGAATTTGCCCTTGCCGCAGCCTATCTCGATAAAGAGCGGCGCGCCTCCGGATCTTTCAGCCCATATGCCGCGCATCTCAGCCGGCGCATCTATAACGATATCCGAGTAGGCTTCATATTTAGAATCTAGATTTCTTAATTTTCTCTGACGCATTTTATTTGCAGCCGCACGCCGGAGATCGTTCCGAGCGGAGTCGCGGCGTACGACGTGTTATTAACTTACTATAAACGTGACGTTCCGGCCCTGTGCTTTCCAATCTTTCACAAAACACCCGCGATCAATTCCGGGAGGAACATCTCCGGGTTAGATGCGGCTGCCTAAAAGCTAATAAATCTGGAAGCTATGATGACTGCGAGGAACAGCAGCATTAATACAGCTGCTACTGCGTCACCGCGATCAAAGCGTATCTCGTTCATACGAGTTCTTCCCGGTCCTCCGTGGTAGCATCTTGCCTCCATGGCGAGGGCGAGATCCTGCGCTATTCTGAAGGAGCTCACAAAGAGCGGTACCAGAATAGGTATGAGACTCTTCGCTCTCTGGAACAGATTCCCGGATTCGAAGTCTGCTCCTCTGGCCTGCTGTGCCTTTATTATCTTGTCAGTCTCTTCCATAAGAGTCGGTATAAACCGCAATGCTATGGTCATCATGAGCGCTATCTCATGGCTCGGAAGCCCGATCTTTGAGAATGGAGACAGCAGTTTTTCGAGGCCGTCCGTGAGCTCGACCGGCTTTGTTGTGAGTGTCATTATCGATGAACCGATGATGATGAGCACCAGCCTGACAGCCATAAAGAAAGCTCTCGACAGGCCTTCATATGTAATGGTAAGGAATTTCCAGTGCCAGAGCACACGCCCGTCAACCATAAAAAGGTTGAGTACGAAGGTGAACGCTATGATCAGGAACACTGCGGTCAGGCCTCTGAATATGAATTTCAGAGGTACCTTTGAAATTGCGATGATTACAAAAAGTACAGCTGCCGTTATCAGGAAACCGTAGAAATTGTTCACGACAAAGAGCTCTATCAGATAGAGCAGTGTCGCGATGATCTTGGTCCTGGCGTCAAGCCTGTGGATCAGTGAATCGCCCGGATAGTATTGACCGAGAGTAATATCTCTTATCATCCGCGCGCTTCCTCCATATATTTCTTTATGTCTTCTGCCGCACCATCAATAGTGAGCGCTTCGCTTTCAAACTGCGGAACCTTGCTTTTGATGAGCTCTGTTATCTCTCTTGCAGGCGGAACTCCGAGTCCCATCTCCGCAAGCCTGTCAGACTGTGAGAACACTTCCGCCGGCGTCCCCTCAAGGGCCACCCTTCCTTCGCTCATAACCATGACTCTGTCAGACATCTCCGCGATATCGCCCATGTTGTGCGACACAAAGATCAGTATGATACCCATCTCATCATGGATTCTTCTGACCATAGCCAGAATATCCCTGTGAGCTGAAGGATCGAGACCTGCTGTAGGCTCGTCAAGGATAAGGATCTTAGGATCCATGGCTATCACTCCTGCGATAGCAACACGGCGCTTCATGCCACCCGAAAGCTCGAACGGAGAAAGGTCCTTGATCTCATCATAATCCAGACCTACAAGACCGATGGCCTTCTTTACTCTTGCCTCCTGCTCCTCTTCATCCAGTCCGAGGTTTTTCGGCCCGAACGCAACATCTTTTCTGACAGTCTCCTCAAACAACTGGTATTCAGGATACTGGAAAACAAGACCCACCTTGCGTCTGATGTCGGTCATCTTAACCTTGCCGTCGGTTATGCATTCCCCATTTATATAAACTTCTCCCGAAGTCGGCTTGATAAGTCCGTTCAGATGCTGCAGAAGCGTCGATTTACCCGATCCGGTATGTCCGATAATGCCGAGGATCGTACCGTCAGCCACATCAAAAGACACGTCGTTCAGCGCGACGGTCTCACCCGGCATCCCGGGATTATATACATAGTTTAAGTTTCTGACGGATATAGACATTTTCTTTGATGCTCTTATCGTTTTTATTTAGCCGCACGGCGGAGAGCGTTCCGAGCGGAGCAGCGGAGTAACGCTTTTACATTACCACTAGCAAGCCATTACATTACGGCCCTTAAGCTGCTTTACGTATCGTATGCTTACCGCTGTCAATTCCGGGAGGAACATCTCCGGGAAAGATGCGGCTCATAATGTTATTGCTTTGCCATAAAATCGGCTATGTCCTCAGCCGTTGTGAGCCTTTCCGGCAGTCCGGCCTTGTCTCTGATCTCTATAGCAGCAGGCATCTCCAGCCCTGCTTTTTCTATCATTTCCCTGTCTGAGAACAGCGCTTCAGGTGTTCTGTCACAGAGCACCTTACCTTTTTTAAGAACAATGACGCGGTCCGCCTGCTCAGCCTCGCTCATAAAGTGCGTTATGAGCACGCATGTGATGCCCTCTGCATTCAAGTCTTTGATGATGCCCATCACGCTGGCCCTTCCTTTTGGATCCAGCATAGCTGTAGGCTCATCGAACACTATGCATTCAGGCCGCATCGCGATAGCTCCGGCAATTGCAATGCGCTGTTTCTGGCCGCCGGAAAGCATATGGGCTCCTTTATCCCTGAGCTCATACATCCCGACTCTTTTCAGAGCTTCATCGACGCGGCGCCTGATTTCCTTTGGTTCTACTCCGAGGTTCTCCGGACCGAATGCAACATCGTCTTCTACGATCGATGATACTATCTGGTTATCCGGGTTCTGGAACACCATGCCGACCCTTCTTCTGACATCCCAGATGTGCTCTTCCTCCGCAGTATCGAAGCCGTCTACTATGACGCGCCCTGCTGAAGGTGCCAGGAGTCCGTTGAAGCACTTGGCCAGTGTGGATTTGCCCGAACCGTTCATTCCTACGACCGCAACAAAGCTGCCCTTTTCGATATCCAGACTGATACCGTCCAAGGCTACCTTGCCGGGCACTTCTCTGCCGCTTTCGTCGATTTTTGTGAATTCAATTTTAAGGTCTTTTACTTCTATAAATTTCACGTTGTTTAGTATATCATAATCGCCTGTAATTTGGGCAACGAAAAAGCCGGTACAACCGGCTCCAACGTAAGTGCTTTATATATTAACCCTTTTGCTTCGTGAGTATTGTACTACCACGATATATAGAGGTCAACAAGCAATTATGTTTTTTCACAAAAACAACAGACTTGATTTGTGAAAATGTACAAAGTTTCTGTTTCTTCAGATATCTTATTTGTTTTCAAATACTTCGCCGGCATACACCTTTGAAGCATCTACTTTATCGTGGACCTTCTCGTTCCACTCAGCAGGATCCACATCGTGGATGGCTACCGACAGATGGCTCCTCTGGCAGCCGAGCTCCTTGATCATGGTCTCGACTACTGCTTCAGCTACTTTCTTCTTCAACTCGTCGTCTCTTCCAGAGAACATGCTGATGTCTACATGTGGCATAATAATTCCTCCTTTTTGATTACCATGTCAGGCCTATGCCTGCTTCCGTTGCCTTGTCATATACCTTCTGAGCGGTGTAAAGATCAAGCGCGCCGATCCCGACGTTCTCGAACACTATTATCTCATCATCCGATTCCCTTCCCGGGATCTTTCCGAGCAGGTAGTCACCGATATCGCCCGTGAACTGATCCCTGCTGAGAGTGCCTTCATCCAGCGGTCTTAATATATCGCCTGACTCCGAAAGCACAGCAGTTTCAGAATCAAAATAGATCTTTCCGCACTTGTCAAATACGGCAGGATCCAGCTCCTGCATGTCATATGTGTATGCTCCGACAGCGCTTATGACTGCACCAGGCTTAAAATACTCTGCGCTGCAGACAGGTGTCCCTGAAACAGTGACCAGTATGATGAGGTCTGCTCCGTCAACCGCTGCGTTGGTATCCTCTACCGGTATTATCTTTGCGCCGTAATGTCCGAGCTCTTCAGTCGCCTTTTCTGCAAAAGCCTTTGTTTTTTCAAAATTGCGTGCTGCCACCCTTACTTCTTTGAGCTTTCTGCCAGAAAGCATGGCTTCGAGCTGACACATCGCCTGGCTCCCCGTACCTATTATTGCTCCAACAGATGCGTTTGGGGATCCAAAGAGGTCAAATGCCGCTCCGCTGGCTGCCGCAGTCCTTAGCGCTGTAATGTATGTGCCGTCCATCATCGCCTTAACGACGCCTGTCTCACCATCGATCAGAAGCACCTGGCCGATGGAAGCCGGCAGCCCCTTTGCCGGATTGCCCGGCATGATGTTGACTATCTTGAGTCCGGCCGCTTTCATCTCCTCGCTGTACGCAGGCATAAACAGGAAGTTGCCTTCGCTGCCGTTTATGACCGCGCGCAGAGGAACGTCGAACTTTCCCTCGCTGAATGCTTTATAGCATTCCTTGTCTGCCTCGATAGCGTCATGCATGGAAAATACTTTTTTGATTTCGTCTTTATTCAGAAGTAACATTGCTAACCTCCAGTATCTTTCCGGCCATTTTTACGGCATCTTCGAACCCTTCATCATGTACTACCTCAGCCGCGCGCATAAGAGCATCTTTGAAAAGCACCCGTTTTTCGTCAAGCAGAGGCATGAACAGTTTCCTGTTGAGTCCGCACTCTTTGCAGGCATCTTCAAAGCAGCTGCGGCCTATCTTTCTCCACTCTATCTGTCCTCCAACGGAAAACGCCATTTCAGACGAGTGAGTATCATATAGGATGGTACTGACTATATCATAGGCCGGAGCCAGCCTGACCGCCTTGAGATTTGTATCGTACACGAGCGAGAAATTCTTTATGTGTCCGTCGGTATTGCCGATCAGCCAGTGGAACACTATGATCTCCCACAGCTTTATCTGGTCTTCTATCGGCGAAGCGGAATACCGCCTCAGAAGATCGAACATCTTTTTCATGTGCTGCTCTCCGGGTCTCTCATACTTGCCCGATGCAGGAATACCCAGCGCCTGGCCGAAGTCTTCCTGATGGAGTCTGAGCGGACAGAGCATCCCGTCGACAAGATCTTCAGCTCCTTCAAAAGTGCGGTCATATCGTTCCGTAGCAAAGAGGACATTTTCGGTGACCGGCGGATTGAGTCCGGTATCGAAAACCGGCTCCGGATATGCTTCTACGATCTCACTCTTAGGGACCTCTATTCCCAGGAACTCAGCGGTTTTAAGCGCCAGCTGTTCGTTCTGTACTATTTTATCATAGCGTATATGGCTCTGCTTCAGAATGTGGGTGCTCGGTGCACTTCCCACAGGCAGGAACCATCGTCCGTCGCTGTTCTTATAAGCTCCTATCTTTCCGGAAGCACCTGTAAGCGACAGATGAGCTTCTACCACGAGATCCGCCGACCTTGTAGCTCCCTCTGCAGCCAGTTTGTACATCGTTTCGGGATCGAATGCCCTATATGACGGCTCTATATTTTTATAGTTTTCGCCCTTGATCTGCACTGCTCCGAGGCATTCGGCGCCGAGCATCTCAAGGATCGAGAGATAATCGCCGTCATCAGTACGATTCTGCTCTGCGACCGTTCTTCTCATAAAACCTTCAGGCAGAAGGCCTTCAAAGAACCTTCTTGTAAGCTCAGGCCCATAAGGCTTGTCTGTCAGAGGCAGGCTTATGGATATAGGGCGCGCTGTGCCGGATTCAAGATAATGCTCAGAATAGCAGAACGAGGCATCATAGTCATTGCTGCCGCTTATGACGCCAACTTCCCGTTGCCTTCCGTTTATTTCAATCGAGACATCAAGCCGCTTCATCAGCATCACTCCCCTCTGTTTTTGACGCAGATATCCATGCCCAGCAAGCTGATGACATCCATCATTTTACCCGCCTGAATCGTCTCTTTGCCGTTCTCGAGTTCAGACAGGAAACTTGCACTTATCCCCGCATAGTCTGCCAGAAAAGCCTGCGTGTATCCGAGTTCACGCCGCCTGTCACGGATCGCCTTTCCCAGATCCTGCATATCCTGTATTGTCTTCATGCTATTCCCCTTTAATATACCGGCATCACGCCAGACAGAAACCATCTGCGCATAGCTGTTAGCCGTCAAATATAGCCATTCGGCTATATTTAATCTCTGCATTAAATAAAATAGCCGCTCGGCTATATATAATGTAATTACATTATATTTTAGCCGAACGGCTATGTCAATTACGCTGTTGTGCTTAAATCAGCTTGCTTTATGCGCTTAGAGAAGTGCGTTAAGCTGTGCCTTCTGCATGAGACCGGCCTGCTTGTATGTGATCTCTCCGTCCTTTACAACCATGATTGTAGGGATGCTTGTAATGCCAAGTGACATTGCAATCGGCATAGCCTCATCGATGTTGAGCTTGCAGAACTTTACATCCGTTCTTTCCTCTGACAGCTGCTCAACGATAGGTCCCTGCATCTTGCAAGGTCCGCACCAGTCAGCATAAAAATCAACGAGAACAGTGCCTTCAGCCTTCATTACCTCGTTTTCATAAGTATCCTGTGTCAGTTTTACAATCATTTTATTTGCCTCCTTATCAGGTTTTGTTTTTCTGTACTTATGTGCGCCGTTATATTCGCACGTTAATTGTCAACGCAAACAGTATAACACATTCCACATACAATATGTGTAGATTAAATGAATACGAAAAACACCTCATTCCTGCAACCAGCGTACCGGAGCCAGCTCACATAGTCTCCAAAAGATAAAATGGCGGTAAACTGCGCATGAACACATCTTTTTCCATTCCATATGCGCAGTCTTTCACCATCCAGCTTGACGATAACACTTCCTGTCTGTTTATTGCTCGCTCACTTTCTTTTTTTATCACATTTTTCGAGATTTGAAGCCCGAATCGAGCTTTTTCCATCTATTACCTTCTGCATATTGCGCATATGCATTTTTATTTTTACTACTCATGCGCAATCCTTGCGCGTTTTCCTCTCGCGCGCGATCTATGCGTGTTCTCGCGCGCGAAAAAAGGCATCTCCATTCGTTGCAAAGGGGGCGAAAAAAGGCGTCTCCATTCGTTGCAAAGGCACGAAAAAAGGCTCCTGTGGTGCAAAAGCATGAAAAAAACCATCCCCGCGTAAAACGCGGGGTTGTGTTTTTACGGGCATAGCCCTTACTCCTCGCGGTACGCGTGGAAACGCGTAAGCGGTCTGCCATCTGC
>CADCHO010000032.1 GCA_902801255.1 uncultured Eubacteriales bacterium | reverse complement strand
AGGTGAGCTACAGGACCGAGGTCCATAACTTCCTGTACGTTGCTCTCTGCGAGCATTGCGAATCCTGTCTGACGGCAAGCATAAACGTCTGAGTGGTCTCCGAAGATATTCAGCGCGTGAGTCGAAACTGTACGAGCCGATACATGGAATACTGCCGGCAGAAGCTCTCCAGCGATCTTGTACATGTTAGGGATCATCAGGAGAAGTCCCTGGGAAGCTGTGTATGTTGTGGTGAGTGCGCCAGCTCCGAGTGAGCCGTGTACAGCACCAGCAGCACCAGCTTCAGACTCCATCTCGACTACCTGTACAGTAGATCCGAAGATGTTCTTGCGTCCAGCAGCTGCCCACTGGTCTACATAGTCTGCCATTGGCGAGGACGGAGTGATCGGATAGATTCCGGATACCTCTGTGAACGCGTAGGAGACATGTGCAGCAGCGTTGTTGCCGTCCATTGTCTTGAATTGTCTCTTCATTCTTTCATCTCCCTTTAAAAAGATTTTGAAAATAAGTGATAGTTAGTAAAAAAGCACTTTTTTGAAATAATATGGTGAAATAATTATTTCCGTTGGTTAGGTGCAGCCCCAACACCTTGTATGCTGAACCGCAAAATCGAGTTGTTTTTATCGGAGGAGCCTGGCCTCCGGAGATCAAGGTTCTCGACCTTGCGGCAACGCCGTAAGGACAAAGAGAACCTTACATAGCTTCTACGAGTGCCTGCGTATCCTTCGCGATCATCAGCTCTTCGTTAGTCGGAATGACGAATACTCTGACTTTCGAACCTTCGCCTGTGATCTCAACTTCTTTGCCTCTGCAGTTGTTCTTCTCTTTGTCGATGTAGAGATCCATGAATCCGAGGTTAGCGCAGACTTTCTCTCTCAGCTCAACATCGTTCTCGCCGATACCTGCTGTGAATACCATTGCATCTACATGGCCGAGCTCTGCAGCGTAAGCACCGATGAAGCGCTTTACGGATCTGAGCAGCATCTCTCTTGCAACGTGAGCCTTGTGGTTACCCTCTGCCTCAGCCTTTGTGATGTCTCTGCAGTCACCGGAGATTTCGGAGATAGCGAGGAGTCCGGACTTCTTTGTCATCATGTCTGTGATCTCTTTTACAGGCATTCCTGTCTGCTCATAGATGAAGCTGACGACTGTAGGGTCGATCGATCCGCAGCGTGTTCCCATTACGAGACCTTCGAGCGGCGTGAGGCCCATCGATGTGTCATAGCACTTTCCGTCTTTGACAGCTGTGATGGAAGAACCATTGCCGAGGTGGCATGTGATAACATTGATATCCTTGAGATCCTTGCCCATGAGCTCAGCAACTCTGTTGGCAACATAGCGGTGGCTTGTGCCGTGAGCACCGTATCTCTGAACATGATACTTCTCGGCATATACCCAAGGAATAGCATAATATTTGCACTCATCAGGCATTGTTCTGTGGAATGTTGTATCGAATACTACAACTCCCGGTGTGTTCGGCAGAACCTTCTTGCATGCTCTGATTCCTACGAGTGCCGGTGGGTTGTGGAGAGGTCCGAGTGTGCAGAGTTCTTCGATTCCTGCTTCTACCTCATCAGTGATGATCTCCGACTTATCGAAGATATATCCTCCCTGTACGATCCTGTGGCCTACAGCTCCGATCTCGCTCATATCTGCGATAACGCCGTGTTCCTTATCGGTCAGTGCATCGATAACAAGCTGCATTGCAACACCGTGATCAGGCAGTGCGATGTCTTTGTCAAATACTGTACCTGCATCGGTCTTGTAATTCATGTGACCGTCTTCGCCGATTCTCTCGCAGAGACCCTTAGCAAGAACTGCCTCGTTGTCCATGTTGATCAGCTGATACTTCAGGGATGAACTTCCTGTGTTGACTACCAGAATTATCATGTTATATTTCCTTTCATAATTTAATTTTTAGACGCAACGTAAGACTGATGAACGTCAATAACGTCGCTAAAAATCCGCATATATTGTATCACAATAATGCGGATCTTCTCTACCCTATCAGGTGTATTATTACGCTTAATTTTGTACAGATTCCTCTTCCTCTTTCTCAGCCTGTATTCTGGCCAGTTCTTTGCGGATAAGATTGACGCTGTAGCGCTTTGTATCGAACTTCCCTTCTCCGCCGGGGCCCCACGCAAGGCTTTCCATCTCGGCGCCTGCAAGCGGCAGATATACCCTGAATTCAGTGCCTGCTCCCGGCTCGGAGTCCACATATATTTTGCCTCCATGAGTCTCAGCTATCTGAGCTACGATGGCCAGTCCCAGACCGGTTCCCTTGCCGGACTCCTTGGTAGTATAGAACGGGTCAAATATCCGGGACATCGTCTCGGTATCCATCCCACATCCGCTATCCTTGAATCTCAGCACCACCTCTTCGCCGGATATCCTTGTAGATACCAGAAGTGTGCCGCCCTCATCTCTCATTGCATCATACGCGTTCAGAACTATGTTCATGACAAGCTGTGAGATCTGTGTGCGGTCTGCTTTTATCTTTTCACCTTCCGCATTGAAGTTGGCCTTTACCTCTACTTCCTTTGGCTTTGCAGGGAGAGTCACTTTAAGAGCGCTCCGGATAACCTCATCCACATCTATCTCTTTAAAGTTCTCCTCATTTCCCTTCTTTGTGAGCTCAGCCAGTCTGGTCACAATGTCCTTAGCCTTTACCGAAGCATCGTATATCTCCATGAGGTTGTCCTGGAGCTCGGTAGCATCTGCCGGCAGCATCTCCATTGTCATAATGCTGTAGCCCATTATAGGTGTAAGGAGATTGTTGAAGTCATGCGCGATGCTTGCTGTCATGGTACCGATCGTCTCGAGTCTCTGATGGTGAGCAAGCGCCTGCATTTTCTGATTGATCTCCTCCATGGCTTCGTTCTTCTTTTTAAGAACACGGAGTTCTGCTGAGCTTGCGGCATTGGCACGTCTCATCATGATGAGGAGCAGCAGAAGCCCGGCAACGCCGACCACTCCAAGTCCGCCGTAAAGGAGTATGCCTTCGGCCGCCTCTCTTGACGGAGCGATCGCATCTTCATAATTAGCCAGTATGCCCATTGCAAATTCGCCGTTAACGGTGCTTCCGCTCGGCAGAGCAACCATTCTGGCTGTATATGTATTCCCTTCATCATCGACGGTATCCACGGATATGCCGTCAGCTATACCCTCTTTCTGGCAGCCCATCATGAAGTCCCGGAAATTGGAGAATCTTTCATCAGCTTCAGCTTCAGTTTCCTTAATTATCGGCCCATCCGGTCCTGAAGTCATGGCGATAACGGATGCCGTATCAAGCAGCATGATCTCGCGGTCATTGCTTTTGCCTATGGCCATGCTGTACAGCCTTAAGAGGTCGATCAGAACATCATAAGTGATGTCTCCCTCAGCTTCCTGATGCCATGCCATGTAGTAAACATTATCGCCGTCCTTCCACAGCGACATGCCGTTAGCGTCGCCGCCTGTCACAGGAGAGTATGTTTTTTTGCCTGATGCCGTACAGAGGATCTTGTCTTTGTAATTCATGACAAGATCGGCATAGATAGGGTTTGTCACCAGAGTATTATTGCTTATGTAATTTTTCAGTCTTGTTGTGCTTTTGCTCTCTTTCCAGTCTGCGATCTCTGTTTTGAGTCTTTCGCGCCCGAGGAATGTCTCCGCCTCACGCTGTATGGCATTTATGGAGTTCTCCAGATTTATGTCTCCGGAGCGCATCAAACTATAAAGTTGAGTATCTTTCTCGGTGATGATGCTGCTGTCGAACCTCTCGAAAGACCTCCAGACGCCGTTAATGCCGATCGCAATGCACAAAACCGCCACTACGAGAGCTATTATAAATAATTCTCTTTTGGCAGTCCTCTTTTTCAACAGTAATACCTCCGCTGTCTTCACGCGGGCCATAATCAGACCCGTCTCTCTTTACGACTCATATTTTAACACGAAGAGAAACAAAAAAGTACATATTATGTGGCAAGTGTGGTAATATTACACTAGGTATGGGGTCTGAGAACAGATCATTAACGATAGGAGGCTCACATGGCAGACAAAGTTCTGGTAGTGGACGATGATAAAGCGATTTTGACTATGCTCCACAAAGCTCTGAAGAGCAACGGCATAGAAAATGACCTGGCCATAAGCGGCGAGGCTGCGCTTGAGTTGCTTGAGGTCAACAAATACGACCTTATCCTGCTCGACATCAACATGCGCGGCATAAACGGATTCGAAGTCATTCAGCGAATCAGATCCAAAGGCCTTACTACACCGATCATGGTAGTAAGCGGGCGCAAAGAGGATCAGGACGCACTTTATGGACTCGAGATAGGTGCAGATGATTATATCATCAAGCCATTCAATCCTGTCACGCTTGTAGCAAAAGCAAAAGCCCTTATCAGAAGGAGCCGCGAGCGTTCACCACAGAGCTCGTCAAACATAATCGAGGCCGGACCGTTTACATATAACACATCTACACTGAGATTTTACAAAAACGATGTAGAGATCCCTCTGTCCGCCAAAGAGAACTCCATGATCAAGCTCTTTATCGACAACGTTGACCACATTTTCTCAAAAGATATGATCTACAGCGTAATCTGGGGCGAGACCATCATTGATGAGAATGCCATCATGGTTTATGTCAACAGGCTCAGACAGAAGATCGAAGATGATCCGTCTAATCCGCGCTACCTCATTACAGTACGCGGTCTGGGATACCGATTCACGGTCAGATAACGGTTTTCCACTCAACTGTAAATAATGCATTAAAAAAGTTACATATCCGGGCAGTTCGCTCCGTGTATGTAACTTTTTAGGTTTTATTTATGCTTTTCAGGAAAACGCTTATTCCCCTTCAGTCTCGGATGCGTCAGCGTCAGCATCTGCTTCAGCCTCTGCACCGGCATCAGCTGCATCATCCGCTTCGTCCTCTTCCTCGTCCTCAAGCTCCTTGATAAACTTCTTGGCATCGCTGTACGACATCTTGACGTAGTTTATCGATTCGTCTCCCTTTTTCACCTTGATCTTTACCTCTCCGCCGAAAGCACGTGTCTGAGGTTTGATTGAGGTCAGGAAATACGCTCCCATATTTTTGAGCGTCTCGGTACCTTCTTCGCCCTGATACTGTTTAAGCTCTTCTTCAGAAGCCTCCTCATCGACATTAAGCCAGATCTTTAATGTATTCTTCTCGGCGCGCAGTTTCATTTTCGTGTGCTCGCTGACCGGAACATCATTGTACATCTGATCGATGCCATTATCTTTTACATACTTTTCGATCGTAGCCGGCTTGCTGAAATAGTTGTATCCGCCCGCAAAAGCGAACATGATAATGAGTACGCCGAAAATCATGATGGCAAGCACTATATTGTTAGGTCTTGTTTTCTTTTCTTCTTCTTTATTCGCTTCCTTGCGTGCTGCCTTTGCGTCTCTTCTTTCAGCTTTCTTCTGACGCTTTGCTTCTGTTGATGCTTTGAGTTCTTTGTTCTCTTCCATTTTTATTCTCACTTCCTGTTACAAATTCCCGTTTATTATAGCCCTGACAGCCCTTTCAGGCAATGAGGTTTATGAGTTTTCCGCTTAAAAAGTGAACCCCAGGATATCTATAAGCACGCCCCAGCAGATACCGAGAGCGAGCAGTACCGCAGTAATTGCGATGTTTTCCTTGTGGTGACTGTTTGTCCTGTAAAGCACGAGCAGTCCGACTCCGGCTCCTACAAGAAGACCTGCCATAAGCTGTCCGCAGGTAAGAAGTCCTTCGAGATACATCTGCGTGATCACTACCGAGGCCGCGCAGTTCGGAATGAGTCCGATGATGCCTGTAAATATCGTGCCGAGCAAAGGGACCGCCGACAGGAAAGATGCTATCGTTTCCTTGCCCGCATACCCCATGATAAGGCTCAGCGCAAGGGATATCACGAATATGAACCCTGTGATCTTCAGTGTGTGAATGAGCGCGGAATGGATGATGCCGCCCTCTTCTTCTTCACAGCCGCAGTGTTCACGCTCGCAGAGGTCGTGTATATGCTTGTCGGCATGGAAGCCGTAGCGTATGACGTGCGAGGCAGCGTCAACAACGATCCCGCTGATAAGGGCTATGACGAACTTTGCCGCCAGGATCTTTCCAATAACAGCCGGCGCCACCGATGAGCTGATAAAGATCGGGATCATCTCATCGGAGGTGGAGAGGAACACGGCAATGAGCGTGCCCGCCGTGATCACTCCACCCGAGTACAGACTCGCGGCGCCGGCCGAGAATCCGCACTGCGGTATGAGTCCGATGCCCGCTCCGAGCACATGGCTCAATCTGTTGATACGCGAAAGCATGGCGACTGACTGGTCTTCGGTTTTATCCTCGAGCCACTCCATCGCCAGATATGTAATAAACAGGAACGGTATCAGTGTGATCGTGTCCTTTATTGTGTCTTTCAGTGAATCAATTATTACGGCCATGCGCCTATTATACAAGAATGCAGTTTCAAGTCAATGAGCTTCGCATTCTGATTGACATAAAATGCGTTGACACAGCATGCGGAACATGATATAAGAATGATATCAAAATGATATCACATATCATCTATTCATAAAAAAAACACAATAATTGAACAAGGAGGTTTAAATATGGCAGATGATAAACATGTAGAATTCGAAACTCAGGTCGAAGAAGCCGCTGAGATCAAAGCGATCGCAAAGGCAGAACCTGTCGTGCAGAAGATCATCAATCCTCCGAGCGGGCTGCTTGTGCTTGCCATTCTCATCTTCCTCTGCCTCATGGTACCCGTACTCTTCATAAGCGGAGCAACGGCATGGGGCGGCGGAGGCATAAGGATACTTCTGGCGATACTGCTCTGCATAGTGCTTCCATTCATGTTCGCTGGACTCCGCAGCGTCAGGCCTAATGAGGCGCTGGTGCTCACCCTCTTCGGCAAATACTACGGCACTATTGTAAAGCCGGGATTTTTCTTCGTGAACCCATTCGCCAGATATAACAACCCCGCTTATGAAAGCCAGGCGGCAGCTGAGCTTGCGGAGGTTGGCAATGCCATGAAAGGCAGTGGTCTGAAGAGCACTAAGACGGGCAGCACCAGGGTCAAAAAGACTGTATCGCTCAAGCGTGCGACTCTCGATAACGGTACCCAGAAGGTCAACGATGCTCTCGGCAACCCTATCATCATAGGCGCAGTAGTGCTCTGGCACGTGGAGGATCCTACAAAAGCAGTATTCAATGTAGAGAACTACACTGAATTTCTGTCGATCCAGACCGATTCCACCATCAGAAACATGGCAAGGCTCTACCCTTACGACGTGTTCGACGATGGTCTTGATGACGATACTTCAGGCAAAGCTGAGCAGACTCTCCGCGGAAGTTCGCAGGAAATCGCTGAGAAGATGCAGGTTGAGCTCGCTGAGAAGGTCGCTTTTGCCGGACTCGTCATCGAGGAAGTCCGCATAACACATATCGCTTACGCTGAAGAGATAGCAGCAGCAATGCTCCAGAGACAGCAGGCTTCAGCAATAATCGCAGCCCGCGCCAAGATCGTAGACGGAGCTGTCAGCATGGTAAAGATGGCCATCGACAAGCTCAATGACGAGGATATAGTTAACCTCGATGAAGAGCGTAAGGCTCAGATGGTATCTAACCTGCTCGTAGTACTCTGCGGCAACAAGGACGCCCAGCCGATAGTAAACAGCGGATCGATCTATTAGTAATGAGAGGTCTCCATGCCCAAGAACAATACTGATAACAACGGAATGAGCGGGGCTGATCTGGATGCCCGCGAAGAAAAACTGCTCAGGCGCAAAGAAAAGCTCGATGCTCTCGAAGCTGATATAAAAGCCAGGGAAAAAGAGCTCACGGCGAAAGAGTCCAGGCGTAAGCAGATAGTGCTTCGCCTGCCCGAATCGCTGTGGAATGAGATAGCGCGATGGGCCGAAGATGATTTCAGATCCATAAACGGACAGATAGAATACCTGCTCACAAAAAGTGTCAGGGAGCGTAAATAGCTCCCTGACTTTTTTACTTTTGTCTTATTAAGTATTTCAGCACTCTGCCGTTGAAGTCCTTTGCCTGCTCATATACTCCATGGCTGTAGCCTTCGTACATGTACAGCTCTGCGTCAGGTATCCCGGCGGCAAGCTCCTTCGATGCTTCTCCGCCAAGCACCTTGTCGCTGTCTGCACCGATGATGAAAGCCGGACAGCTTATCTTTCCAAGTTCTCCATGGGCGTCATGCTCAAGGCATGATTCGCAGAGTATCCTGAATCTCGTGTAGTCCTTTGGCCTGGCTAGAGCGATCACATTATTGAGCTTTCTTCCCCGCTCCAGATAAGCGCCGGTATATGAACGCTCCGCAGTGTCGAGCATTATTCCTTTATAATCGCCCCTGTCTGCCATCTCAAGCCAGGTGTTCAGCGAATCTTTCATGATGTCGTTCGCCCGGGGTGCGGTCACTGCCAGAACGAGGCTTTTCACCTTTTCAGGATGCCGGATAGCCATCTGCTGGGCTATCATGCCGCCCTGCGACACCCCGAATACATGAGCCTTTTCGATGCCGAGCTTCTCCATTATGGAAGCAATGTCATCCGCCATGTCTTTCGTCGTAAAGCCTTTGAACATCCTGTTTCTTCTGCTGAAGACATACACTCTGAAGTCTTTGGCGAAGCAGCGGTACATTATTGAGAACGGTACAGCGACGCCTTTTGCAGTCTTGAATCCGTCCCCCACACCCGGTAGCATGATCAGCACATCATCCCCCGAACCGAAACTTATGAAGTCGCAGTCGTGACCGTTGAATCTGATGTTTTCATTTTTCGCGTTATAAAACATACCGGACCTACCTTTATTGATCCGTTCTGCGGTTCATCAGCATGATGGAAACCAGTATCATTGCGGTGCCTGCCAGAGATACCAATGGAAGATCCTCATTGAACAGCAGGCCTCCGAGTATCGTAGCCACTACGAGCTCAAGAGAGCAGAACACCGGCACCTTGCTCGTCTCCTTCAGGCCCTGTATGCCTGCGAAGTAGAGCAGATATGCGATAGTAGTCGGGATAAGACCGAACAGCAGGCCCCAGATAAGTATCTGCGGATCGAACGGATCTTTCATAGTGGAGAACGGTCTGGCGACCACCAGTGTGAAAACGGCAGCAAAGAAGAAATTATATGTCGCAACTACGAAAGGGGATGCCTCATCTGTAGCAAGCCTGCCGAATATGTTCTGTGTCGAATACGCAAACGCTGCACCGATGCCGAAAAGCAGTCCCATGACCGAAACGCCTTCGAGCGACAGCCTGCCGCCCGTAGCGGCAAGCACGCAGCCAAGCACATTGAAAGCCAGAGCTATTAGTTTGTTTTTTCCTATCTTCTCATGGAACAGCAGCTTTGACTGTATGCTCGTGAATATAGGCGCCATGTAGAGTATGGCAGCCGCAAGCGACATGCCCAGCCTGCTCACTGCGTTCGTGTAGCACAGGTTGTTGAGCGACATGGATACGAATCCCAGGAGCATGCATGACAGCATCGTCCGCCTGCCTATCCTGAACGCGCCGGCTCCATCTTTGACGAGAGTGATCACGAGCAAAAGCAGGAACGCGAAAGTCATCCTCATGAAAGTTGTGTATTCCGAGGTCGATCCTTTTGCGTCGAGCACCTTCACGAACAGGCCTATGGTTCCCCAAAGTATGCCCGACAGCATTATGAGCGCGTATTTCTGAACAGTCCTGTCTCTGCCTTTTTCCAAAATATATTACTCCTCTTCGTGGCAGTCGAATGATACGTACGGAGGATTCTCTCCCCTTTCCTTAGCAGGGAGATATCTGTCCCAGAAGTCTCTGAACAGTCTGAAGATCTCCTTGTGGCGGGCAGCTATGATGAATATCGTGATCAGCACGTAAACCGCAGACAGGATATCCGTAAATGCCCACAGCACATCCGCCTCTATGTTATAGAAGATGACGCACGGAACCATATAATAGATCATATACACAGGCATCATCTTTTTGTTTCTTTCCGTATCACCGAAC
Source organism: uncultured Eubacteriales bacterium (assembly GCA_902801255.1). GTDB lineage: Bacteria > Bacillota > Clostridia > Peptostreptococcales > Anaerovoracaceae > Crickella. The sequence goes on along the minus strand of CADCHO010000032.1, from coordinate 9,835 downwards.
GCATAGTTTACCGACTTCTCGCATGTGTAGTACATGCCGATGATGGTGGTCCAGGCGAATACTGTGATGGCGATCGCAGTCAGCTTGCCGCCGATACCGCCGTAAGCATTGGTGAACGCGATGGTAGTCAGTGCTCCCGAAGTCGCGTCACTGGTGTAGTAGGAACCGGTCATGATGATAGTGAAGGCTGTCACCGCGCAGATGATGAATGTGTCGATGAAGACCTCGCCCCATCCCCAGAGCGACTGTCTGACAGGGTGATCTGTCTTTGCGGATGCATGTGCTATCATACCGTAGCCCGTTCCCGCATCGTTGGAGTAGATACCTCTTGCCACACCGAACTGGATCGCGTCTCTGACTGTTGCACCTGCAAATCCGCCTGCTGCAGCCACAGGGCTGAACGCGCTCTTGAAGACAAGTGCCACTACAGCCGGTATTTCTCTGAAGTTGATGATTATGACTCCGAGGCCCATAACGATATAAAGTACCGCCATGATAGGGACTGCCTTTGACATGACTCCGGAGATCCTCTTGAGTCCGCCCCAGATGGTCACCATGCAGGTGATTCCGATTATGATCACGGTGACGATGCTCGGCAGACCGAATGCCTCTTTCATTGAGCTTGTGACGGCTTCTGTCTGGACGCAGCATGTCCATGGTCCGAACATGAAGCAGAACACTGCAAGCACTACAGCGCCTTTCTTCCAGCCGAATGCGTTCTTAAGCACGAATGATCTGTCGCAGACGTACTCATTCATGGATTCCTTGTAGTGCTCACGGTAGCGCTGCCCAATGATGATCTCGCAGGCCTTGGTGGACATCCCGAAGAACGCGGAGATCCACATCCATACCAGGGCTCCCGGCCCTCCGCTTACGATGGCTGTAGCCACGCCGCTGATGTTGCCCGTACCGACAGTATTAGCCAGCGCGGTACATGCAGCTCGGAAGCCGGATACAGTACCCTCGCCCTCTCCAGGTGAAAGCATTTTTGCGAAGGTGTTGCGGAAGTTGAACGCTATTTTGCGCTGATACCTGAACCTGAAGCATATTGAAAGAATTATGCCTGTAGCAAGTATCAGTATTGTCATCCACGATCCCCACATGAAATCGTCGATCATATACAGAAAATCAGATAATGAACCCATAATACCCTCTCCTACTTGATTCCTTTATAACTTAGCGGCGATGCACCGGATGCGACGTATATGTCTCTCATCTCAGCGACCCGGCGGATGTGACCTGCATCAGTCGTGCAGCATCCTCCTACAGCAGCTGCTCCTGCCTTCATGTACTCGAGAGCATAAGCTCCGAAATCCAGCTGTCCTTCAGGCTCTGTCCAGGTCTTGGTGACCGGGTCATATACCAGGCCGCTGTTAGGATATACTCCTACAGGAATATCCGTCGCATTTCTGAGTTCATGTATGAGACTCACTATGTATTCAGGCTTTGAGCAGTTGACGCCTATCATTTTCAGTCCCCGATAGCCGGTTGAAAGAGCGGCAGCGCAGTCCCGTATAAGGTCACCTTCGTTGATCCGGAGTCCATCCCTGCACGAGAAACTGATCCAGTAATCAACGCCGAGGTCTTCCGCTATTTCAGCTTCTATAAGGGCTTCACTGAACGACGGCTGGGTCTCTATAAGGAACATGTCCGCGCCGGCCTCTGCCAGTATCTCCATCCTTCTCCTGTGGAAATCATACAGTGTCTGATCGTCGACTCCGTAGTTGCCTCTGTATTCCGAGCCGTCAGCGAGATATGCTCCGTACGGGCCTATCCCTGCAAGGCAAACCGGATAGGCCCTGCCGGCTTCCCTGCCTTCTTCTTCCCACCATTCGTCTCTGGCTTCAAGGAATACTCTTACTGAATCCGCGATTATCCTTTCCGCTTCTTCAACGGAATACCCGTGAGCTGTAAGCCCCGGTATCGTAGCCTGATAGCTGCAGGTTATGCCGCAGTCGGCTCCTGCACGGAAATAGTCCAGGTGAACCTGCTTTACCAGCTCAGGCTGTTCAGCAAGCGCGGCGGCTGTCCACAGACTGCTTTTTGTGTTTGCTCCAAGAGCCTCAAGCGCAGTGGACATCGATCCGTCTATCACCATTATTCCGTTCTTATCAAGCACTTCCTGTATGCTTGCTTTTCTCATAGTCTCTCCCTTTCGATCTTATCTCCTATGTCTTTTCGCCAGCGCCATTGTTAACGCTATTGTTGAATTATAACACAAAAAGTCTCCGGAGCTATGTCCGGAGGCTTCTGGTTTGTTTTTACAGATCATTTCAGTTTGTATTCAGCGGGGAATCCTTTAACGTCAGTTGTTTTTCAGCCCCGCATTTCCTTTGTTCCAAAGCTTGTCATAGGAGAAGCCGGTCACTTTCTCGAGCATCTTCTTTTCTTCTTCTGTCGTTACACTGTCATCCTCTCCCTTGCGGCGCGCCACTTCCTTCTGAACGAGATCGAACTCTGTGCTCGTCATAGGGAAGAGTACGGCTACTATAAGAAGCAGTGCCGAAAGAATCGCCGGTGCCATGATGAAGCAGATGCCTATGCCGTGCTGTGTTGCAGCGCTCTGTGCCATGCCGGCATTCGCGAGAGCCTCGTCATAGTGTACGGCCGACAGCATGAATCCGATCAGTGCTGCGGATATACCGGAAGCGATCTTTCTGATGAATGTAGCCATGCTGGATACGATTCCCGGTCTGCGGATCGAAGTGATGAGTTCGTCCACGTCTGTCATGTCTGCCATGATGGCGAAGATTCCCGTGAGGGAACCCGCGTTGCCGAGTCCGATCAGTGCTGCCAGCGCGAGGATCGGTACGAGCGATACGCCCGGATGCGAGAATGCGAACAGGCCCAGAACTCCGACGAGCCTCACAGGAGCAGCGATCACGATCGCCATCTTTTTGGAGGTCTTTCTCATCAGAGGTCCGAAGATGAGCATTCCTATCAGCTGGGCTATCATCAGGACTGCCAGAATAGGCAGATAATAATTCACTTTATCATTGTATGCATCGAGAGTGTGCTTTACATAGTAGACAGCCATGCCGGAGATGAAATCCATTCCGCCCTGTCCGAAGAGGTAAAGCCCGAGGAAGAGCAGGAACGAGCGGCTTTTGAACACGCTTGCTGCTTGTGTAAAACTCTCGCCTAAAGTCGTCTTTACAGGCTCCTTCTGCTTTTCCCATGTTCCGAAGAATACGGTTATCGATACCACGAAGAACAGCACACCGAAGATGAGTCCGCACTTCATGTAAAGCGCCGGTTCATTCGTAGGATTGATAATCATTCCAGGCACAAGGCCGCAGATCATCGCTCCGAGAGTAGAGAAGATCATGCGCATGTTGGAGAACTTTGCGCGCATCTTGTAGTCGTCCATCATGTCCGGGAGCAGTCCGTTATACGGCACACTCAGCACCGTGAACGCTGTATTGAACAGGCAGTACATGACCATGTAGAACACGTACTTTGCGGTCATGGACGGCGTATTTATATTCAACCATATGAGTACGAAAGTGATCGCCGAAGCGAAGCTTCCGATCAGTATGTAGAACCGCTTGGCTCCGAACCTGGCGTGCGTCCTCTCTGTGATATTGCCCATGATAGGGTCAGTTATAGCGTCCCAGATCTTTCCTACCATTGGGATGGTGCCGGCAAGCGCCGCATTCATGCCCATGGCATCCGTGAGGAAGACGATGAAGAATGCGTTGATGATAACGAAGCATCCTCCGCCGAATATCTCACCCACTCCATAGGTCAGTCTGTTAAAAAAGCCATAGCCGGGTTTTCTGCCTGCGATTTCTTCTTTCATTTGATTGTCCCTCTCGTTGTTATAACAAAACTGTTACATCTATATTAGCATAGTGCACGCTTGTAATACCAAATCTAAATTCAGCCTACATAGGGCCTTTGTCGCGCAGGAAGCTGTTCCACTCTTTGAGGCGGCATTGCGCCGGACCTATCAGACCTCCGCCCATTCCGTCAAAGAGTCTGAACTTGCTGTTCTTTTTGCTTATCGCCGGCCAGTACTGCATGCCCGTTCCGTTAGGATCTCCTGTTTTCACGAAATTTGCCACATAGTCTGCCATTTCATCCTTGAGTCTGCGATCATTCTCATCGAACGGACGCCAGCTCTTGTCAAAGTTGCCGAACATGTACCACAGATCCGCTGCATGGTAAGCCTTGAATCTGTCTCCCGGTGGAGTCTTGTCGAACATATAGCCCCATACCGGCGACTGTCCGCGTTTTGCATGCAGCTTCCCAAGGCTGAGTGCAAGATCATATATCAGATACGGCATGAAGTCCTGGGATGTGACGCCGGCTATTATAGGCACATCGAGGTAGGTGCCCTCTTTCATTATCTTTGACGGCATCTTCGGGATTATCGTACCGTCGATTCCCGGCTGCTGTGTGCGTACGTTTCCGATCTCGCGGCCCGTAGTGTACCAGGCATCGAATATCGTCTGATCAGAAAGTGTCCTGAATTCCTCTTCATTCTTTGCGCCGGCGCGCTCCCTTACCTTTGACCAGAATTTTTCATCGGATTCCTCAGGTGTGTAAGGTCCGGCAAAATCCGGAACGCTTCCGGCGCCTGACATCATGACCGCTCCTTTGACGACGTCTTTAAGGATCTGAGTGTAAAGAAGATCCATTACCGCCATCGCCCCGGCGGACTGTCCCATTATGGTTATGCGCTCAGGGTCACCGCCGAAATCCGCTATGTGTTCTTTGATCCAGCGAAGGCCGAACACCATGTCATGGAGCCCGTAGTTGCCGGATTTGTAAAGTCCGAAGACATTGAGCCTGTATCCGAGTGATACGTATGCTATTCCTCTCTCAGCGTACTCGGTACTGGTTCCGTACGGGTGCTCTCCCACGTTTCCGTTCTCGAAGGAACCTCCGTGAATGAATACGAGCACAGGATCCTTCTTTGCTTCAGAGCGGGTGATCACATTGAGCGTCATCGGAGACTCAGCGAATTTCCAGTCCGGGATATCCTGACCGTATCTGAACTCGCTGTGATAGAACCAGTAACGTCCGATGGATTCCTTATGATACGCCCTGAACTGGAAACAGTCGGTTTCCGGACCGGTCGCGTCTAGCTCTTCCCATGCCGGATACGGCTTCGGAAGCTCAAAGCGTTCTGTTATCGCGTATGGAATGCCGCGGAACATGCGTATTCCGTTTTCTTCTGTACCGGTCACTTTGCCCAGACCGGTCTCAATGGTCACCTTTTTCATCATTCTCCTTTGCATGCGCTAATAAGCGGCGTCTCTTCCGTTTTCGGACCTTCTGTCCTCAGCTTCATAGTGATCCGGCTCGAGGTGATAAGGCAGGTCTGCCTCTATTACAGGGAGCAGCTTCTCACCCTTCTCCTCCAGGAATTTTCTCAGTACCCATGGCCTGTCCGTGATGATCCCGTCGACTCCCATCTCATACAGAGCCGCAATATCTTTTACGGAATTGACCGTCCACGGAACGACCTTCATGCCGAACTCATGAGCTTCATCGGTGAGTTCCTTTGTTATCTCTTTAAAGTACGGGCTGACATCATCGATCCCCAGTGAATGTGCCGCGCGTACAGGATCCCCGTCAAACTCACGGATATCGATACCGCCCAGCCATGGCGACGGTTCATCCCTGTCGAGCCACAGCGTTGTACCTTCCGGTACACCCCAGGATGGCTGTTCGCTGTAAAGCGCTATCGTCCTGATCGCAGGGTCGATCTCTTTCATCTTCACGAGCACAGCCCAGTCGAATGACTGCAGTATGACCCTGTCGCGGAAACCGAATTCATTCACGAGAGCCAGAAACTCTTTAAGCAGTTTATCGTAATCAGGATTCTTTTCGTATCTGGTCCCCAGTGCGGGATCCGGATATGCCTTAGCTTCTATGCTCATCCTGATCTCTTTATTCCCGCTGTCTCTCACCAGCTCAAACATCTGGCGGAGCGAAGGGATGAATGTGTCCGTCTGCACCTGGGTGCGTCCGTGGAGCTCATAGTATTCGATCGACGGGTCCATATGACCCACATTGAACGACTGCACCTCCTGCAGTGTCATGTCATGGATATAATAGGTGTCATCCGTGATGCGCCTTCCGTCACCGTCAGTTGTGAGATCGGGATTCAGAGCAGGGTTGTGTGACATGACTATCTGACCGTCGGCAGTCAGCTGCATGTCGCACTCTATGGTAAGCGCGCCTTTCTCCAGAGAATACTGGTAAGAATACAGTGTGTTTTCAGGGCGGGCATCCCTGCCTCCCCTATGGAATTCCATGTCGTAGTACTTCTTTTTCGGAAAATCCGAGAACGGTCCCGGTATTATATTGTCCGTCCGCTTATTGCCGGAATAATCTGTATCCAGGATCAGATCTGATCCATCCAGGGTCTCGAACCGCTGCTCCGGTTCGAATGCCTTGCCGAGGATGTCAGATGTGATCATCCTGCATTTACCCTTCTTCTCCTGTCTGCAGGCTTTGGCTCCATTGAGATATATGTTGCCCTCCGACCAGACAGGCAGATGACCGAAATGGGCCTTCTCCAGCTGAGACATGTTTGCAGGCTTCGAAAAGTCAAACTGTGAATACCACTCCTCATACGTCGGATACCCGTCAAAGACCCACGTTCCGACTCTGCGGTTCTCATAGTCGCGTCCGTCATCGGTATCATGTAGGATAACAGCGTCATCCGCAGGCCATGTCTGTATGAAAATATTGTTATAGAATCTGTTGTCACCGTGCAGGATAGTCATGAATCCCATCACCTCAGTGCGGTGCGGAATGTGATATGGCGTATACCTCCAGTCTGTACCGGCGCCCACACAGGTAAAGGCTCCGCAGATAAGGTTGTGGACCATTGCTATACCTTGTGCGGCGAAACGCAGGCTTACTTCCGAGAACAGTATGTTGTTGTCTATAAGGGTCGGACCGTGGCTTACCTCTACGAACAGATCCTGCGACATCATTCCGCCCTTCAGCTGTTTTACACCCTTCGGCCGCTGATTGTCGTGCAGATAATTGCAGCTTATCCTGGTGCCCTGAGCCTCCCAGTCACACCATATACCCATCGTGCAGTGGTGGATATGATTATTCCGGATCGTCACATCGATCGCAGCATGCAGTTTGATACCGGCGATTTCTGCACCTCCGAGTTCCATCATATTATTTATATGGTGGATGTGGTTATCTTCGATCACGCTGAAGACGCTTCCCATGCGTCCGATGATGCCGCCCTGCTGGCAGTTGTGTATGTTGTTGCGGCGTATGATGTGCCCGCCTATGTTCTCTTTGAGCCATCCGTGATACTGCCCGCGGCAGACGGAATCCCGCTCCATCTGAGTAGGACTTTTTACATATTTCGTAGTAAAGTAGTTGTCGTTGTCAGGGTCATAATATCTCCCGAGAGAGATGCCTGCGCACTTGCTGTTGACTATCTCACAGTCCTCTATTATCCAGCCCTTGCTCCAGTGCGGACCTATCATGCCGTCCTGGAAAGCTGCAGGAGGCGCCCAGGTCGTAGCTGCTTTCTCCACCCTGAAGCCTCTGACAGTGATATAGTTCCTGCCCGTTTCAGACGGCCAGAAGCATTCTCTCCTGACGTTGATCTCAACTTTTTCGAGGTTCGGATCCACTCCCTGAAAGTTCGCATAGATCACGGTCTCGTCGCATTCTTCATCCTGCTCCGCAAACCATTTGTACTTCGAATTCTCAGGATCCCAGCTGACTTCGCTGAGCTCTCCGCGGATGCATTCTTCAAGACTTGCAGTCTCATACATTGCCTCATCGTTCAGATACACGCAGCCCGTATGCTTATCCGCCTTGGCAAAATACCAGTCGCCATACACGAGTGTCGTGTACGGATTGTAGTCTCCGAACAGGCGGTTATCTATCCTCGCGACCCATACAGTGTCTGAAAGCGGCTCCCATGAAGATACCTGCTCCGCTCCTGTGATGACTGCAGCAAGCGGCTCGGTACTGACATAGCTTATCCTTTTGTCTTCTGTACCTGCATTCAGCGGGTCAACTTTTTCACGATATATACCGGGAGCAACATGGACTGTATCTCCCGGCTCCGCGACTGCAGCTGCCTCGTTTATGCTTTTGAACGGCCTTGCAAGGCTGCCGTCACCTTTGAATTCAGTTTTTATATCTACATAAATATCCATACCGCTATGTTCTCCCTGTCCCCGAACATGTTGTGTATATTCTGTCTTACATATAGATTTTACATTAAGAACCGTAAAAAAGAACCATCAAAAAACGAGCTGGCTGTGCCAGCCCGTTCAGGGATAATCTTTATACTGCCGGCTGCGGAGGAACACATTTGATCGCTTCCGCCAGGTCTTCATCTGTAGGGATATAGTCCGTCATCGTACCGTCATTGTACTGCTGATAGGCTGCAAGGTCGAAGTAGCCGGTTCCGGAAAGTCCGAAGAGAATAGTCTTTGCTTCTCCGCTCTCTTTACACTCGAGCGCGGTATCTATCGCCGCTTTGATCGCGTGGCTGCTCTCAGGAGCAGGAAGTATGCCTTCATACTTCGCAAAGATCTCTGCTGCCTCAAATACCTCGGACTGCTCATAAGCTACCGCTTCCATCATTCCCTGATCGTACAATTCGGAAATAATCGTGCTCATTCCGTGGAATCTGAGTCCGCCTGCGTGTATCGGTGACGGTATGAATTTATTTCCGAGAGTATACATCTTAGCAAGCGGGCAGACATTTCCGGTATCACAGAAATCGTAGAGATACTTTCCTCTGGTCAGGCTCGGGCATGAAGCCGGCTCAGCCGCGATGAATCTGTAGTCCTTTTCGCCCCTAAGTTTTTCTCCCATGAACGGCGCGATCAATCCGCCCAGATTTGAGCCGCCGCCCGTGCATCCGATGATGATATCCGGTTTCACACCTATCTTATTGAGTGCCGCATATGCCTCCTGTCCTATCACGCTCTGATGCAGCAATACCTGGTTGAGCACACTGCCGAGAACATATCTGTAACCTTCTGTTCCGACAGCAACTTCAACAGCTTCCGAGATAGCACAGCCCAGACTTCCGGTCGTTCCGGGGAACTGCTCCAGAAGCGAGCGCCCTACCTGTGTAGTATCTGACGGCGAAGCAACAACGTCCGCACCATACGTACGCATGACCTCGCGGCGGAAAGGTTTCTGCTCATATGAGCCTTTGACCATGAACACCTTGCATTCAAGTCCGAAATGAGCGCATGCCATTGACATGGCAGTACCCCACTGACCTGCTCCTGTCTCAGTCGTTATCCCCTTCAGGCCCTGCTTCTTGGCGTAGTATGCCTGGGCAGCTGCCGAATTGAGTTTGTGTGAGCCGGAAGTGTTGTTCCCTTCGAATTTGAAGTAGATCGCTGCAGGCGTACCGAGTTTTTTCTCGAGGTTGTACGCGCGGATAACAGGCGAAGGTCTGTATGTCCTGTAGTAATCTCTTATCTCCTCCGGGATCTCGATATACCTTGTGTCGTTGTCGAGTTCCTGTTCAACGAGCTCCTCACAGAATACCCCTTTAAGTTCTTCCGCCGTCATCGGCTTCATCGTGCCCGGATTGAGCAGCGGCGCAGGCTTTTTCTTCATATCTGCTCTCAGGTTGTAATAATGTGTAGGGATCTCTTCTTCTGTCAGATAGATGCGGTAGTTTTCCATTTTTGTTCTCCTTTTCTCCAGTCTCTGATGTGTGAGTTAATGTATCCGAATCGGTTTTACCTGACCTGTCCGGTGCCTGAAAGGGAGAAACAAAAACGCTCCCGTCCCGGCATAATACATGCTGGGACAGAAGCATGATAATACAAAACTTCTGCGGTGCCACCCGGCTTGGCAGAGTCGC
>CADCHO010000031.1 GCA_902801255.1 uncultured Eubacteriales bacterium | reverse complement strand
TTCTCAGCTGTTTAGATTATTATTTGGGTTGAACCGCCGTATGCCGAACGGCACGTACGGTGGTGTGAAAGGGGCTAGAAATTAGCCCCTATTCGATTTGATTTGACTTTTATTATTCTTCTTCAAAGATCTCGGAATCAGCATTTTTTCTGATGCTCTCAATGCCGTTCAGGCAGCTCTTTTTAGCCTTGTAGCCTTCGCCTGTTGCGATGATCTCCCCGTTTGTTGCCTTGAGGCGGAATCTGAATTCCCCTGCCTTGTCAACATACACTTCGAACTTAGGGTGTTTGCACTTTTCGAAGCCTTCTACAGTCTGGTCTTCAACTGCTGCGACAGGTGCGTTCTTCTTTACGCTGGCAATGCCGTTGAGGCATGCTGCCTTCGTGGAGTATACTTCAGAGTTTGCGATGATTTCACCGTTGCCGGCTTTCAGGTCGAATTTGACTCCTGTATTGGTTTTTCTGACTACATATTTCCCCATGGTATCGTTCCCCTTTCTCTGTGACGTCGCTTAGCCTTGAGTTTGGTTACATTATACCACAATGGTTAACAGGGTAGTATTATCAACGTTTACAAGAAAGGACCGATAACAATGACTGTCAATAGAATTTCTTTCCCAGAGCGAGCTGTATTAAATCTGAAGCAAGCTGTCCTGTCTTGTTGCGTTCATCGAGTATAGGGTTGACTTCAACAAGGTCCATAGACAGCAGCTTGCCGGAGTCAGCAAGCATCTCAACTGCCAGGAAGGCCTCTCTGGCTGTTATACCGTTTGGCACAGGGGTTCCTGTGCCGGGAGCATACTCCGGAGTGATGGCATCGACATCGAAACTGAGATGTATGCCGACTGTACCTTCGCCGGCGATCCGGATAGCATCCTTCATTACCTCATGCATGCCGCGCCGGTCAATGTCGCCCATAGGGAAGACATTCATTCCGGCCTCCTTCATGCGTGCAGCCTCAGGTTCGTCGAAATCATGACCTCCTACCTGCACACAGTGAGCGGTAGAAACATAGTGTGGTTTCTGTCCAAAGTCCACCATGCTTGCAGGACCCCATCCGCATATTGCCGAGTATGGCATGCCGTGCATGTTGCCGCTGAGCGTAGATTTGTCGTCGTTCCAGTCCCCGTGAGCGTCTATCCATATCACACCGATCTCACCTTCGGATTCATAGTGCTTGGCTACTGCAGAGACGCTGCCCGCGGCTATGCTGTGATCGCCTCCGAGGACAAGAGGGAAGTGGTCTTCTGAAAGAGTATCATAAACAGCATTGTACAGCTGCCTGTTGGTGGCATTCACCTGCTCAAAGCGGATCATGTGGCGGAGGCTCATGCCATCCGGCGGAGGTATTATGTCACCTTTGTCACGGACTGTATAACCCATCCTGCGAAGGTCCTCCCTGACTCCCGCATAACGTATAGCCAGCGGCCCCATCGCAACACCTTTCTGTGATGCGCCGAAGTCGATCTGCACGCCGATTATATCTATGTTTTTTTTCTTATGAAGCTTATACATTGAATCATCTCCTCTGGGAAAGATGATAACTTATTAACGAGTACAATACAAGGCGGCGGGATGCGCAAAATACGGTGATAAGACAGCTGGTTCGATTTAAAAAACATAAAAAAACTAAAAAGTATATAACAATATATTGACACAAAATGGAGCCATGACTACAATATATAGTGTTCGGAAGAGAACGCTATTTTTTACGCCTTAAAATCCGGAAGCGCGTGAAGAGCATGAAAACAGTGCATTTGGCGCCCATAGACATAAACAGATAATACTTAAGAAAATATCATATAAAACTACAATCAAACGGAGAGAACGATCATGAAAAGCATTATCAAAAGAGACGGCAAGGAGATGCCGTTCGATGAGTCTAAGATCTTCAATGCCATCTATGCAGCTAACAAGGCGGTAGACGGCGAGAAGATGACGAGCATTGACTTTACTTATCTGACTAAGAAAGTCGTAGAACAGCTCGACGGCGAAACATGCACAGTAGAGCAGGTACAGGATATCGTCGAGGCTATGCTCATCAAGTATGACTGGGAGAAGACTGCCAAGGCGTACATCCTTTACCGCGCTGAGCACGCAAAGATCCGTGAGGCTGAATCAGACCTTATGAACATCTACAACGAGCTCACTTACTCCTACTCGAAAGATGCAGACATCAAGAGAGAGAACGCCAACATCGACGGTGATACATCGATGGGAACCATGCTCAAGTATGGTTCAGAGGGCGCTAAGTATTTCGTAGACAACTATGTACTTCCGAAAGACATCGCAAAGGCTCATATCAACGGTGACATCCACATCCATGACAAGGACTTCTACATGCTCACCGAGACATGCTGCCAGATCGACCTTATAAAGCTTTTCAAAGACGGATTCTGCACAGGCCACGGATATCTCAGAGAGCCGCAGTCGATCATGAGCTATGCTTCACTCGCATGCATCGCGATCCAGGCAAACCAGAATGAGATGCACGGCGGTCAGTCGGTACCTAACTTCGACTACTCGATGGCTCCGGGCGTTGCCAGAACCTACATCAAGGAGTTCTTCTCCGCACTTACAGAGATCATAGCGGCTAAGCTCGACATGGCATATCCTGACGCTAAGGCTGTTGCAGAGAGGATCAAGGCTGAGGCTGAAGCTCCTACACTTGCAACCAACGGCGCATACGGAGAGATCCTGTGCGAATGGTTCGACAGAGGCGGAGATGCCGGCGGACTCACAAGAGAGCAGCTTGAAAGATGCCGTGCTCAGGCTGCAGAGGCAGCATGGGCAAGGACAGACAAGATGACCTACCAGGCAATGGAGGCTCTCATCCATAACCTCAACACCATGAACTCCAGAGCCGGCGCACAGGTGCCTTTCAGCTCGGTCAACTTCGGAACCGACACGACTCCTGAAGGCCGTATGGTAATCAAGAACTTCCTTCTCGCTACAGAAGCGGGCCTCGGAAACGGTGAGACTCCGATCTTCCCTGTATCGATCTTCAAAGTAAAAGAGGGCATCAACTACAACGAGGGAGATCCTAACTACGATCTCTTCAAGCTGGCTATCAGATGCAGCGCAAAGAGGCTGTTCCCTAACTTCAGCTTTCTGGATGCTCCGTTCAACAAGAAGTTCTACAGAAAAGGCGACTATAACTCGGAAGTTGCATACATGGGATGCCGTACGAGAGTAATGGCCAACAACTACGATCCTACAAAGGCAGTAGTATGCGGCAGAGGAAACCTTTCGTTCACATCGATCAATCTGCCGAGACTTGCCATCGAGTCAAACAGAGACTTTGACGTATTCTACAAGAAACTCGATGCGATGATGGATCTCGTTGCAAGACAGCTGCTCCACAGATTCAAGATCCAGTGCAGCAAGAAGGGCCGCAACTATCCGTTCCTGATGGGACAGGGAATATGGATCGATTCCGACAACATCGGACCTGATGACAGCGTTGCTGAGATCCTCAAGAACGGCACACTCTCGATCGGATTCATCGGACTTGCAGAGACTATGAAGGCTCTGACAGGCAAGCATCACGGAGAAGACGAGAAGGCCAGAGAGCAGGCATTTGCGATCATCAAGCACATGAGAGAAGTCTGTGACAGAAAGAGCGCTGAAACAGGACTCAACTTCACACTGCTGGCTACTCCTGCTGAAGGACTTTCCGGAAGATTCGTTAAGATCGACAGAGAAAAATACGGCAAGCTGCCTGGAATCACAGACAGAGATTACTACACCAATTCGTTCCACGTTCCGGTATACTATCCGATCGGAGCATTCGAGAAGATCGCTATCGAGGCACCATATCACGACCTCACGAATGCAGGTCACATCAGCTATGTTGAACTTGACGGCGACACAGCGAAGAACCCGGAGGCTTTCGAATCTGTGATCAGATTCATGAAGGAAGCCGGCGTAGGATACGGTTCGGTCAACCATCCGGTAGACAGAGACCCTGTATGCGGATATACGGGAGTTATCGATGACGTTTGCCCGAGATGCGGAAGACGCGAAGGTGAACCTGTAACCATCGAGAGACTGAACGAGCTCCGCATGAGATTCCCGAGCGTACCGGTTCCATGTGACTGCATCCATTGATCTGAAAAAGATTTCCACAGGGTTTTCCACAGATTTATCCACAAGATGCTGTGGTATGCTCTAAAATAAACAACAATATACATTAATATTGCTTTACAAATCCCTGTATAGGGAATAGAATAATTGCGCACCAAAAAGAAGAATTAATACGGAGGTACCGGTATGAATAATAAAGTGGTAAAGAATGTAAACGGCCAGGTCGGTGAAGGCGTTGGCTTCGAAAGAATCAGAAGGATCACGGGATATCTCGTCGGTACACTCGACAGATTCAACAACGGCAAGAGAGCTGAGGTACAGGACAGAGTTAAGCACGGACTGTCCCACAACTAATTGACCATCTGAATGCAAATGGCCGCCTTAACCGTATAGAGGTGGGCGGCTATTTTTGTGAAAGAAGAGGTGCTGCAATGGTTGAGATGGACAAAAGCAAGGACAAGAGCAAAATAATAAGAGTGTGCGGTATCGAACCGGAGTCGATAGTCGACGGACCGGGCTTCAGGTATGTGCTTTTCGTACAGGGCTGCCCGCATCACTGCCACGGATGTCACAATCCTGAGTCATGGGCTTTCGATGCCGGCTACGACATGACAGTCAACGAGGTCTTTGAGGACATATGCGGCAGGCCGTGGCTCCGCGGTGTGACTTTTTCAGGCGGAGAGCCTTTTGAGCAGGTGCCGGCACTTCTGGATCTTGCGAAGAATATAAAGGGAGCAGGTCTCACACTGATGAGTTACAGTGGCTATACGCTTGAAGAGCTCGAAGCGAGACATGATAAAGCGACCGATGAGCTTCTGGAAATGCTCGACATTCTGGTAGACGGAAGATACGACGAGAAGCTGCGCAATCTGACTCTCGTGTACTGCGGATCCGAGAATCAGCGTGTAATAGATATGAAGAAGACAAGAATAGCGAGAAGGGAGGGAGACATCGGAATGGTGATCCCTTACAAGTCGGGATTCGATTTCGAGATAAAGATCTAGTCACGGAGGCAGCGTGAAATGAAACTCGAACTTGTAGCGACTGCGACTTTCGGCCTCGAGGCAGTAGTAAGGCGTGAGATCGAAGCGCTCGGTTATAAAGTAATAAAGACAGAAGACGGACGGGTCACGTACATGGGCGATGAGAGGGCGATCGTTAGATCTAACCTCTGGCTCCGTACGGCAGACAGGGTGTATGTGCGAATGGGCGAGTTCAGGGCGACTGAATTCGAGGACCTTTTCCAGCAGACAAAGGCTTTGGAATGGGAAAGCATCATCCCGCTCGAAGGAGTGTTTCCTGTAGTGGGCGGATCGGTCAAATCGGTTCTACATAATGTACCGGCCTGTCAGAAGATAATAAAAAAGGCAGTCTCAGTGAGACTGTCCGAGTTTTATTGCAGGGAGATGATGCCTGAGACCGACGCCGAATACAGGATAAGGTTCATCGCCCATAAGGATCAGTTTTTGCTGCTGCTGGATACCAGCGGCGCCGGCCTGCATAAGCGCGGATACAGGGTGCGCGACGTGGCGGCTCCGATGAAGGAGACTCTGGCCGCAGCACTCGTGCAGCTCAGCTTTTACAAAAAGGACCGCGTGCTGGTGGATCCGTGCTGCGGCTCTGGAACCATACCTATAGAGGCCGCTCTCATCGCGCGCAATATAGCGCCGGGCCTTGGGCGGTCATTCGCTTCGGAAGGCTGGGATATAACACCGGCCGGCCTCTGGAAGGAGGAGCGGCGGCTGGCATATGAGGCAGCCGATACCGGCGCGGACGGACCGCTTCACATAACCGCCATGGACATAGATCCGAAAGCCGTCCGCGCTGCAAAGGAAAATGCTGATGAGACCGGCGAATCCGATGATATTGACATCGTAAAAATGGACATGACCGCATGGGAGCCCGGCGCGGGGATCCCGAAAGGCGCATCAAAAGATGATCATGTCGTTGTCATATCCAATCTCCCATACGGAAAGCGCATAGGAGATGAGGCCGGATTGAAGGCTATCTACGCGCATATCCGCGAAATAATGGAGGAATGTCCTAACTGGTCGTTCTTCCTTATCACATCCGATAAGTCTCTGGAAAAAGAGCTCGGACGTAAGGCGGACAGACGCAGAAAGTTGTATAATGGAACAATAGAAACGCAGTTTTATCAATACCACGGGACTAGACCTGAAAAACGCGAGGTGAACCATGACTAAAAAAGAATTCTATTATCCTTCGACAGATGGCAACACTCAGATCCACGCAATAAGATGGGAACCTGAAGGCGAACCAAAGGCGATACTGCAGATAATCCACGGCATGGTCGAATTCATCGACAGGTATGATGACTTTGCAAAATACCTTACCGGGCACGGATATCTGGTAGTAGGTGAAGACCATATAGGTCACGGAGCTTCAGTACGCTCCGACGAATACCATGGTTTCTTCGGCAAGGAAGGAAATGCATGGGTCATCGCAGATATCCACCGCCTAAGAGAGATGATGCAGAAAGAATTTCCTGATCTGCCATATCTTGTTCTTGGACACAGCATGGGATCATTCCTGATCAGACAGTACATAACCGAGAACGGCGCTGACTATGCGAAGGGCCTTTCGGGAGTCATAATCATGGGAACCGGATGGCAGCCGGCAGCTGTACTTGCAGCCGGTAAAGCGGTCGCAAAGATGCTCGGCACCAACAAGGTAGGCAAGCCGGCAAAGCTTATCGACGGAATGTCGTTCGGCTCGTATCTTAAGAAAATCAAGAATCCGCGTACCATTTCCGACTGGCTGACAAAAGATGAAAAAATCGTCGATTGGTACAGAAAACAGCCGTGGTGCACTTTCCACTTCACACCGAACGCGTACTATCACATGTTCAGCGGAATGCAGAAGGCACACGATATCGAACGCATGAAGAAACTTCCTGAAGGACTTCCTATCCTCATAACATCGGGTGCGGAAGATCCTGTAGGAGCATGGGGCGAGGGCGTGCGCAAGACATTCATGGTCTACAGCGACAATACAAAGTGTGACGTGTCCATCAAGATCTACGATGATGACAGGCACGAGATCCTCAACGAGACCGATAAAGACCAGGTTTACGCAGACATGCTGGAGTTCCTGGACAGCTGCCTCAAATAGGGATCGCTGTGCAAATGCCGGATGGAATACAGTACTGCTCTCATATTGCGAATAATCACCGCTGCCGTTCTGGCCATATTATTTGGCAACGGCAGTGTTGTCGCGTTTAACCGCATAAAACCGCGGTGGTTCGAGGACTACGACGAGGATCAGTCAGGCACGGAGCCGGGAGAGCCGCGCAAGGTGCTCCCGCCAAAACTTCTGGAAGCCGATAATGCCGGCCGTCAGAGACTCCCGAGCAGTCCATGGAAGTACGCTTTTACCGGATATTTTGCGATTACAGGCATTTATTTAGCTATTAGGGGCGGGAGCCTCACATACGAGATTTCCGTGCTCTGCGTGCTGTTTATCGTGCTGGAGATGGCTATAGCAGACCAGATGTACAGAGTAGTGCCCGATGAGTTCAGCATTATGCTGGCTATATCCGCGGCAGCCTTTGTTGAGTATCATGAAAACTGGTGGGAGCCTGCCGCCGGTGCGGCATTAGGCCTGGGAATATCCCTTGCGGTCCTGCTGCTGGGCATGCTGATTTTCAAAACCGGAAGCATAGGCGGAGCGGACATAAAGTTTTTCACATGCATGGGGCTCGTAGCAGGCAGAACGGGCATAGCCATCATATTCATACTTACAACACTGCTTTTTGCAGTCTATTCGGCAGTGATGATCGCTGCAAAGAAGGGAAGCATTACTGACAGGAACCCGATGCTCCCATCGGCATGTGCCGCGGTGACGATATACTTCCTGTTCCTCTTCAGCACGGGAGATATGCTTTTACTGAACCTTTTCTGAGAAGTCAGGAGCTTTATCACAATGGGTGTGAATGTACTGATAAAAATCGAATATGACGGCACGGATTTCAGCGGCTGGCAGATACAGCCACATACCCGCACCGTACAGGGCGAGATAGAGCACGTGCTCAGGTATATCGCCGGTGAAGAGGTACACATCCACGGAACGAGCAGGACCGATGCCGGTGTGCATGCGCTCGGCCAATGCGCCACTTTTGAGTGGAACTCGAATATGCCCGTCGAAAAGCTTCCTGAAGTGATGAACCGGAGATTCGGAGCAGGAGGCGAGGGTAGGAGCGGCGCGCCGGGAGATATCCGCATTATCTCAGCAGAAGTGATGCCCGATGATTTCCATGCGAGATATTCCTGCAAGGGCAAGACGTACAGATATGTAATCGACAAGACAGGCGATATTTTTGTAAGAAACCGCGCCTTTCAGTATCCGGGAGCGTCCGATCTTGACACGGACGCGATGCGCGAGGCGGCGGCTTACATAGTAGGCACACACGATTTCAAATGCTTTGAAACAGCGGGTGGAACTCCGCGTGAATCTACGGTAAGGACGGTAAGCCGGCTGGATATCACCGAAGATGAAAAGTCTGTCGTGATAGAGATAACCGGTGACGGCTTCCTGTATAATATGGTGAGAATAATCGTCGGAACGCTTGTCGAGGCAGGTGCCGGAAAGAGAACTTCTGACAGCGTCCGCGAAGCCATAGAGAGCCGCAGCCGCTCAAATGCCGGGTTCACGGCGCCCCCGCAGGGACTTTACCTGAAAGAGATATATTTCGAATAAACCGACAGGAGATAAATTGTACAAAGTCAGAATAGACAAATTTGAAGGGCCGTTCGACCTGCTCATATACCTTCTCGAAAACGCGAGGATGGATATATATGATATAAAGGTCGCCGAGATAACGGAGCAGTATATCGGCTATCTCAAGGAGATGGAGGAACTCAACGTAGAGGTCGATACCGAGTTTATAGTGCTTGCGGCCGTGCTTATACGCCTTAAATCGCGCATGCTGCTGCCGAGGATCAACGAGGCCGGCGAGATCGAGATAATAGAAGATCCGAGGATCGAACTCAGGGGAAGACTGCTCGACTACATGCGTATCAAAAAGGCTGCTGAGCTGCTCATGGCTGCAGAGGAGTTCAATCTTGCGGTGCATGAGAAGCCTGCAGAGGATATGTCGGTTTATCTTGATGAGCCCGACGAGATACTGCAGGTTAGCGACGAGCAGATGGTCAAAGCTTTCATACAGTTCCTTACACGCAAGAGGAAGGTCGAGGAAGTCACCAGACGCTACAGCAGAGTGCGGCGCCGCAAGGAGACCATAGAAACACGTATCAATGAGATGACGGAGATCCTCGAAAGAAAGTTCAGGGAAGGAAACGGCAAGGTGCTCTTCAATGAGCTTCTGCCTGATAAGCCGGACAGATACGACATCACACTCAGTTTCATGTCACTGCTTTCTATGATAAAGAATCAGGGTTATGATGCAGAGCAGAACGAGAACTTCGGCGAAATAAAAGTTATCAAGAGGGAGACCGCAGATGTACAGCAATAAAACTATGAAATCCGCTCTCGAAACCATGATGTTCATATGGGGAGAGCCGCTGGAGGTAAAGGATGCGGCGGAGGTGCTCGAGGCTGATAAAAATGTGATAAGGGGGCTTTTCAGAGAGCTTCAGGCTGAATACGAGCAGGAAGGCCGCGGCATAAGGATTCGTGAAGTAGATGACGCGTTCGGATTTGTAACGCTGGCAGAAAACGACATGTTCCTCAAAAAGCTCTGCACACCTGTAAGAGTCAGGAGACTGTCGCAGGCAGCGCTTGAAGTGCTCGCTATAATCGCTTATCGTCAGCCGGTAACGAGATCGGAGATCGATTCCATAAGAGGTATAAAGAGCGAGAGAGTCATTGACGGACTTATCGATAAAGGTCTGATAGAGATCTCCGGAAGGTCAGAAGGCGTCGGCAGACCACTGATATATGCAACTACAAAGGAATTTCTGAAGAAGTTCGGGTTCTCATCACTCAAGGATCTCCCTGAGGTTCCTGAATATGAAGAGATGAGACGTGAGCGTGAAGAAGAAGGCTACGGGCAGTTAGCAATTGATTTTGAGGACAAGGAATGAGGATAAACCAGTATATAGCTTCGGCGGGCATCACGAGCCGCCGCAAGGCAGATGAGTTGATAGAAAAAGGAAGGGTGAAAGTCAACGGAGCGATCCTTAACTCACCGGGATATCATGTGGAGGAAGGCGACATAGTAGAGGTCGACGGTGTGCGTATCACTCCGGCTGAGCGCAAGGTATATTACCTGCTCAACAAGCCTGCGGGCTATGTGACTTCGACAGCAGACAAGGAAGGAAGACCCCTTGTAACAGAGCTGGTTCCGGACGAGGTGAGGGTGTTTCCGGTTGGGAGGCTCGATCTCAACACAACCGGTCTCCTGATACTCACAAACGACGGTGAGCTGTCAAACAAACTTATGCATCCGTCGCATGAATTCAGCAAGAGATACCTTGTAAGAGCGCAGGGCATAGTGACCAGAGCTGAAGCTGCAAGACTTGAAAAAGGCATAGACATAGGTGGTTTTGTTACTTCACCTGCAGATGTACATTTGCTTAAGCATGACCGCAACTCTACATTGGCGGAGATAGTCATCCACGAGGGCAAAAACCGCCAGGTAAGGCGAATGTTCAAGGCGATAGGGCATCCGGTGCTGGAGCTCTGCCGCACGGGACTCGGAAACCTCGAGATCGGAAGGCTGGCTGTCGGACAGTGCCGCAAGCTGAGTCCTGCAGAAGTAGAGCAGTTAAAACGCATTTAAAAAGGAGCCGAAGCTCCTTTTTTATTGCAGTTATTTAGATGTTTTATTCTCCGAGATATGCCTGCTGTACACGCGGGTCGTTGAGCAGGGCTTTGCCCGGACCGGCCATCGTTATGACGCCGGTCTCCATTACATATGCATAGTCAGAGATTTCCAGGGCGGCCTTGGCATTCTGCTCGATAAGCAGAATGTTGACGCCGTCCTCTTTGATTTTCTGGATGACTGCGAAAATGTCTTTAATGACCAGCGGGGCGAGTCCGAGTGAAGGCTCATCAAGCATGAGGAGCTTAGGCTTTGACATAAGCGCACGCGCTACAGCCAGCATCTGCTGTTCTCCTCCGGAGAGGGTAGCGCCTAGCTGCCATGTTCTTTCTGCTATTCTTGGGAAAAGCTCATAGACCCAATCTCTGTCTCTTGCTATCTCTGCCTTGTCTTTGCGGAGATAAGCGCCGGCAGCGATGTTCTCGTCTACCGTGAGATCCGGGAATATCCTGCGCCCTTCAGGACAGAGGATGATCCCTTCGCCTACGATATCCTTTGTTTTGAGCGAAGTGATCTCGGTATCGTCCCAGTATACATGACCGTCACTCTTAGGGACCAGTCCCATGACCGACTTGAGTTATCGATGCCTCTGAGAGCGTGGATACCGCCGTAATGTACATTCAGATTTCTGATTGCCAGCATTATTCGTCACCTCCCAGATAAGCTTCAATAACAGCCGGGTTGGCCTGGATCTCAGCCGGAGTACCGTCTGCGATCTGGCCGCCGTAGTTGAGCACGTAAATGTGTTCGCAAATTCCCATGATGACCTGCATGTGATGCTCGATCATAAGAATGGAAAGGTCGAACTCATCACGTATCCTGCCTATGAACTTCATGAGGTCGTCAGATTCCTGAGGGTTCATGCCTGCAGCAGGCTCATCGAGCAGAAGTATAGAAGGGTGAGTTGCCAGTGCGCGTGCGATCTCAAGATGCCTCTGCTTTCCGTAAGGAAGAGAAGTTGCCAGGTCGTTTCTGTTCTCAAAAAGTTCGACCTTGCGCAGCAGTTCTTCAGCCTCGGCTCTCATTGCGGCTTCTTCAGTCCGCGCTTTTTTGCTTCTGAATGTAGCTCCGAACACAGACTCGGTCTGATTCATATGCATAGCTACCATGACGTTTTCCAGAACGGTCATGCCTTTGAAGAGCCTGATGTTCTGGAATGTACGTGCAACGCCCAGCTTTGTTACCTTGTCAGGCAGCATTGTGATGGCCTTTGTGTACTTTCCCGCATTACGGCCTTTGTAGGCTTCTTTCATCTTGCCCTGCGGATGGTTTTCTATTACGACTTTTCCGTTGATCTCAACGGATCCGTTGGTAGGCTCATATACGCCTGTGATGCAGTTGAATGCTGTAGTCTTGCCGGCACCGTTAGGACCGATCAGTCCGACTATCTCATTCTTATGCACGACCAGATTGAGATTGTCGACGGCGACTACTCCGCCGAACTGCATTGTTATATCGGAGAGCCTGAGTACTACTTCTCTGTTGTCCATCATTTGCCCTCCTTGTCAAATACTATAACGGTGTCAGATACTTCAAGCGGCGTGAAGAGAGCTTCTCCTGAAGCCTTTCTTGCTTCGTTGCTGGCCTTTGCTTCCTTTGCTCTGCTTCTTGCTGCGGCGTTTGCAGCTCTTGCCTCACGCTTTGCCGCTGCCTTTGCCTTGCGTCTTGAAGGCCATGCCTTCAGGTTCGCAGGGAGGTTTTTCAGTCCCGAGATGAATCTGTCCCAGCTGAATTCCTTGTCACCCATGATACCGCGCGAGTAGAAGAGCACGATAAGCATGATGAGCACGGCGAATACGACCTTGCGGAATCCCGGTCTCATGAATGATGCCGAAATACCGAGCCATCTTCCGGCGTCGAGACCTCTGAGCCACCATTCAGACGCGGCTGTAAACAGGAACGCGCCGATCACGGAACCCGTGATGGAGCCTATACCGCCGATGACTACAATGAGAAGGATCTCATAAGTCATTACGGTGTTGAACGGTGTGGCATTGATAGTGGTCTGGAACATCGCCAGAAGTGCGCCGCTTATGCCTGCAAAGAAGGATGATATTACGAACGATATCTCCTTATGCTTGAAGAGGTTGATACCCATTGCCTCTGCAGCGATCTCGTCGTCGCGGATCGCACGGAAAGCGCGTCCGTAGGTTGAATTGATCAGCAGCAGGATTATTGCTATGCATAACATTGAGATCAGAACAGGGAATATAGCATTTCCGTATGTGGTGTACTTACGCAGAACGTTCGATCCGTTTGTGACAGGACCGAGCGTGTTCCACTGGAAGAATGCCCTGAGGATCTCGGCGAAACCAAGTGTAGCGATCGCCAGATAGTCTGACTTGAGCCTGAGCACCGGAATACCGATCAGGAATGCTATAACGGCAACCAGAAGTCCCGCACCAAGCATAGGAATCAGCATGCCCAGATAGTGGCCGAATACTCCAAGACTGCCTTCGAGCGCTTCTACGATCGACCATTTGATTGCGCCGCCTTCAAAGTACTGATAAACGGCGTCGTGCGATGCTGCAGGGATGGTGAATATGGCATAAGTATATGCGCCGATCAGCATGAAGCCCGCCTGGCCGAGAGAGAAGAGTCCCGTGAAGCCGTTCAGCAGGTTCATCGATGCTGCTACCAGTGCGTATATGGATCCTTTTTCGATAACGGTTATCAGCATCTTCCAGGATGATCCCGGAGAAATCATTATGTCTCCCAGATAAACAAAGACCAGGAAGAGGGCAATGGCCGCTACGGAGAGAACCGATTTGGTTTTCTTGTTCAGTGTCGTTTCCATGGCGCCCTCCTATACCTTGTCGATGTTCTTCTCGCCGAAGAGTCCTGTCGGCTTGACCATCAGGATGACGATCAGGAGAACGAATGTGAAAGCGTCAGAGAAAGTAGTCCAGCCTGCGCCCTTGATGAGGTTTTCGCAGATACCTATTACAAAGGCTCCGACAACAGCTCCCGGTACAGAACCGATTCCTCCGAATACCGCGGCTACGAAAGCCTTGAGACCCGGCATAGCTCCCGACATAGGGTTGATGCCTGTGTAGTTGGAGAAGTAGAGAACTGATCCGATAGCAGCGAGTCCACAGCCGATCACGAATGTGACTGTGATGACTCTGTTGATGTCTATACCCATGAGCGAGCTTGTCTCGAAGTCACGGGAAACCGCGCGCATTGCCATACCGATCTTTGTATGCTTGATGAGCATTACCAGCAGGAACACGAGAACGATCGTCAGCACCGGTGTGATGACAGTGACCATCTTTGTTGTAGCAGAACCGATCTTTATCGTCTTCTGCAGGAAACCGATCTCAGGATATGTCTTTGTAAGACCTCCGGTAATGTAAAGCGCAAAGTTCTGCAGCAGGTATGACACGCCGATCGCAGAGATCATTATGGACATACGCGGTGCGGAACGCAGTGGCCGGTAAGCGACTTTTTCAATAGTTGTGCCGAGAACTATCGCGAAGATTATTACCAGTATGACCGATACCCAGAGAGGGAGCACGGTGATCAGGTAAACCATGATGAGTCCCGACCACATGAATACGTCGCCGTGAGCGAAGTTGATGAGCCTCAGGATACCGTAAACCATCGTGTATCCTATGGCTATCAGTGCGTATTGGCCGCCGACAGCGATGCCGGCGAGTATGTATGGTAACCAGGTTTGTAACATTTTTTTTCCTTTTTTTACAAAATCGCGGGAAGCCTCGCGGCTTCCCGCATTTCTACTTGATCATAAGATCGTGGATCTCTATCTGTCCCTTGCTATACCCGTATTATTCTGCGGACTGTGTCTTTACGAACTCCCAGGCGCCTGTTTCGGTATTGCATCTCTTGACGAAAGCCTCAGTCTTGTTGGCATCGCCTGTCTCGTTGAACGAAACATCTCCGCATACCAGACCGCTTACCTGCAGAGCAGGAAGTGCAGCGAGGATGTCAGCTGGATCAGTTGAGCCGGCAGCCTTCATTGCCTCGAGTGCTACGAAGTATGCATCATAGCCCATTGCTGTTACAGCTGCGAGATCTGTGTTGCCGCCGTTATTTGTCATGGCTGTTGAATCTTCTTCCATCCATGCCTTGATGCCTTCGTCGAATTCAGGGTTTCCGCCTTCCTGATAGAAGGTAGTAACTGTGATGTCTACGTTCTTGCCCTTGGCAGCTTCTGTGATTACGTTGGAATCCCATGTGTCTCCTGCGAGGATAGGCATTCCGAGATCCTGAGCTTCAGCCTGGTCGATGATCAGTGCTGCAGCCTCTGTGGATACAGGTGCGAAGAATACGTCGCAGCCTTTGTTCTTAGCGTTTGCTACGTAAGAAGTGAAGTCGGAGTTCTTGTCTGGGAACTGCTCTTCAACGACCTCACCGCCGAGTCCCTTGAATGCTTCTACGAAGTAGTTGACAAGTCCTACTGAGTAGTCATCGCCCAGCTTGGAGAGGCAGTAAGCCTTCTTGCAGCCGCTGTCCCATGCGTAGTTAGCAAGTACTGTGCCCTGGAAAGGATCCAGGAAGCAGATTCTGAAGTACTGCTCACAGTCAGCTGTTACCTGAGGGTTTGTGCATGTTACGCCGATGGCAGGCATGCCCGCATCTGCGAATACATCTGCAGCAGCGATCGAAACGCCTGAGCCATATGATCCGAGAACGATGGATACGTTCTGTGATACGAGGTTCTGAGCTGCTGTTACGGCTTTGGAGTTATCTGACTCGTTGTCTACGATAGCGAGTTCAACATTATACTCCTTGTCGCCGATTGTGACTGTAGGACACATCTTATTAGCATACTGGATGCCGAGAGTCTCCTGTTTTCCGCCTGCACCATTATCTCCCGAAGCAGGTTCGAATACACCGATCTTGATGGTGTCGCCGCCGCCGGAGCCGGAATCACCGCCGCCACCGCAGCCTGCGAGTGCCAGCATTGCAAGCACGAGTGAAAGTGCCAATACCAGAATTTTCTTCATTTTGATTCCTCCATCTTAGTTTTCAAGATGATATCGAGCGGCCTGAAAAGGCCGGACAATATAATGTATAAAAGATAGTTAAAATTTTACACTAAATCTTTTTGAATGCAAGACTCGTGAAATAAAGAGCAAAGAAAAAACGGCGAAATTCCGCCGTTCACGTACATTGTTTGATTGCCATCCGTATTTTGCGGACTGTGTTTATGAAACCCGTACATCTGTACTTCTATCTTAGTACTCCAGGTCAGACATAAGATCTTTATCCTTGCCGCCTTTAATGTACGCTTCGATGATATCCACTGCGCCTTCTACACCCGCGCGGCTGGTGTTGATCAGAAGATCATACTCATCGCGGCCGCCCCATTTATTGTCGGTATAAAACTCATAATATCTGCGGCGCTGCTTATCGATCTGTCTTACCTGTTTCTCTACCGTCTGGACATCGAAGAGGTTCTCAGGTTCCGCTGTATTATGTATCTGTTGTTTTCTCCGGACTCTCTCTTCGAACGGTGCAAAGAGGAATATGCTGACATGCCTTTCTTCCGAGAGTATATAGTCAGCAGCACGTCCGACTATGACACAGCTGCCTTTGGCTGCGATCTCTCTGATAATATTGAACTCTTCCTCCTGAACTTTTGCGAAAGGTGAGGTCTGGAACGAATCGAATCCGGAGAACATGTTGCTGAAAGAAAAATCAGGAGCCTTTTCGTCGTTATCGCGGATGTATTCCGCATTGTATCCGGTGCTTTTTGCAGCCATAGCGATTATCTCTTCATCATAGAACGGGACCCCGAGCCTGTCTGCAAGACGCTTTGCGACCTCATGACCGCCGCTTCCGAATTCTCTGTCTATAGTTACGATGACCTTGTCACTCATGTTGATCCTCCTTATTTATGCTGTGCCTTAATTGTACCACGTGATCTCAGTTCTGAGAGGATATTTCTTTTATGAAGGCATCCATGTCGGCGTTGGAAGGGAAGATGGCTCTGGCGTTGTCGTCGCGGCCGCCGCCCTTACCGTTGAAATTTTTTACGTTTGCTTTTACTATTGCTCCGCACTTGCGCTCCTCCGAAGAGGACAAAAGCAGGCAGGTATGTGATTCAGGCTGCCTCATAATGAGGAAGAGCCCCGGTATTTCGTTGATGACCGAAAAGCCGAGCTTCAGAAGGTCGTCAGCGTTAAGGACGTCTGAGCTGTATACGTATCCGGAAGCTCCGGCATCTCCGGCAGACTGAATGATCTTTTCCTTTTCCGCATCCTTTATATATGCTGTCATTCCTGCGAGTCTCGCCTTGAGAGCTGATATGCTTTCTGCCTCGGCATCAAGTCTGCCTATGAAATCGGCAGGGGAGCAGGAGTAACGCCGTGCTGCCTCGGCAAGTATCCTTGAGTCGGCACTGAGTCTGTCGAATGCGGCCTTTCCGCAGTCGAAGTAGATGCGGTTCATGCCTTTGTTAGGCTCACGCTTATAGATCGCAAGCAGCCCTACCTCGGAAGACCTTGCAGGGTGGGTGCCGCAGCAGGCGATACAGTCGTAAGGGTCGTTAAGATCTCCGACCGTCACTACGGACACTTTACCGTCATGAGGTACCTGCTTGCGTACAGGAAGTGCAAGGGATGATTCATAATCGTCGAACCAGGTTACGGTTACAGGAAGGTCAGCCCAGATCGCTTCGTTGACAGTGCGTTCTGCGAGATCCAGTTCGTCGTCTGTAAGCATGCGTCCGCCAAGATCGATATCGATAGTGATATATTCATCTCCCATGTGAAAGCCCTTATTGACTCCTCCGAAAAGCGTATCCATGGTGCCGCTGAGCATGTGCTCACCGCAGTGGCGCTGCATGTTCCTGAAGCGGAGATCGCGGTCGATGCTGAGCATGACCCTGTCGCCTGTGCTGAATGTACCTGCGGGGGCATCAGTAATGTGCCATACGTCGCCCACGAGTGATTCGTCAAAGGCGCGGGTTATTCCGAAGACCTGCTCTGATCCGATGAGGGATACGTTTCCTATATCGGAAGGCTGGCCTCCGCCTTCAGGGTAGAATACTGATGTATCGCAGGCGATAACATCCATGCCGTTTTTCTCGCGGATCGCGGTGATCACAGCTTCGTTTGATGAAGCATATTGGTCAGTCTGGTATATCCTTTTTGTGGACATGTCGAATCCTTTCCGATGTTTCACGCGTTTCACAAAATCGAACAAAATCGCGTGACATAAAAAATCAAAAATATGTGGATAAATCCTGTTGACACAAAGGAAAAATCGTTTCAAACGTTGAAATTTCAACGAAATAGCACTTGGAGTTTTCCACATGCATACGTGGAAAAGATTGTATACGATTTTTCAAAACTTTGTGGAAAAGTCGCAAACCTTGCAAATTAAAAGCTTTCCTGTTTTGTTGAAAAAGCTGTGGCAAAAAAACGAACAAAATGTGAAGATGCGTTTTTTTGTATTTAATTAAAACCTGATCAGTCTCCTTCAGGCTCGACCATGTCGTCGAACATCACCCCCGGTGCACTGCACAGTGTCTGGAAGACAGGAGTGTCCAGACGGAACCTTCCCTTGGTACTGATGAACGGCGAGTACATTGAGAAAATAGTAGCGTCATCGAGCATGGATATATATCTGAGTTCATTGCTCATCAGTACGAGCTCACCGGCTATTGAAAGAAGGGCAAAGCCATATACATCATCATTTAATCTGTATGATGATGAGTCAACATGCGAATTGTCTCCTTTGTACGCCGTATAGAGCCAGCCGTTCGGAACCGCCATCTGTGTGGAGTTGGCAAAAAGACTGACATATTTAGGATCGAATCCTCTGATCATCTCGTCCTTGCAGTCAAAGACTGTTAGAAATTCAGGACGGCTTACCTGGATTGCAGCCTCATAATCCGAAAGCTTTATCACAGAGCCTACCTTTATATCTGTAACAAGAGGGTTCTTTGCCCTGTGATTTCCGTTCAGCCATATAACCAGGGTGTAGTGATAGTATGCATCCCTTGCAAGTGTCGTTAAGCGGCAGCGGAATGGGAAGGAGTACCTGTCAGCAGGAACATCCTTTTTACGGTCACTTCTTTGTATATCGCATTTGATAAGCGTCTGTATGCCGGCTCCGGTAAGATCACAGCTGCGAAGATCTTCCGGTTTCATTGATGAGAGATATGATGCAGCATCAAAGTCGCTGTCGACCATTCTCATTATGAAATAGTTGATGGTCTCGTATGCTGACAGCTTAAGAGGAGCTGTAGTCTCAATAGCATCCCGGGTACTGCAGTCTGCCGACGTGATACCTTTACAGTTGAGTGCGTCCTGCATAAATCCGAGACGCATCCTTGCATAAGCGCGGAACTCCCTGTTTTCTTCATTATCATACTCACGCGAGATGCTTTCAGAAGCAAGAGGAAGAGCATCTTCGATCAGCCTCAGCATGCACGACGCATCAATGCTTTCTATACTGCCGCCCATGACATAGACAAAGTGATTCCACAGAGCCGTCATCTCTTCTTTCCTGTCAGCAAAGTCATCACTGCCGGGTGTGCAGATGAACTCCTTATACTCATCTATGCCATACTCCGAATAATCGAGGTGCATCACCTGATACATGCGCTCGCGCCTGTCAGTCTTGCTGCGCCAAGTCACTTTAAGAGCTACGACTCCCATCAGCCTTGTGCATACGGCGCGGCAGGACTCGAAGTCGAACTCTTTGAAATGATCGTATTTTACGGATTGTTTTCCATAAATAAGTTTTAGCTCAGCCATGCATCAAGTATAGCAGATGAGGCTTGACTTTGCACACGGCGAGGATATAATAAATACGTCCTTATTAAGAGCGGGGGAGGGAATGGGCCCTTTGATCCCGCGGCAACCTCACAGGAAGTGAAGGTGCCAATTCCCACGGGGCGAAGGCCAAGCTCCGGCAGATGAGGATCTATGGTTCTCTCTGCGTGCGGCAGGGAGATCTTTTTATTTGGC
Source organism: uncultured Eubacteriales bacterium (assembly GCA_902801255.1). Taxonomy (GTDB): domain Bacteria; phylum Bacillota; class Clostridia; order Peptostreptococcales; family Anaerovoracaceae; genus Crickella. Next base: position 28,023 of record CADCHO010000031.1, on the reverse strand, counting down.
CTGTTAGAAGTGAAAGGACCATATATAAAAAAATGAAGAAGTTATTTACATCCGAATCAGTCACTGAGGGTCATCCTGACAAGTTATGCGATCAGGTATCAGACGCTGTGCTCGACGCGATCCTTGCACAGGATCCTAATGCTCACGTTGCATGCGAATGCGCAGCAAAGACGGGCTTTCTCATGATATTCGGAGAGGCATCCGGCAATTTTGATGTCGACTATGAGGCGATCGCCCGCAAGGTCATATGTGATATCGGCTATGACAATGACGATGCATGCTTCAACGGCAACACCTGCAGAATCATCGTACATATGGAAGAACAGTCGGCAGATATCGCTATGGGCGTAAACGAGTCATTTGAGTCAAAAAAAGGCATTCTGAGCGATGAGTTCGCGCATATCGGAGCCGGCGATCAGGGCATGATGTTCGGTTATGCAAATTCTGAGACAGAAGAACTTATGCCTTTGTCGGTCAAGCTGGCGCACGTGCTTGCATTGAGGCTTACTGCGGTCAGAAAGGACGGCACACTGCCTTACCTCAGACCGGACGGAAAGACTCAGGTTACAGTAGAATACGATGACGGCAAGATCACCAGAATAGATACGATAGTAGTGTCAACTCAGCACAGCGCTGATGTGACGCTTGAGCAGCTCAGGTCAGATATACTGACTCACGTGATCACTCCTGTAGTACCGGCAGAGCTTATAGATGAGAAGACAAAATATTACATAAACCCTACGGGCAGATTCGTTATCGGCGGACCTATGGGGGATTCCGGCTTAACAGGACGAAAGATCATTGTAGATACTTACGGCGGTCATTCATCGCACGGAGGCGGAGCATTCTCGGGCAAAGATCCTACGAAGGTGGACCGCTCAGGAGCCTATATGGCGCGTTATATAGCTAAGAATATCGTGGCTGCGGGCATCGCTACAGAATGCGAGGTGCAGCTGGCATATGCTATAGGAGTAGCGAAGCCGGTCTCGGTATGCGTCGATACTTTCGGTACCGGTAAGCTCGATGAAGAGCAGATAGCAAATCTGATACTGGATCATTTCGACATGCGCCCGGCTGCGATCATCAGAAAACTGGAACTCAATAAGCCTCAGTACAGAGCGCTGGCAGCTTACGGACAGATGGGCAGGACAGCTCTCGGAGTAAAATGGGAAGATACAGACAAGGCAGACGAACTCAGAAAAGCAGCAGGCTGCTAGGAGGACAGAATGTCACATTTCGAAAAGGTTTCATTCGAACAATGGAAGGCTGACTGCGGAGTCAGGGGACTTTCTGAAAAAGGACTGAAGGAGTGGTATAACTCCATAAAGCTGCCGAAGCAGGCAACTGCGGCATCAGCAGGCTGCGACTTCTTTATGCCGTTCAGCCTCAACTTTGAAGGCGGCAGCAGCTTCAGGATAGCGACCGGTGTACGCTGGGTATGCAATAAAGAAGAGGACAGAGACAGGGTGCTCCTCGTGGTTCCGAGAAGCGGACTGGGATTCAAGTACGGCATAAGGCTGTCAAACACGGTCGGAGTTATCGATGCGGACTACTGCGATTCAGATAATGAGGGACATATAATAGTCAGCCTGGAAAATCCTTCAGACAAGACTGTGATGCTCGCGGAGGGCAAGCCTTTTGCACAAGGAATAGTTGTGAGATATGAGGTCCCGGAAGGCGCTGAGTCTGACAGCTCAAGAAACGGCGGATTCGGAAGCACTGACAAATAAGCGGAATGGAAAAAGAAAGAAGATCGGCAGATGTTGTAATAGTGGGCGGCGGTGCATCAGGACTGGCAGCTGCCATAGAGCTGGGGATGAAAGCCCCGGATCTTGACGTGCTTGTAATAGAAAAGATGCCTGAACCGGGGCGGAAGATACGTGCTACCGGGAGCGGACGCTGTAATATAAGCAACACAGGTGCTGCCGGATTCAGCCGCATAATGGAGTTTTTCAGGGAGATAGGTCTGGTCACAAGGGTCTATGAAAACGGTCTGGTATATCCGTATTCAGAATCCGCGGCAGATGTGGTAACACTTCTGACCGAACGAGCGGCTTCTCTGGGCGTGAAATTCGCGTGCGGCGAAGAGTTGATGTCGATAAAGTATATCTCATCATCACTTGTATCGGAGTCTTTGCCTGGCAGCAATCTGTTCAGACTGGAGACGGTCCTGAAAGACCGTGACGGTATGCGAAGCATCATAACACAGACATCTTTCGTGATCATGGCGATGGGAGGAAAGGCCGGTCCTTCATTCGGAACAATAGGTGACGGGTTCAGGATCGCCAGAAACCTCGGCCACAAAATAGTGACACCTGTACCGGCTCTGACAGGTATAGAGTGTGACGAATGGGATGCCGGGCGCAGACCGTGCGGGATAACTCTCGGTGGTACAAGAAGCGCGGGTGTGGTGTCGCTGTATAAGGATCCGGATGAGGTCTTCGGCGAAGAAACCAAAGTGTTTGAGGAGGCAGGTGAGATACAGTTCACAAAGTACGGACTGTCCGGGATCTGCGTCTTCAATATGACCCGGCACATGAGATATGACAGGAGGGCAGGCGAGAGCCTTGATGAGTTCCTTGTGAAGGTAGATCTGTTCCCGGATGGAGATATAGCTGAGTACATACGGGACAGACAGAATGGAAACTTCGCTGACACGCCTGCAGGAGAGATCCTCAGGACTGTACTCAAGGAGCCTTTGGCAGACTATGTGATAGCGTCTGCAGGTAGTGGACCAGATGAAAGCGGCAGAGCTTTCGAAGACAGACCGATTTCATCATTCAATGATGAAGAGGTGCGTGCTATAGCCGATCACGTGCATGCACTTGAATTCCACCCTGTACAGATTCGAGGCTGGAATGATGCTCAGGTCACTATGGGAGGAGTTTCTCTGGATGAAATAAATGAAGCGACTTCTGAGTCGCTTCTCGTTAAGAATCTGTATATAACAGGAGAGCTCGCCGACAGGGATTTCCAGTGCGGCGGCTACAATCTCAGCAATGCCTGGATCACAGGTCTTGCTGCTGCAGATGATATCGTTCAATTATATGCCACGCTGCTCTGATGCCGTCACAAGCGGCAGACGTGATACCACCGGCGTAACCCGCGCCTTCTCCGGCAGGGTATACGCCTTTTATATTGCTTTCACCATGCTCATCTCTGACTATCCGCACAGGAGATGAGCTTCTTGTTTCAACAGCCGTGACCACTGCAGAAGGATCATCATATCCATGTATCCTGCGGGCGAAATCCGGTACGGCTTCTCTGATAGCTTCTGCTGCAAAATCAGGGAGCGAAGCCGTGACTTTTGCTGCCTGTGGAGCCTCGCTTAAAAATGCATCCATGCTGCAGGACGGCGCAGTGAAATCGCCGCCTCCGTTTATGAAGGCAAGCCTTTCGTACTTCTCCTGGAAGCTCACTCCGGCAAGAACGTCGTCGCTGCCAAAGTCTTCAGTCCTCACATCGCATAGAATTCCGCTGTTGGCTGTTCCGCTGTCACGCTTTCTGTTACTCATCCCGTTCACACAGAGCTCACCGTCTTTTGTGCTGCAGACAACGACTTCTCCACCGGGACACATGCAGAACGAATAAACACCACGGCCGTTTGAAGCCTTGTAATTGATTCTGTAGTCAGCAGGCGGCAGTTTGCCGGCATTCTCCTTGCCATATTGAGCCTCGTCGATAAGGGCCTGCGGATGCTCCATTCGCACACCTATGGAGAATGGCTTCTGCTGCATGCTGAGACCACAGGCGTTTATCATGGAAAAGGTGTCCCTGGCACTGTGACCGATGGCCAGAATGAGCGCACATGCCTCAATACGCTCAGCTGCGGATGCTTTTCTTCTGATCTCTATCGCCTTCAGCCGTCCGTCTTCTATCACGAGCGTTTCGAGCTTTGTGTCAAAAAGGATCTCTCCGCCAAGGTTTTCTATCTTTTTTCTGATATTAACGATCACTTCGCGAAGCACATCGGTTCCTATGTGCGGCTTGGCCAGATACATTATGTCATCGCCGGCACCGGCATCGCGGAACTCCCTGAGCACTTCACGGATGAGACTGTCCTTTATACCTGTTCCGATCTTGCCGTCCGAGAAAGTCCCGGCACCGCCTTCACCGAAGAGCATGTTTGCCTCAGGATCCAGTATCCTGTCTTTTCTGAACCTTTCGACAGCATCGATGCGACCTGCCATGGCAGGTCCGCGCTCCAGCACCAGAGGCCGGTAGCCTGCTTTTGCCAGCTCCAGAGCCGCAAAAAGTCCCGCCGGACCCATTCCCACAACGACCGGACGTGAACCAAGAGGAGAACATCCCGGAACAGGAGGGACAGGGCGTTCAGCTTCGATATCAACGATACTGGTATCCTGTGAAAGCTTCTTAGGTATGCGAAGTTTTTTAACTGTATCGAAATCGACCGTATACACGAACTGTATATACGGCTTCTTTCTGGAATCCACCGATTTGCGGCGGACCTCAAATTCCTTTATGTCAGCTGCCGGGATGCGAAGCTTGTCAGCAACGATAGCCGGGAGATCAGACATTGGAACATCAATATTCGTTTTTATTCCTTTGAATCTGTATCTCATCAATAAGAACTACAGCCCCATGGACTCGCGAATCCCATAGAGTCCGACCGGCTTTCCGGCCATCCATCTGCATGCGTTGACAGCACCCTTTGCGCAGCCTTTCCAGTTAAGGCAGTGGTGCGTGATCTCCAGCCTTTCTCCTTCACCGAAGAAGTAGACAGTATGGCTTGACGGGGTATCGCCGCCGCGGACAGCGTGGAAGGTGACTTTACCTTTTTCGCGCGGGTGACGGCCGAGCGGCCTGCCGTATACGGCATCGTCGACAAGGTCGACGCCGACCGCTTCGCCCATTGACTCGATAAGCTCGCGGGCGGTGCCGCTCGGCGCATCGAGCTTGGTGTTGTCATGCATATCTATTATCTCTATATCTGTATCATCATATAGTTCTTTGGCAGCGTCCATCAGCAGCTTCCTCATCACATTCACCATACGGTCTGTGTTGGCCGCTATCATGATAGGGATCTCGGTGGCAGCTGCTTCAAGACGGGCGCGCTGCTCCGCATTGAATCCGGTTGTGCCGACTACCAGAGCCTTTTTATGTTTAAGGCAGGAATCTAGCACTTCCATGCCGAGCTCGACCGTTGAGAAATCGCAGACGACATCAGCGCTGTCGATCACAGTCTCAATGTCATCAACTACCGGTGCTCCGACAGCCTTTCCGATCATAGCAACATCGCCGATATCTTTTCCGATATAGTCTCTGCCCTTAGGACCTATGCCGGCTATTATTTCCACATCATCTCTTGACGCGGCATCGGCAACGATAAGTCCTGCCATCTTGCCGCGCGGAGCGGTAATGATCATCTTCATATAAGGTACTCCTTCTTTATTTTGCGACCTTGAAGTCGAGCACCAGCTGATCTATATCCGGGTGCATCTGAGTCAGCTTTACACCTGCCGTTGTAAGCATCAGTTTGGATGCCTGCGTCGACGGCGTATCAGCATACTTGTCGGAGAGATAGATCACTTCCTTGATACCCGACTGGATTATTGCCTTGGCACATTCATTGCAAGGGAAAAGGGCTACGTAAATTCTGGATCCGCTAAGATCCTTGCCCGATGCGTTAAGTATGGCATTGAGCTCTGCATGCACCACAAAAGGATATTTTGTTATCTCGCCCTCGCGGTCCCATGGGAACTCGTCATCAGAGCAGCCTTTCGGGAAACCGTTGTAGCCTGTTGTGAGAATGACATTGTTCTTGTCCACTATGCAGGCACCTACCTGGGTGTTAGGATCCTTGCTCCTCTTGGCTGCCAGAATTGCAACGCCCATAAAGTATTCATCCCATGAAATATAATCTTCTCTCTTGGTCACCATATCAACCTCCGGAATCACGGCTTTCCGCCGGTAAAACACTATCCGTTCGATGTGATTTTACAACCGGCAGGGGGATGTTATCAAGCCCGCCGGGAACGGTGCCCGGACTTGAAAGAACAGCATCCCGGGTGTTAAAATACTAACAACTATGGCTTCATAAAGGAATAGAGATAAATTGAACATAAAAACCAGATCAAATAAAAACAGTGTTTTACATATGACGGTGCTCATCGCTATCGTGCTCTTAGTCATTGCATTACCGCTTGCGGCAATTGCACTCGCAGGCCCTGAAGAGGTCATATCTGACACAGCGGTCAGTGCTGAGGGCGTCCAGGGCGGGGCTTTCGAAGTAACGGATTACGATCTGACTGCGGTAGTAGGTAAAGATCATTCTTATACAGTTGAAGAGAAGATAAGCGTAAACATCCCGGATCAGCTGCAGAGTATTGAATTCGCAATACCGAGCGGAAATTTCCGGATAGGCGAAATAGAGGTGGAAAATGTGCGGTATGAGGCAAAGACCGCCTCTGAAGCAAGCAAGATAGTGATTTCCGATACTGAGAAACTTACGAAAGGAGCTCATGTCTATACGATCAAATATAAGATCCGAGAGTACCGGGATCACGACAGCTCGAAGGACATGTTCTACTTTAATGTGCTCCTGCCTGAGTGGAAACAGCCTATAGGCAAGGTGGCGATCAATGTCAGTTTCCCTGAAGACTTCCCGTTTGACGATATGCAGTGCTATGCCGGACAATTCGGTGTACAGGATGCTACTAACAAAATCAAATTCAAAGCAAAAGACTCAAAGCATACGGTCAGCATAAAGGGAGAACTTATTCCGGAGAACTTCGGAATAACCCTGAAGGCTCAGCTCCCGGACGGCTATTGGGAGAATGCTCTTGACGGAAGCTGGTCTATAACGGCGATCACTCTCATGATGACCGGTCTGTCGCTCATACTCCTGATCATGTGGATCATCGGAGGCAGAGACCCTAGAGTTAAAAGGGAAAAAGTGACAAGACCAATAGAAGGACTTACGCCGGTAGAACTCGGCTACATATTCAACAGCGAGGTAAGAACGAGAGACGTACTGAACCTGCTTCTGCAGTTCGCACAGAAGGGATATCTCACTATAAGTGAATACGAGCCGAAGCGATATAAACTGATAAGAGGCAAGGCGCCTGTAAATGAAGAGAGAATGTACCGGAACGCGTTTAAGATCCTCTTTGAAGACGTATATAAAAACAGAGCACTCAGCATGGACAAGATCGGACCGCGAGTCGAAAAGATCAGAGCGGCAATCACCGATGATGTTGCTGCAGGATTTACAACAAGCGAGAGCTTACCTTTCACACCGCTGTCACGTGCTTTCAGGGCGGTCGGAGCCGTCTTACTCGGATTAACGCTGGGATTTTCGGCAATGTTCTCATACTACTACGACTACAGGACGCCGAATTACGTTGAAGCTCTCCTGATAGCTATTGCAGGAGCTGCCGCATCAATGCTGCTATGTAAAGCGATAGATGGCAGGGACTCCTCTACAATAGAATCCGGAAGATACGGGGAACTGCTTGGAGCCATTATATTTGCGCTTCCTGTCTTATACACGGTATTCAGAGTTGTAAAGAACACCGGGAAGCCTTATGAAGCACTTCCGATGATAATAGCTTCAGCTGTCGCCGGATTCTTCATTGTGATTATGAGAGCGAGAGGCAAGGAAAATGCGGTGTTGGTAAACAAGGTGAGGCGTCTCAGACAGTTTATTTCTCATCCTACACCGAAGGAGGTCCTCGAGAACCATCTGGCGGACAGCGATTATTACTACGATATGATGCTCTATGCTCTGGCATTTGGTGCTGAAGAAGCATGGGCGATATCATTCCTGACTCTGGATGTGCCGGAACCTGAGTGGTACTCCGACGATATCGAAGGGCACGCTTTCTCAAATCTCAGGGTCGCACCTACGACGATCGACTACGCAAGAGATCTGAGATCATTCATAAGAACATTTGACAATTGATAAAGGATAACTAATGGCAGATAAACAAAAGATAATCAATATAGCAGTAATAGCGCATGTAGACGCGGGAAAGTCAACGCTTGTTGATGCGCTGCTTGCGCAGTCGCATGTATTCAGAGATAACGAGCAGATAGTAGATTGCGTGATGGACTCCGACGCTATCGAAAGGGAGCGCGGCATCACGATCTACTCAAAGAACTGCTCCATAATGTATAAAGACTACAAGATCAATATCGTTGACACACCGGGACACGCGGACTTCAGTTCGGAAGTAGAGCGTATCATGAAGACTGTTGACACGGTAATTCTGCTTGTAGATTCCAGCGAAGGACCGATGCCTCAGACGAGGTTCGTGCTCAGCAAGTCTCTCGCTCAGGGCATCAATCCGATCCTCTTCATAAATAAGATTGATAAAAAGGATGCGAGAATCGATGAAGTAGTCGACGAAGTATATGAGCTCTTCATGGATCTTGAAGCTAATGACGACCAGCTTGACTTCCCGATCCTTTACGGAATAGCCAGACAGGGTATTGCAGTTAACGATCCGTCAGAAGTAGAAGGCATACAGATAGGCGAGGGAGCTGCAAAGATCCGCAAGTCTCCGAAGGGATATGGAGGACTCAGCATTGAACCTCTCCTCGAATGCATAACCAAACACTGCGATCCGTATCCGGACGCAGATGATGAACCGCTTCAGCTGCAGGTTTCGACACTCGCATACGATGACTATATCGGAAGGCTGGGCATAGGCCGTATAACCCGCGGGACAATAAAGGAAGCACAGATGGTCTCCGTGACCAGAGGAGACGGCAGCGTCACCAAAAACAAGATAAACCAGATCTTCGTTTACAGAGGCCTCAGCCGCACCGTTACAGCGGAAGCCGGCTCAGGCGATATCGTGGTAGTATCCGGAATCCCTGATATCTCTATAGGTGACACGATATGCGATCCTGATCATCCTGAGTCGCTTGGCACCATAAGCATAGAGGAACCGACGCTATCAATGAACTTCATGGTCAACACTTCGCCTTTCGCAGGTAAGGTGGGCAAGTACGTTACCTCCAGACATATCAAGGACAGACTCGAAAAGGAACTCGAGGTAAACGTCGGTCTTCTGGTAGAACCGACAGATACTACAGACTCTTTCAAGGTGTCGGGCAGAGGAGAACTCCACCTGTCGATCCTTATAGAAAACATGCGCCGCGAGGGATATGAGCTTGCTGTATCGAAACCGGAAGTCGTCATAAAGCGAGGCCCGAACGGAGAGAAGCTGGAGCCGGTCGAAGAGGTAATAGTCAGCGTTCCAGATGAATATACAGGTCCGGTCATTTCCAAGCTGAACATCCGCAAGGCTTTGATGACAGCAATGATGTCAGAGGGCAACGGCTATTCCAGGATAATCTTCACTGCTCCGACAAGAGGCCTCATGGGATACCGCTCGGAATTCATAAATGACACACGCGGCGAAGGCACTATGGTAAGGCGATTCAGTGGCTTTGAGCCGTGGAAAGGCGAGATACAGGGCCGTATCAACGGAGTTGCAGTCGCTCAGGAAGAGGGCAACTGCACAGCTTATGCGATCTTCACCATACAGGAGAGAGTGCAGATGTTCGTTAAACCTCAGGATCATGTTTACGAAGGCCAGCTTGTGGGCATGAACGCAAGGTCTGATGACATGGTCGTCAATCCTTGCAGGGCCAAGAAGGCTACAAATATGAGAGCAGCAGGTTCTGATGATACCATCAAGCTGACACCTCCGCGCACATTCACTCTGGAGGAAGCGCTCGAATTCATCGACGATGACGAACTCGTAGAGGTCACACCGACAGATATCCGCCTCCGCAAAAAGCTTCTTACGGAGCTCGAGAGGCGTAAATATAACAATCGCATGAACAGGTGATCATGCCGGGAAAAGGGAAATGTATCGACAGAGATCAGCTAAATTAGATACCGAAAGGAGAATCTGAAAAATGAAAATTCTTGTAATCAACCCGGGTGCTACTTCGACAAAGATCTGCGTATTTGAGGATGAAGAAGAAGTTATGCGCGTAGGCATCGATCATGATGCTTCTGAGATCGCTAAATACCCTCATGTGGTAGACCAGGCGCCATTCAGAAAGGCTGCCATCCTTGAGACCATCGAAAAGAATGGCTATAAGCTGGAGGACTTCGATGCGATCTGCGGAAGAGGCGGACTTTTCAAACACATTCCATCGGGTACATATAAGGTTAATGACGCTGTCATCCACGATATCGAGAACCCTCCTTACGGCGAGCATGCTGCTAACCTCGGAGCATATATTTCGAAAGAGCTGGCTGATTCTGTAGGCATTCCTGCATTCTTCGTCGATCCTGTCTGCGTAGACGAAATGGAGCCGCTTGCAAGATATTCCGGCCTCGGCCTGGAAGGATTTGAAAGACAGTCTTTCTTCCATCCGCTCAATCACAAGTCCGTGGCACGTAAGGCTGCAAAGCACCTTGGCAGAGCATATGAAGAACTCAATCTGGTAGTATGCCACCTTGGCGGCGGAGTATCCGTTGCTGCACACAAGAAGGGCAGAGTCGTCGATGTCAATAATGTTAAGGATGACGGAGCAATGGGCATGGACAGAGGAGGAGCTCTTCCTGCTAACGCACTCGTAAACCTCTGCTTCAAAGAGGGCATGACGAAGGCAGACGTTAAGAGGATCATCGGACAGGAAGCAGGTGTGTATTCATACACAGGCACCAAGGACTTCAGAGACGTCGAAAACGCAGCGTTCAATGACGGAGACGAGAAAATGCTCATGGCATTCAAGGCTATCGCATACCAGCTGGCAAAGGATATCGGTGCAATGTCGGCAGTCCTTCGTTTCAACGTTGACGCCATCATCTTTACAGGCGGAATGGCATACTCCGAGAGATTCTGCGATGAGATTGAATCGTACGTAGGTAAGATAGCTCCTATTATGAGATTCCCTGGCGAAGAGGAAATGAGAGCTCTTGCGGAAGGAGCCCTCAAGGCGCTCAGAACAGGACACTGGGAGATATACGAATAAAACAAATGATACGGGATAAGAAAAAGCGCCCTTCGGGGCGCTTCATCTCAATATTGGCATTAATGATAGTGATCTTTTCTTTAGATCTGCCTTTTGTTGCGATGCCGTATTATGCTGATGCGCAGGATTTCACTTATTATGAGAACGAAAGCGAAGCCTCTGCAGAACTCAGAGAGGACATGAAAGAGAGGAAGAGCAGTTCAGCGATAGGGATAAAAGGTAAAACAAATCAGGAGGGGCTCCAGCAGGTCATTGGAGAACTGATCGAAAAAGCAACAGAGCATACCGGAAAGCCTGATGAAGGCGATTATATCCTGTTCCAGTACTCTTCGTATAAAGGGAAGGCCAGCACCCAGATATCGGGGGTATCACCGGTTGTGGAGATCGAGTATGATCTGTCATATTATGATGATGCGGAGCAGGAGGCAGAGGTCGATAAAAAAGTCGAAGAGATCATGGAGAATCTTGATCTTGAAAGCAAGATGGATTATGAGAAGATCTCAGCTATACATGATTATATATGCGACAATGTAGAGTATGAGGCGGCAGTAGATGACAATGACATCAAACGGACAGCCTATGGAGCGCTCATAGAAGGCAGAGCAGTGTGTCAGGGGTATTCGGTCATCCTGTACAGGCTTTTGCTGGAGGCAGGCATAGACAACAGGATTATTTTCGGTGATGGCCTTTCACCGGATGGAACTACGGGACCACACACATGGAATATAGTCAAACTCTATGGGAAGTACTATTACATAGATATCACATGGGATGACGCCTTGGGAGGACATGACTATTTCCTTGTTCCTGCCGGTGCCGGATTTGAAGACGAGCATAAGGCTGATGATAAATACAAAGAAGATTCATTTACTGAACGCTATCCTATGGCAGAGGAGGCTTTTAACACAAAAATTGAAAGCCTTCTGACAGGTCTTGAGGGAATTGCGTCATCTATTACGGATTCCATGAGAATGTTCTTCAGGCGCAATGAATGAGAATAGATTTTCCTGCACTTTCAGTTGCGCCGTGGAGGATTGACCGAGTGGCTAAGGAGCCTGATTGGAAATCAGGTAAGGCGTAACAGCCCCGTGGGTTCGAGTCCCATGTCCTCCGCCAAAATTTGGCCCTGAGATGAAAGTCTCGGGGCCTTTTGTTTGCAACAACTTGAGCGATTTGCCATGAAATTCCAACTAAAACAGCAAATTTTTCACGGGTATACGCGGGTCGTTTCCGGGTCGCTCAAAGGACCGGTGAAGGGTCTGGTTTAGGGTCTGAGCGATAGCCTGTTAGGGGATGAGTCCCGTGTTTTTCGCCAAACAAAACGTTTTATTTGGCGGGTTTCAAACTGAAAAGAAATGATTTCTGTATAATTGCTCTGCTTCAGTCATTGCAACCCGTTAAGAGTCCTCAGAGGAACCCGGCTTTTGCGGCAAAAATGCTGATCGCAGAAAAGTGTCCCCTATGTGCGATTGCCTTATCACCGGTATTAATTCGCACAATAGCAGCCTTGCTCCGGCTGATATATTATCGCAGTAACAAGGAGGTACGAGACATGTTTGGAAATACTATAAAACTGAAGATGACATATGATGAGATAAGAGTTCTCGTATTCGCTTTGAATGAACTGAGGAACTCACTGATCGAAGAGGGAAGATATACAGATGCAGTTGATGAACTGTTAATCAAACTGGTTGGATAACAGCTGCTGACTTCTTCCATATCTAATACATATCCTGCTCAATACCGGGCAGGATTTTTTTATGGGATAAGTCCGTAAAAAACGGCAGGAAGGAATCAAAATGACAAAGATTAAAAAGGACAAAGACGTTATCACTAAAGAGGAAAAGAATAATGCAGCGGAATATTGCAGGGAGAACAACGATCTGTCCAGCAAGCTTGGCTACCTTACAGAAACAATTGCCTATGATATGGCTGAGAGAGCGTCGCAAACATTTATCAAAATCGTGAAGGCCATCGGCTTAGATGATGCAGGAAGGATACTGTCAGTTATGGGAGAGTGTGAACCGTATGTAAATGTGAGCATTCTCGAAGCAGTATTCGCTTCGCAGGGAGAGATTGAACGTGCAAAAGATATGGCTTTTCTTTATGACTGTGCTGAAAATGCACCAGGTCTTTTCGAGATGTTTCATGAATACTTTATGGCTTCGGATGAGATCGACGGAATTATGATCGAACTCATAGTAAGACCAGATGCCTATCTCGTGTTTCCCGGTATTACGAATGGAAGGAGTTTGCGTGAATGGCAAAGACAATAGCTATATGCAATCAGAAAGGCGGTGTCGGAAAGACTACGACCGCACTTAATCTCGGCGCAGGTCTCGTTAGGCAAGGGAAAAAGGTTCTGCTTGTAGATGCTGATCCGCAGAGCGATCTTACAGCATCACTTGGATGGGATTCAGATAAGATAGAGAACTCACTCGGCAGCTATATGTATTACGAGATCATGGATTTTCCTGAAGATATTCATGATACGATACTGCACCACGAAGAGGGTATGGATCTGATCCCTTCAAATCTGGATCTTTCGAATATGGAGACCCAGCTCGTTAATGCCATGAGCAGAGAGAGAATAATGGGCAGACTGCTGGGTGATGTGAAGGATGAATACGATTATATCCTGATCGATTGCATGCCTTCGCTTGGCATGATCACTGTGAATGCGCTGACTGCAGCGGACAGTGTCATAATTCCGGTACAGGCACAGTACCTGCCAGCCAGAGGAATGTCTCAACTGATGGGAAGCCTCCGCAGGGTCAATAGCCATACAAATCCAAACCTCAGGCTCGACGGAATAGTCATGACACTGGTTGACGGAAGAACCAACCTGGCGAAAGAGGTAATTGACGCTATAAGGACTAATTACGGCACGAGAATAAGGATATTCGATGCACAGATACCTGTTGCTGTAAAAACAGCCGAGGCTTCGAAAGCCGGGCAAAGCATTTATGTATATGGCAAAGACTCAAAAGCTGCTAAAGCTTACGAAGCACTGACGAAGGAGGTGATGAACCTTGCCGAACGAGAAAAGCGTAGGGATGAGGCTTCCATCGATAGATGATCTTTTCTCATCACAGGAGGAGAGAGATGATGCAAAGCTCAAACGCATCTATGATATCCCTCTATTGGAGATAGATCCGTTTCCTGAGCATCCTTTCAAGGTGCAAGATGACGAGGACATGATGAACCTTGCTGAATCGATTAAGGCAAATGGGGTTCTTACTCCTGCTACAGTAAGGAAGAAGGAAGATGGGAGGTATGAGCTCTTATCCGGTCACAGGAGAATGAGAGCTTGTGAGATCGCAGGACTGGATACACTCAGATGTGAAGTTGTTGAAATGACTCGAGATGAAGCCACCGTTTTCATGGTCGAGTCGAACTTTCAGAGAACAAAGATACTTCCCAGTGAAAAAGCTTTTGCTTATAGGATGAGATTAGAAGCGATGAAAAGACAAGGACAGAGGTCAGACTTAACTACGTCGCCAGTGGCGACTAAGTTCGGGAGGTCTGATAAGGAGCTTGGGGAAAAGGTAGGAGAGAGCAAGGATCAAGTAAGAAGATATATACGCCTCACAGAGCTTATCCCAGAGCTTCTGGACTTGGTCGATGAAGGACAGATTGCATTGAGACCTGCTGTCGAGCTCTCATATATCCCGAAGCTCAAGCAGGGTGAGATCTGGCAGCGTATAGAACTGGAGCAGTGCACCCCATCTCACGCTCAGGCGATCAGGATGAGGCGATTAGCTGAGGAAGGGAAGCTGGCACCAGAGGTTATCGAAGCGATAATGCTGGAAGAAAAGCCAAACCAGCGGGAACGCATAGTCCTTAGAGGAGACCGTTTCAAGAATCTGTTCCCGTCAGATTTGCCAATTTCAAAACGCGAGGACTATATCGCTGCTGCAATGGAATTCTACGGCAGGCACAGACAGAGGCAGCGTGAGCGGGATGATGCAAGGTGACATATGCGGTCACACAGTTTTGCAGCAGGAGCAATTTTGACGGTCTCCTCCCCTGTAACCCCACCTCTCTAACTACCAGTTACTTACCGAAGAGAAGAATAATAGAGTAGATATAACTAATAAATAAATAATAAGAGCTAATCATATAGGGCGTCCGTATCAGAAATGAGCGGGCGCCTTTTTGCGTGCTCGGAAAGGACGACAAATGACGAAAACCAAAGACAACAAACCGAATGACGACGTGATCATGGTCACTGATGAGGCAGGTATGCAGCTATATCTCAGCGAGAAAGCTGCCAACAGGCTCAGCTGGATCCTGACAGGTATCTGCGTAGTGCTCAGCCTGCCGGTGATCATCCTCGCATTCATGTGCATTTAAGTTAGCAGAAAGGAGAAAAACGCAATGACAGACAACAAAGCATTTGGCGCATTCAAGCGTCTGCTCACCATGGCACTTGCCTTTGTCATGGTACTTGGAGCAGCAATGCCTCTGATGACACAGGAGTCTTACGCGGCATTCACAGGCAAGAAGGGCAGTAAATACACTGTATACGATGGAGGCCAGATCAGATACGGATCCGGTGAAGGCGGCTACAGTAATTCCAGAAAGTGTGACCTCGGTGATGATCTCGGAAGCAGATATTCCTACTGTGTACAGCCTGCAAAACTGTCACCGGGAACAGGAACAGTGACAGTAGATAAGGTCATCGATGATGACGATGATAAGGGTAAATGGAACGCACTCAGAAATATCATCTACTACTCGCCTTCATACCCAGGATATGACAACAATGTCACCAATATCCGCAGCAAATACTATACAGGTACTTTCAGCACGGACTGGGGAATCGCCCATATGGCACTCTCTTATGTTTACGCCGGAAGGCCTTCAGACATGGCAACATTCGGAGGCACTCATGCATCTGACCTCGGCTCAGTATGGACCAAGGCAAAGAAACTTGGTGATGAGCTTTATCAGGCAGATTCTGAAAGAGATGAAGCTGTTCCAGCAAGCTTCAAGGTATTCATCTGCTATATGTCAGGAGTACAAGACATGATCGTCGGATATCTGGAAGCTCCGGGACATGCAAACATGAAGAAGCTGTCCAACAGGACTTCCATAACTGATGACAATGACTGCTACTATCTCGGAGATGCTGAATATACAGTGTATGATTCTTCCGGAAAAGCTGTTGAGTATCTGTACACCAATGCAAACGGTGAAAGTAATACTGTAGACCTGATGGAAGGCACATATACGGTCAAAGAAACCTATGCACCTCCGGGGTATGCTAAAGATCCTGAAACATACACAGTGAAGATCGTTTCAGATGAGACTACGACCTTCACTGCGAAGGACGAACCTATCACTGACCTCGTGGATCTCCTGCTTACAAAGAACCCGGTTGGATATCCTCATGATCACGGCGAAGGTGATGCGACTCTTAAAGGCGCTGTATATAAGTTCGAATATTATGACTATGTCCATCAGGAGGTAATGCTCAGAGCTGTAAAGGCAGCTAAAGCACCTAACGCACCTGTCAGGACCTGGTACTTCGTAACTGACGAGCACGGCAAGATCGATGGTCAGAACCCGACATTTGCAGAAGGCTACACAAGCGATGCTCTGTATAAGGACAAGGATGGAAAGGTCTGCTATCCACTTGGCACTTATGTGATCCAGGAGGTCAAAGCACCTGAAGGCTATCTTGTCAATGATGAGATCCTTGAGGTCGAGATTTCTGAAGATGGCACGGATAATCTCCATGTGAAGACTTACAACGAGTCAATCAAAGGAAACGACACGATCAAGAGAGGCGGAGTCAAGCTCGCTAAGATCGACAATGACCTTGATGAGGTTTATGCCCAGGGTGATGCAACACTAAAGGGTGCTGAATTCACTATTTACAACCAGTCCGCCGAGACCGTTATGGTAGGCGGCAAGGAAATCGAAAAGGGTGGTGCAGCACTCGTAATCAGTACAAATGCTGATGGAATTGCAACATCAGGAGACCATGATCTCCCTTATGGATCCTATCTTGTGAAGGAGACCAAGCCTTCTGAGGGATATCTTCTTAATACTGAATGGTCTAGGGCATTTACTATCCGTGAGGATGGAAAGATCGTTGACCTTACAGAAGACAAGGTAAGAGAGGCAGTTATCAGAGGCGGTGTGCAGATCATCAAGAGAGACAAGGAACTCGTAAAGTCAGAAGCCCTTGGCGGAGCAAGACTTGATGACATCGTCATGACCATCAAGAACGTATCCGGAAGAGACGTAGTTGTAAGAAAAGACTTTGGGGATCCCGAAGTAAAGGTCGACTGGAAGAAACTTGAGACAAAGAAAGAGCTCTTTGATGACGGAACTGTTCTCAGAGTCCCTACAGGCAAGGACGTAGGTAAGATCACAGTCCACTGGAACGAAGAGAAGAAGGCCTATACTGCTGAAACTCTGGCAGACGACCTTTCTTATGGTACTTACACCATTAGAGAGTCAAAGACAAACGAGACATACCAGAGAACGGACAAAACAGAGCACATGTTTACCATCAGAGAAGATGGAGTTATCGTAGCATTTGACGACAACAAGAACGAGATGGCTCTGACATTTGATGACTATGTATATCGTTCCGATGTACAGGGAACAAAGATCGCAGACTCAACTTCCGAGAGATTCTCATATGTTCCTTTCAAGATCATCAGCGTGACTAATGGCGAGACCCACGCAGTCGTGACTGATGAAAACGGCTTCTTCTCCACAAAGGACAGAAGAGCTGCAGGCGACCTCGATGAAGACGAGGATGCTGATACTGCAAGAAAGCAGAACCCGTTTGACGACCTGCTTGAAGCAAAGGACATCAAGACATCAGATCTTGAGAAGAGATCAAAGGACATATTACACGGAGTATGGTTCGGTACAGGCGAGTTCGGAGACAAGGCTGAGATGAACAGCAAGTTCGGAGCTCTCCCATACGATTCATATATTCTTGAGGAAATGCCATGCGAGCATAACGAAGGATATATCCTCCAGAAGTTCTATTTCACGGTAGATCAGAAATCCCAGAACGGATTCGTTGACCTTGAGACTATCACTGATGATGTCCCTGAGATCGGGACTACTGCAACTGTCCACGGCAAGAACAAGGATATCCGTCCGCAGAAGGAGATCACACTCGTTGACGTTATCGAGTATAAGAACCTCAAGAAGGGTGAGACATACACAGCCAAGGGTGTCCTGATGGACAAGGCTACAAAGGAACCGGTCCTTGACATAAATGGCAATCAGATCACCGCTGAGCAGGAATTCAAGACTTTCATGACTAATGGCAAAGTCAAAGTGACATTCACATTCGATGCTACAAGCCTTTACGGTAAAGACACAGTCGTATTTGAGAAGGTGTACGACAGTGAGGGTCACGTTGCTGCAAAGCACGAGGAAATCGATGACGAAGGCCAGACCGTAACATGGGAACCTATGAAACCTGCATATGAGATGTACAAGATCCGGACCACCAAGGCTCCATCCAAGGGCGATAAATATGGATTCTTCGCACAGGATGAAGTTGAATACGAAGTCCATGTAGAGAACACCGGTAACATCGTTCTCACAATGGATGTATCCGATCAGTTCACACAGAACCCTGAGTTCTTCACTGTTCCAAAGCTGAAAGATGTGAAGTTAGACGGAGAAGGAACATGGAACAACAAAGGCAAGGATGAGTTTATTGCGAACATCACTCTTGAGCCTGATGAGAAGGCAGTGGTTACTTACACGGCTGTTGTAAGCGATGTTGCTAAGGAATACCTCGCAACCAAGGCAAAGGATTCTGATTCGCTGGATGAAAAGGGACATGACACTAACAGGGTATACCAGAAGAATAAGACCGACGATAAGGACGGTTATTGGAATACCGCAAAGTGTGAGAACGTGACATATCCGAATCCGGATAATCCTGATG
This sequence comes from uncultured Eubacteriales bacterium, assembly GCA_902801255.1. Classification (GTDB taxonomy): domain Bacteria; phylum Bacillota; class Clostridia; order Peptostreptococcales; family Anaerovoracaceae; genus Crickella. Next base: position 9,125 of record CADCHO010000031.1, on the reverse strand, counting down.
AGCCGGGAACTCTTGATCCTAAGGATGATGTAGCCCAGACTCCGGTACAGACACCTGAGATAGGAACCACCCTGACAGGCAATAAGAAGGCCAAGGAAGTAGATCCTTGCAAAGAGACAACTCTGACTGACGTGGTCGAGTACAAGGCTCTCGATCCTTCCAAATGGTATATGATCGAGGGAACTCTTATGCTCAAGGACAGCGGTGATCCGCTTGTTGAGCATGGCCACGAGGTGACTGTCTGGAGCGAGCCGTTCAAACCGAAGAAGTCAAATGGCAAGGTAAAGGTCACATTTGTGATCGATACCAGAAACCTCAAAGGCAAGGAACTGGTAGCTTTTGAGACTGCTTACAGGATCAATGACTATGAGGAAGGCAAGGACCTTTCAGAGACTACCCTGACTCAGGTCGCAGAGCATAAGAATCTGAATGACGAGGGCCAGACTGTTCTGGTAAAGGACGGTCCGGAAGTGAGCCCTCCGCCTAAGACAGGTGATAACACTATGCTCTGGCTGTATGTAGGACTCTTTACTGCTGCGTTTGGCAGTATGCTTGCACTTGTGATCAAGGAGTATATAAAGAAGCGCAGACAGGCTAAGGAAGACGCAGAGATGTTCGTCTGATAGAGGCAGTAAACATTAATAACTAATAACTAATAACTGATATGGGGCGACTACTAGACAGATAGTCGCTCCATTTTCTTTTGAGACTGCGGGAGGGAAACAGAAATATGTATTACAACGAGAGGAAATTCAATATGGATATCGCTCAGCTATGCGGACTAAGAGAGGCGGTTATAGCGGACTATATCAGGGAGTTACAGATCACCAGCGAAGAGACAATGTTCAGACATGGCTATTTCTGGGCAAAGTGTTCGCAGAAAAGAATGACAGCTCATATGCCTTTTCTGACTGAAGATATGGTGCGGCGCTCAGTCAGAAAGCTAATTGATAAAGGAATCATCAGAGTCGGAGTGTTTGATGACGATAAATTCGATCATACCTACTGGTACACCTTTACTGATTACGGCGAAGATTTACTCGATGATAGGGTATGTGTTGGATGAAACGTGAGATGTCAGCGCCGGGAATCAAAGTCGAGTGTCCTGACAACTGCAGATACCGTAATAAACTCGCACCATTCTGCGGATATTGCATGCTGGAAATACTGAACAAGAATGATTATGAGGAGGAAAGAAATGACAGCAGAAAAGAAGAACGGACTTGACAGGTCCAAGCTGAAGACGATGGAAAAGTTGAAGGAAAAGGGTTTTGATACCGCAAATAAGATCAAAACACTGGATGGCAGACTGATACTCAAGAGTGGTCTCACAAGCGAGATGTCTAACATATTTGATCTGCAGGATGCGATCAAAGCTAACCACAGCGAGCTTGCCTGGCTGATGGACGGAGAGGATCCAAAGCCTGTGAAAAAGGAGGAAAGAAACTATGCAGATGATGATAGAACCGCAGAAGGAGGGGTATACCCCGAGGCATATGAGACCAACAACTATTGAAGTGCAGGGGCTTGAAGGTCTAAGAAAACTGGTTGATCAGCTTCCGGATGGAACTGTTTACTCGATAGATCTGGAGGTGATTTCCGATGGGCAGAAAAAGAAATGATGAAAAGATACAGGTAGTGAATATTCGCATGGTCAAGGAACCTTCGATTTATAGCGAAAGCAGAATCACATGCCCGCAGGATGCCGTCAAAGCAATAGCAAAAGATATGGCGACATACGACCGTGAGGTGTTTGCGGTCATGAACCTCAAAACAAACGGACAGATAATCAATCTTAATATCTGTAGCATGGGCACATTGGATGCTTCGATGGTAAGTCCAAGAGAGGTCTTTAAATCGAGTATTTTGAGCAATGCAGCATCATTTATAGCGATCCACAATCATCCTAGTGGAAGTCTGAAGCCGAGCCAGGAGGATCGAGATATTACCAGAAGACTTCTCGAATGTGGAGACCTTTTAAACATACAGATGCTGGATCATATCATAGTGGCCGGGGAGTCAGCTCATGTATACAGCTTTCGTGAACATGGGGATCTGGATCAGCTGAAACCAAGACACAGAGAATGGGAGAGATAAGAAAGGAGTATTTATGGCAGATAGGAACAACGGAGAAGTGACTTTTGAAATTATGGAGAGAGGCGGATTGCTTGAAAAGCCAAATGATAATGGCTGGGCACTTGAAGTGAATCTTGTTGCATGGAACGGAGGCAAGCCCAAGATCGATATCAGATCATGGTCTCCTGATCATCAGAAGATGACAAGAGGAATAACACTTACAGAAACTCAGGCAGAGAAACTGGCTCAAATCCTCAGCGAAAGATATAGAGACAGAAATATTACAACGCCAAATCGTGACACGATGGAAAGGTAAACGAAGGAAATGGGGACAGTAAAGCGAAATAGAAGTCCGGATAGAAAGCCGCAGAGGGAGAGAATAAAGGAAATCACAGAGCAGCTTGAGGCCGGTGTTGCAGCAGTATTTGAGAGCGAAGCTTACAAAGCATACTTAAAATGCATGAGTAAGTTTCACAATTATAGCTTGAATAATACGCTGCTTATCGCCTTGCAGCGTCCGGACGCCCAATTATGTGCATCTTATACAAGCTGGCAGCGAGATCATGGCCGACAAGTGCGTAAGGGAGAAAAGGGAATCAAAATAATCGCACCCTGCAAATATAAGGTTGAACTTGATGAAAAGGATGAGAACGGCAAGCTGAAGATAGCAGAGCGGACAGGTTTCAAGGTAGTTACGACATTCGACATATCACAGACTGAAGGTCCCGATCTGCCGACCATAGGAGTAAATGAGCTCACTGGAGATGTCGGTGATTACAGAAAACTGTTCAATGCTTTGACAGAAATATGTCCAGTGACTATATGCACAGAGGATATACAGAACGGAGCAAAAGGTTACTACAGCGATGCTGACAGGAAGATAGTCATCAAATCAGATATGAGTCAGCTTCAGACGATCAAGACAATGATCCATGAGATGGCACATGAGAAACTCCATGCAAAAGAGAATCTGGACAGAGATCATCCTGTGGACAAACGCACCAAAGAAGTAGAAGCAGAGAGTATAGCTTATACTATCTGCCAGCATTATGGTCTGGACTCGTCAGATTACTCATTCTCATATGTTGCAGGTTGGTCTTCAGGTAAAGAGGTCAAAGAACTCAAAGCATCTCTCGAAAGGATCCGCTCTGCTGCAGATGAGATGATAACCGGCATAGACAAGTCGCTGGAACGGCAGGCAAAGCGTGAGCAGTCGAAAGCTGATCGCAATGAAGCGAGGTGATGCCCATGCCATATTACACAGAAGAACAGATCATGAAGGCCAGGTCCATAGATCTCCTGACATATCTTCAGAAATATGAACCAACGGAACTTATGCATGTAAGAGGTAATACTTATTGCACCAGGGAACACGACAGCCTGAAGATATCCAATGGTAAATGGATGTGGTGGAGCAGAGGCTTTGGAGGAACGTCAGCACTTGATTATTTGATCAAAGTCAAAGGATTGCAATTCATGGATGCAATGAAAATATTGAGTGATGATAACGAACTTGCCCTCAATAATGCACTTGTTTTTGGTGAACACAGTCAAAATAAGGGAACCAGAAAGCTGCTTTTACCAGAGAAATCTGAGACGAATCTCGAAGTAATCAGATATCTTACCGGCCGAGGGATAGACAGAGATATCATCAAAGAGTGCATCGATGAAGGTCTGCTCTATGAGTCACTACCGTATCGCAACTGCATTTTCCTTGGCTATGATGAGGCCGGCAAGGCAGCTTATGCATGTTATCGTGCGACGACAGGCGAACGGATCATGGGTGAAGCTGCCGGATCCGACAAGAAATATGCCTTCCGGATCAACCGTGCTGGGAACACACTCCATGTATTTGAGAGTGCTATAGATCTGCTCTCATACGCGACGATAATGAAGATGAGAACAGGTGAATGGAGAGCAGAACCTATGCTGTCACTTGGAGGTGTATATGCACCAAGTACTAATAGCGGGCAATCGAAACTTCCAATTGCGCTTGAAAATATGACGCAAAATCAAACGCAAATAAATACGATTGCTCTCCATCTGGACAATGACTTTGCCGGTAGGAGTGCAGCATCAGCTATAACAACGCAGCTAGACGGAAGATACGTTATTAGAGATGAGCCGCCACCTGTTGGCAAGGACTGTAGTGATTTCTTGAAACTTATACTGAGAAAACGTCCCGAACGATATATGCGTGAAGACAGAGGATAATAGGAGTGTGATAGTTTTGACAGATAATAATGAAAATCAAATGCTCAGGGTAATCCTGTGCAAGCCAGGTGAGAAGGTAGAAATCGTAGAAATTGATGACACTCTTGAGGCGATGCAGGAACTTGTCGGTGGGTATATACAGGAATATATGCCGTTCACTGGCGATGACCCTCGTTACGATGATGTTGCTATCATTTGTAACGAAGAAGGAAAACTTATGAGACTGCCGCCAAGTAGAGCTATAACAAATGAGTACGGACAGGTGATGGATGTGATCGCAGGTCCGTTTTTTATTTGCTACGCACCGCTTGAAAGTGAAAGATTTCTGTCTATGCCTGAGGATCTTGAGGAAGAATTCAGGAAAAGATATGAACTTCCGGAACAATTCTTCCGAACAGAAATCGGAATAAAGGCAGTCAAGTATGACCCTGGCAAGGAGCCGGCAGAGCAGGATCAGGCGCGGTAGACCTGAATCCGCAATTCGTAGCAAGCAGAGCATTTTGGCTCCGACTGGCCAAAATACAGCCTTGGTGACATAGTCCCCAAACCCCTATAAATACTGCCCGAAAGGCAGGGGCAAGGTGGGTGCTGCGGCGAAGGTGTCATATTGGAGTCATACAGGTGCCATGATGATTGAAGATAGGAGGAGCAATATAGGAGCAATGAGAAGAGATATCAAGAAGAGTTTCTGGGTAAATGCTGAGGAAGACCTGATGATAAAGAAGAAGGCTGCAGCAGCATGTCTGTCTGAAGCTGAGTTCTTCAGGCAGCTTGCAAAGGGATACAACCCGGTTGCCAGACCAGACGAAAGGTTCTGGCAGGCGATGGACATCATCAGGGAACTTGCAGACAAGATCGACAGGGTCGCGATGAAAGCAGACAACTCTGTAGATATGATTGCAGTAATGAGTGAGGCTAAGAAATGGCGCATGCTGCAGAATGCGATCGAGAAGGAATTCCTCAGACCAAAGAGAGGTGACGGCTAGTGGCAGTTACCAAAATATGGAGCATCAAGGGAAGAGCCGGTAGTCCGCTTGAGTATGTTGCTAACCCTGAAAAGACTCAGCGTGAGTTCACAGAATCTGAGCGGCAGGCGCTGGCTGATGTCATTGCTTATGCAGCCAGTGAAGATAAGACGGACAGACTTTTCTATACTACAGGCATCAACTGCAGCGTTGACTGTGCGCGTGATCAGTTCGACACTACCAAGCTGAGGTTCGGCAAGACGGGAGGTAATGTAGCATATCATGCCTACCAGAGTTTCAAAGAAGGCGAAGTCACCCCGGACGAGGCGCATGCCATTGGAGTACAGCTTGCGAAAGAGCTGTGGGGAGACCGATTCCAGATTGTGGTTGCTACACATCTGGACCGGGCCCATGTACACAATCATATTGTGATAAATTCAGTGTCATTCGTTGATGGGAAGAAGCTGCACGGCTGCCGGGAGAACACAACAAGGCTCCGTGACACGTCGGATCGCATCTGCAAGGAGCATGGTCTGTCGGTAATAGGGAAGCCCAAAGGCAAACGTGTCAGCACCTATCTGTATAAGATGGAAAAGGCCGGCATGCCGACAAGGTATAACGTGGCCCGTCAAGCTATCGATGAGTCTGTTGCCCTCAGTCTTAATCTTGAGGAGTTCAAGTCAGAACTGCGTAAGAGGGGGTACAACTACAGATTCGACCCGCAGCGCAAGTACTGGACGATCACACCTCCTGGCTGGACTAAGGCAATCAGGATCCATCAGTTAGGTGACAACTACACACGGGAGAGCATAGAGCGGAGGATATATGAGAATGATCCGTCAGTCAGGATGGAGAGACCGCGCCAACAATACTATATCCCCAAACAATATAACCTACGCAGACGCATCGACCGAATAATGGGTCGAACAGGTCTTGAAAAGCTTTACCTCAGATACTGTTATGAGCTTGGATATCTGCCGAAGTACAGACAGAATCCAACGCGACTTCATATAGTCCTGAAGGAAGATCTTCTAAAGTGCGATCAGTACTCAGAACAGGCGAAGCTTCTGTGCAAGTATCATGTGGATACGGATGAAGACCTTTCAAATCTCATGGAGAAGCTTGGAGAACGCATGGAGATGCTCAGCAAAGAACGTGACGAACTAAGACTTGTGATCAAGAGAGTTGTGCCGGAGGAAACGATCAATGATTCCAGGGAAGCAATCAAGGAGCTGACTTCAGAGATAAAGACGCTGCGTCGAGAACTGAAGGTCAGCGCTGAGATACAGGAGAGATCAGCTCATGTCAGGGAGAATCTGGAGATAGTTGAAAGAGAGAGAACTAAGGAGAGAGAACGCTGATGACTGAATGGCAGGAAAGAGAGTGGGCATATTTCCTTGATGACAATAAGGATCTTGCTTACTGTGATACCTGCCTCGATTGTGACAGGGAATGTAAGCAGAGCTTTCGTGTTATCAGCATTTATTGCCCATATCATGAAATGATCGTAAAGGAGCGAGCAAGGGAAAGGAGGAAGAAGAAAAGATGAATCCAGGAGGAGATGCAGCAGAACAAGTTGTAAGACTATCACTTGAAGGAGTTGAGGTGGCGGCGAAGATCTCAGGCAATGGAGCGAAGAACATCGCTCTTCTTTTGTATGCGACTCTAAAGCAGGAGCAGAAGACAAAAGGCAAGGCGAGACTGACATCCATGCTGAAGTCCGGAAAGGAACTCAAGGTATATACCATAACGAATAAGGATCTGGCTAAGTTTTCGCAGGAGGCTAAGCGATATGGTGTCCTCTACTGTGTGCTAAAGGACAGAAAGAACAACGATCCTAATGCGGCAGTCGATGTTATCGCAAGAGCAGAGGATGCTAGCAAAATTCAGAGGATCACTGAGAGGTTCAAACTCGCAACAGTAAACAGAGCAAATGTATCACTGGATATCCATAGGGATAGGGATAAGCTGTTTCCAAAAGATAAGTCAGTAAAGGACACACTCAGAGGCGGTAAGCCTGAGGAAGAAAGTATGCATCCTGACCCTGAAAGAGATCTGCCTCCCGCGGATAACGAGGAACCAATTGAAGGGCAGATGATCATGGACGGACCGAAACAGGAAGAGCCACAGATAAACCCCTCTTTGGCAAAGACAGACCGAGACCATCTGTCCGAGCCAAACTCAATGCAAACAAACCGCTCAAATGGCTTCCATGGGAAAACTGAGAGACCATCGGTGAGGGAGAAGCTAAGAGTATATAAGGCAGAGATAGCAGCTGAGAGAGCGGAGAGAGCTAAGGATGTGGTCTCGAAAGGACTGGATGCAGCACGCGATGCTGTGAAAGCGGTGCCGATACCGGGGAGGGACAGATAATAATGATAAGAACCAGAAAGATAGAGATAGATGAGTATGAGCAGGGGATCCTAATCAATGCTCTCAATCTCCTTCGCAATCAGCAGATCAGAGACAAGCGCCCCACTGATCCAATAGATGAACTCATTATGAAGATCATTGAACACGGACCGAGAAATCTGATGGTTGCTGAGAAAGGAACAGATTACGGGTACGCAAGATAACCATAGGGATGACATTCTCATAGTTTCTGCCGGAGTATTACCGGTCGTGTGGATAGCGCTGAAGATTGCACCATACTGGGATGGTAGTGTGTTTGAGCTTGTAACACAGATGGAAGTAATCTTCGCAGAGCCATGGCATATAGAGTGGACAAGATACAGCCTGCAGGCTGTTTTATTTTGCCTCTTTGTATATGCCATGGGCATTGGCATATGGATATCCACCCGCCGAAACTACCGGCGAGGAGAGGAACATGGCTCAGCTAAGTGGGGCGATGCTGCAGTCGTGAACCACAAATACAGACAGCATCCTGCTAATATGAACAAGATCCTTACTCAGAACGTGAGAATCGGCTTTGACGCTCATAAGCACAGGAGAAATTTGAATGTTCTAGTCATCGGAGGATCCGGTGCAGGTAAGACAAGATTCTACGTGAAGCCGAACATAATGCAGGCGAACTGCAGCATGGTCATACTTGACCCGAAAGGAGAGAACTTAAGATCTACAGGCTGGCTACTGAAACGCAAAGGATATAAGATTCGCGTCCTTGATCTTATAGATATGGAGCGAAGTCATTGCTACAATCCGTTTGTATATCTCAGAAATGATAACGATGTTCAGAGGCTTGTAACAAACCTGTTCAAGTCGACTACTCCTAAAGGAGCGACATCACAGGATCCTTTCTGGGATACTGCCGCCCAGATGCTTCTTCTGGCACTCATCTTCTATCTTAAGTATGAAGCGCCGGATGATGAGCAGAATTTTGCAATGGTTATGGAAATGCTAAGAGCGGGTGATGTCGATGAGGAAGACAGTAAGGCTCTGAGTGCACTAGATACACTCTTCTATGATCTCAGGAAGACTAACCCTGATCATATAGCATTGAAATACTATGATGCCTACCATTCAGGGTCTGCAAAGACGCTCAAGTCGATCCAGATAACTCTGGCTGCAAGGCTTGAGAAGTTCAATCTAGAGAGCATGGCAGGCCTGACAATCACAGATGAACTTGACCTGTGGAAGCTCGGAGAAGAGAAGACTGCACTCTTTGCTATCATCCCGGACAATGACACATCATTTAACTTCCTTATCAGCATCCTTTATACACAGCTATTCCAACAACTTTTCGAGGTTGCAGACAAGAAGTATAGGGGAGCACTTCCGGTGCATGTACAGTTTCTGATGGACGAGTTCGCGAACGGTGCGACACGTTCTACGCCTAAAACGGTAGGAATAACCGACAAAAGCGTAGCCTAAGGTCGCGTTTACAATTGAATATTGAAAATGTGGTTTTAG
>CADCHO010000030.1 GCA_902801255.1 uncultured Eubacteriales bacterium | reverse complement strand
AGGGCATGGTGGGTGTCGTCAAGTGGTTAAGACCCTGGGTTGTGGCTCCAGTATTCGTGGGTTCGAATCCCACCATCCACCCCAAAGCTTTTCTTCATAAAAGGCACCATAAAGGTGCCGCATTAAATAATGATGGGGTATAGCCAAGCGGTAAGGCAACGGATTCTGATTCCGTCATTCGTAGGTTCGAATCCTACTACCCTAGCCAAGACTGAAAGGGGCTCTGCGGAACCCCTTTACTCTATGGCGACATAGCCAAGTGGTAAGGCAGAGGTCTGCAAAACCTTCACCCCCGGTTCAAATCCGGGTGTCGCCTCCATCAAAAGACTGCGGAAGCGGTCTTTTTCTATGTAACAATAATTACACAGACAGTGTGAATAGTATATAATAAGCAAAAGTTATTTCATAAAACCAGTGAGGTACCGAAAAGAATGAAAAAGACCAGAGATAACCGTATGTTCAGAAGAGTTGCAGTCCTTTTGGCTGTGCTCATGATGCTTACATCTTTTTCAGTTTTAATGAGCGGCTGCAGAAGCGGAGCCAACGGAGAGGTATATGTGTATTGCTACGGTGATTATTTCGATCCTGATCTTATAGAGGATTTCGAGGAAGAGACAGGCATCAAAGTAATACCGGATTATTTCGATACAGCGGAGGAGATGTACACTGTCCTCGAGAATAACGCTACCACATATGACTGCGTATGCACTTCCGATTATATGATACAGCGTATGATCGGTAATGACATGCTCGACGAGCTCGACATGAACAACATTCCGGATATAAAAAATATCGCTGATGTATATATGAAAAAGTCCGAGGAATTCGATCCGGGCAACAAGTATTCCGTGCCTTACCAGCTGGGAATCGCCGGCATACTTTATAACAAGACGATGGTAGGTGATGTAGAGATCGACTCCTGGGATGACCTCTGGAACGAGCAGTTCAAGGACAGCCTTGTCATGCCTGACAGCGTCCGCGATGCTTTCATGATAGCCCTTAAAAAACTCGGATACTCCGAGAACTCAACAAGTGAAGAAGAAATAAAAGCAGCAGCGGATGAGCTCATTAAGCAGAAACCGCTGGTATACAAATATGCGAACGACTCTGCACGCGATCTGCTGGCTAACGGATCCGCTGCAGTAGGCGTTGTGTGGAACGGCGAATATATCTATACAAAGGATCTGAATGAAGACGTAGAGTTCGTTATCCCTAAGGAAGGTTCCGAGTTCTTTGTAGATTCCTGGGTAATACCTAAGGATGCTGCAAATAAGGCAAACGCAGAGGCATGGATCAACTATCTCTGCAAGGCCGAGGTTGCGAAAAAGAATTTTGATTATCTGTATTACACTACGCCGAATAAGGCGGCTCTTGAGCTGATCGATGAGGAATACCTTAATGAAAAGGCCGTATTCCCTGATAAGGAGACCGTTGAACGCTGTGAGTCTCTCGTTTCACTTGATCCTGCAACGACAGATCTTTACAGCGATTACTGGAAGAAGATCAAGGCAGAGTAGGGGTATCGCAGGGAATAGATGAAAACTGTTTTAGATACAGCAGACAAAAAGCACATGCTTAGCAGGGTGGCCCTCGTAATCGGGGGCAACCTTCTTTTTGCGGTCGGCATCAATATGATAATCACCCCGATGAATCTTTACAGCAGCGGATTTACGGGCATGTCGATGCTTATCAGAATGTTTCTGGTAGATGCACTTCAGGTGCCGCAGATACCGGGAATCGATTATCTGGGCATAATTTACTATCTGCTGAACATGCCACTGTTTGTACTGGCATATAAGGCACTCGGAAAAGAATTCTGCATTACGACGGTGATCTCCATCGGCATAGCCTCTCTGTGCATGTCTCTTGTACCTGTAGCCTCAAAGCCTGTTTTCGACGACTATCTGACAGCCTGTCTGGTAGGAGGACTCGTCACGGGAACCGGCGCGGGAATGGTACTTAAAGGAGGCACATCAGGCGGAGGGCAGGACATCATAGGTGTCGCGCTCTCAAAGACACATCCTAACTTCAGCGTCGGAAAGATATCCATCGCCATTAATACTGTTATATATGGTGTCTGCTTCTTCCTGTTTGATATCCGTATCGTTGTTTATTCTATGATTTTCGCTGTGGTAAACGCTCTTGCGCTGGACTATCAGCATACACAGAACAGAAACGTACAGGTAATGATCTTTACAAAAAAGGAAGGGATCACAGACAAAGTCATAAACGAGGTGAAAAGGGGACTGACATACTGGCATGGAGCCGGAGGGTATACTGACGAAGACACTTACGTGCTTACGACCATGGTAACGAAGTATGAACTTCCGAGGCTAATCAAAATAGTCAAAGAAGTGGATCCTAATGCTTTCGTCATGGTGAACGAGGGCACCAAGATATACGGGAATTTTGAGAAGCGCTTTACAGAATAAAACAATATGAACAATAAAAAAGACTTCACAGATGACTGATCTGTGAAGTCTTTTCTTCTATCTGGACTTTTTCTCCTTCTTTGCCTTTTCTTTTTTTTCTTTCTTTTCTTTTTTGCTGTTCTCTTTATTGTCGGTTTCTGCAGCCGGTTCTTTCTCAGTCTGCTCCTCAATTGCAGGAATTGCGTTCAGAGCATCGAAGTATTTGCTGTAATCGTCGCTGTAGGCCTGCAGGTATCTTTGTGAAGCCGAATGATGCAGTTCATGAACGAAAGAGTGTTCCTGACCGAAGATCGAAGTATCTTCACCTTCCATTATGTAGATAGCGATATCACTGCATTTATCCGAGATATGTTCCACATTCGTAAGAATGGACTGATACCTGATGCCGTTGATAGGGTCGCAAAGATGATTGACCATCCTATAGACGTGCCTGCCGTTCAGCTCCTCAACGAGGTCGTCGATAACTTCCTCGAGAGGTTCAACTTTTGCCGCAAGTGCAGCACTTTTGGATTTATATGCACGTGATGTTATATCAAGGATCTCATAGATCGAATCAAAGGCAACGCGGAGTTCCTCAAGTGCCGTACCGGAGAATTCCTTGTTTTCGCTTCTTAAAGTGTTGATCTCTTCGGCTATGTTTACGGCAAGGTCTCCGATTCGCTCATAGCATATCAGAGCCTTGAGGACCCTGTTCTGATGCTGGTTATCGACCTCTCTTGTAACATAAGGTGAAAGCGATACAACATATTTGTTGGTAGCGTCAGTCATGGTGTCGAGCAGGTTTTCGCGGGCCTGTATGCGGCTGTCACGTTTAGGATCATAGTCGTATATCTGCCGTACTGCAGCATCGAAGTTGTGAGCGGCGATATCGCTCATTTCCATTACGACGCTTTCTGCCTGGTCGAGTGCAAGCGCAGGGGATGTAAAGAGACGTTCATCGAGAGCATCGAGAGCAGCGATGGCATTCAGGTCTTCTTCGTCGATCGGCTCATCTTTTACGATATTTGTGCTGATCCTCTCGAGAACTCCCGCAAACGGCAGCAGCAGCACTGCAGGGATGAGCCTGAAGCAGCCGTGGATGTTGGCAACTCCGCCTGAATTCAGTGTGCCTGTCCATAATGCGTCGCTTATAATACCGGTTTTTCGTCCTACGAATACGAGCAGGAAGCAGATAAGAGCTGCGAATACGTTGTAAACAATGTGGACAACAGCCGTACGCCTCTGTACGGGTTTAGCGCCGATACGGCTGACAAGGTATGTCGTGAGACAATCTCCGATGTTGACACCGATTATGACTGCAAATACAGCACTGAATGTGACTCCTACCGAACTTGCGATCGACTGTATGATACCTACTACCGCTGAAGAGCTCTGTACAACACCTGTTACAAGAATACCTGACAGGAATCCGAGCGCATAGTTGTTTGAAAAAGCTGTCAGCAGATAGCTGAGAGACTCTCCGAAACCGGATACTACATTACTCATGTAGATGAGACCCATAAACAGGATTCCGAATCCGCATGCTACCGAACCTACTGTCTTAAAGGTACCGGATTTCAGGAACATAATGCACACGATACCGATCACAAGGGCGAGAGGGGCGAGGTTGTCGGCCTTGAAAAAGTACAGAGGACTGTCCATGCCCGAACTGACGTCCATGAGTCTTATGATCTGCGCAGTGATAGCTGTTCCTACATTGGCACCGAGTACTATGCCTACTGACTGATGGAAGGTGAGGAATCCTGCTCCGACCAGACCTACCGTTATGACTATGGTAGCCGTTGAACTTTGTATTATACATGCTACCAGCATTCCGAGCAGAAAACCCATAGCAGGTTTGTTTGTAACCTTAGCGAGGGCATTCTTCATAGCTCCGCCGGAAGAACTCTTAAGCCCGTCACCCATGACTCTCATTCCGTAGAGGAACATTGACAGACCGCCTAAAAAGGCTATCACATTATAAAAAATTTCCATATATAATTAATCCCTCCGAGATTAGATGAATCTGAGGAGTAACATATTTCCCAATTTCCTCCATCTATATTATAAAGAAGCATATTGTCAAAAATCAATCAATCCGAAACATTAAAATATAATACTGAGATGTCTGAAAATGACTGTTGACATATTCCTACCGAGAGAGTAGGATTTATCTGGTAAATTCCGCGGCTGCCGCGGACCAAAACGATGACAGAAAGGGGAATTTCAGAAATGATGGTTTCGACCAAGGGCAGATATGCTCTGACCGTAATGGTTGATCTGGCCCGCAAAGGTGAGAACGGATATGTTTCGCTTTCGGATATAGCTGAGAGCGAGAACCTCTCTATGAAATATCTCGAGAGCATCATAGCAATTCTCAATAAGGGAGGCATGCTCAAGAGTCTGAGAGGAAAGAACGGAGGCTATATGCTTGCGCGGGATCCGAAAGACTACACTATCAATGAGATACTTCTGCTGACGGAGGGAACTCTGGCTCCTGTAAACTGCATAATGCAGGAAGGTGTACAGTGCGAAAAGGCTGCTACATGCAGCACGCTTCCTCTCTGGGCAGGACTTGATAAAGTGATCGAGAACTATCTGAAGGGAATCACCCTTGAAGATATAATTACAGGCAATCGTAAAAAAATGCTGGGCGAATACTGCGAAAGCTGTGATCCGGCAGAATAGATATTCAGGAGGAACATTTTAATGAGAGTTTATGCTGATAATGCCGCAACAACATATCTCAGCAAAACGGCAAGAGACAAACTTATACAATGTCTCGATGACTTTAACGGCAATCCTAACAGCCTTCACAGCGACGGACAGCGTACGCAGGAGGCACTTGATGAAGCCAGAGAAATAGTTGCGAAATGTATCAATGCTGCAAGACCTAACGAGATTTACTTTACATCAGGCGGTTCTGAGGCAGACAACCAGGCGCTGCTCTCCGCAGCAAGAGGACTGAAGGCAAAAGGAAAGAAGCACCTTATCACGCTCAATATCGAGCATCATGCCATTCTTCACACCATGCGCAAGCTCGAGGGAGAGGGATTTGAGGTAACATATCTTGCTCCGAAATCAAACGGCATTGTTGATGTCAAGGATGTGGAAGATGCCATCAGAGATGACACTGCTCTTGTAAGCATCATGTTTGCAAACAACGAGATGGGCGCTGTACAGCCTATACCTGAGATCGGCGCAATCTGCAAGGCAAAGAAAGTGCTGTTCCACACAGATTCCGTACAGGCTGCAGCTCATCTGCCAATAGATGTACAGGCTATGAATATAGACATGCTTTCGATGTCGGGACACAAGTTCCACGGCCCTAAGGGTGTCGGAATTCTCTACGCCCGCAACGGCATCAAACTGGTGAACGTTATCGAAGGCGGAGCTCAGGAGAGAGGCAAACGTGCCGGTACTGTCAATGTTCCGGGTATTGCCGCCATGGCAGTCGCACTCAAGGAGGGATGCGATAACATGGAAGAGAACATGAGCAAGGTAAAAGCTCTCAGGGACAGGCTTATCGAAGGACTGAAGGACATTCCTTATTCCCAGCTTAACGGTGATCCTGTCAAAAGACTTCCTGGCAATGTAAACTGGTCGTTCGAGGGAGTTGAGGGCGAAAGCCTGCTTCTCCACCTCGATATGTACGGTATCGAATGCTCATCGGGAAGCGCATGTACAAGTGAATCTCTCGACCCGTCACACGTTCTGCTCGGAATGGGTGTACCTGTCGAAGCGGCACACGGATCCCTGAGGTTCAGTCTGGATATCGATAACACTGAAGAGCAGGTCGACTATATAATAGAAAAAGTGCATCAGGTAGTTGAATATTACAGAAGCATGTCGCCTTATTGGGAAGACCTGATGACCGGTAAGAGAGAGCACTGCATACCGGAATTCTGGAATAAATAGGAGGAATATAAAATGTCACTGTATACAGATAAAGTAATGGATCATTTTGAACATCCGCGCAATGTCGGAGTCATCGAAGATGCTGATGGAGTAGGCGAAGTCGGAAATCCTGTCTGCGGAGATATCATGAAGATGTATCTCAAGGTAGAAGACGATAAGATTGCTGATGTAAAGTTTAAGACTTTCGGATGCGGAAGCGCTATTGCTACAAGTTCTATGGCTACAGAACTCATCAAGGGAAAAACTCTCGATGAAGCACTTGAACTTACTAACAAGGCTGTAGTCGATGCGCTCGACGGACTTCCGGCTAGAAAAATCCACTGTTCGGTGCTTGCTGAAGATGCGATCAAGGCAGCACTTGTTGACTACTATACAAGAAGCGGCAGGGAGATGCCTGAGAGCCTCGTAGGATTTGAGCCTCACGAAGACTGATCGGTGAATACTGAGAAAGCAAAATTGGTTCATAACAATCACGCTCTTGGCATAAGATACCAATGAGCGTGATTCTTTCGTGCCGGTAATGTAACCGGGATATGGCTTGGAGCCATTAAAAAGGACAGAGAAATACATCAAATCTATAAAAAAAGTTAACAATTGTGTTGTATAATTTATTGATAGTTTTGCTGTAAGCTAAAACTGTTTAATCATTTAAAGGCTGGAGATTTACTTGAATGACTGAAAAGAAAGTAATGAAACTTGCCTCCAGAGGCAAGAGATTCGGAGCAGCATGCATTGATTCTGTTGTGCCGTTCGTAAGTTATCTGCTTTATACTGCTGTGATGGCAGCAAACGGTATAAAGACCGGTATCCCGGGATATGGATACGGTAACGATTTTGGATATGGCTACGGTTACGGATATGGCTACGGCTATGATATAGGAAGGAATCATCTCAACGGAGCATCTTCCGTTATTATGATAGTTGTATTCATTATCCTTGTTGCGTATATAGTTCTGGAGTTTATCTTATTCGCAAAAGGCAAGTCCATAGGAAAAGCCATAGTCGGCCTGCAGGTCGTGTCCAGCACTGATGGAAAGCCTTTCAGATTCTGGAAGATGTTATTCAGAGAATGCTTTGTAAAAAGCGCATCGGGGTCCGTATTAGGACTCGGATACATCTGGATACTTATTGATGAGAAGAACAGAGGCTGGCATGACAAGATCCTGGATTCCTATGTAGTTGATCTCAAGGAGTCCGAGAAAATGAATCTCAGAAGACACCTGGAAAAAGCCCGCGCTGAAGCTCAGAAGTCCGAATCAGTTCCGATGCCTATAGCGGAACCTGAAGCCGCTGCGGATGTAAAAGTTCCGGAACCGGTTGTTTCTGAAGCGGAACCGGCTGAAGAACCTGTTATCGAAGTGATACCTGAAGTCGTTTTGAACGAACCGGAAACATCTGTTGAAGAAACATCGGAGACTGAGGTAAGCACAACAGACGAAGAGACCGGAGATCCTGCTGAGGAGACAGTGGAAGATATCCGCGCTGAAAAGCCGGAGCTGAGCATGTCGATGAAAAAGGAAGAACTCCTTGAGGCTGCACGTGAAAGAGGTGTGCAGATCAGCTCAAGGGCTACCAAAGCCGCGATCATCGAGGCAATAGAAAAAGCGGATAACGAAACTGAGAAATAAATAAAAAAGAAAGATTACCAGGCATGAAAAAAACAGGCAAGATCGTACACAACGACAATCTTGTTCGCGATATTTACAAGATGACATTTGACATGGGGGAGTGTGATTTCAGACTTCCCGGACAGTATGCTATGATAGAAGCGGGCGGAGTCCGCAGACCTTATCAGGTGTGTGATTTCGACAGCAACAGATTCACTGTGGTATTCCCGGCAGACGGCAAGGAGAGCAAGATCCTCGCTTCACTCGGACCGGGTGAAGAAGTTACGGTTACAATGGGACTGGGCAATGGGTTCGATCTGGATGCGATGCCGGACGAAGTTCTGCTGGTTGCAGACGACCTCGGTATTCCTGAGATGCTTGGACTTTCCCGTGCCCTTTTGGTGCGCGGCATAAAATGCAAGCTCATCCTCAGCTATCCAAGCAAGAATGACATATACATGCTTGAATCATTCAGGCATCTTGTGAACGAGATCGAAGTGCTGACACTAGACGGAAGCAATGGCAGGGAAGGCAGCGCATCAGACGCGGTCAGACACGTTCCGTACATCTGCGCCGGTGGCTCTCTCAATATGCTGAAGTCGCTTGCCAACAAGGCGGACGAAGGGCAGTTCAGCATGAGCAGCACTGTGCTTGCAGAGTCAGCTGATTACGATGACTGTTTTATCGAAACTACCGAGGGCAGACTCAACTGCAGCGATGCCGGCCCGGTTTTCGACAAGAATATTATCAGATGGGATGTGCTCGTCTGATTGAAATAAACAAGGAGAGGTATTGCCGATGTATGCATTGACGGCAAAAGGAATGAAATACATGGATCAGTTTGCTTCTCAGGCAGGGCTTCCCGGCGTTGTTCTCATGGAAAACGCTGCAAGAGGAGTCGCTGATGAAGTGGCTGAAAGGATACCCGATAAATCCGCAAAGATACTCGTTCTCGCCGGTCACGGCAATAACGGAGGCGATGCAGTGGCTGCTGCAAGGTGGCTTGCGCAGAAGGGGTATACGGGCATCAGCGTGTATTTCGCAGGCAGGATCGATAAGGCAAGCGATGAGCTGAAACGCCAGATGAGCATACTTGTAAATTCTCACAGAGAAGTACGCATATCAGGTCTGAGAGGTATCGAACGCAATATTCTTAACGCGAGATATGACTGCATAATCGACGGCATTTACGGCATCGGCCTTAACAAGGTCCTCGGAGACGATGACATCAGGCTGGTGAAATACATAAATTCAAAAACGGGATACAAAGTCGCGGTTGACATCCCTTCAGGACTGAACGCCACGAGCGGACTCATAATGGGTGAGGCAGTCAGGGCAGATCTTACCGTGACATTCGGAAGCTATAAGACCGGTATGTTTTTCGGCGCCGGCAGAGAGTGCTGCGGTGAAGTCAAAGTCGTAGATATCGGTCTCATGAATGACGGCTACGATAACATCAATGATAAGCTCGAGGTACTCGACAGAGCATTCCTTGACAGAACGATAGTGAAGGCGCTTGCGCCACGCGCTGAGAACGGACATAAAGGCACGTTCGGTACTGTCGGACTTGTAATAAGTTCGAACGGAATGCTGGGCGCCGGCATGCTGGCTGCGAAAGCAGCATACAGAGCGGGATGCGGTCTGGTAAAGATCTTCTGTCCGTCAAAATACACGGGATTCTTCAATGTTTCGATACCTGAGGCTGTAGCAGTTCCTTACAAACCTGATGATGTTCTCGGAGCTTTTGAAGGTTTCAAAGACAATGTAGATGTTATTCTTATCGGCCCCGGACTCAAGGAGGATTCTGTAGGAAGACTGCTGGTAAAACAGATACTCGCCGGCAGCAAGCCTGCGGTATTTGATGCCGGAGCTCTCAATCTTATCGCTAAGAACCTCAAATCCTTGCGAAAGAGGAAATGCCAGTGCGTCATAACCCCTCATCTGGGTGAAATGGCAAGGCTCTGCGGAGAAGATATCAATATCGTTGCAAGGAGCAGGATAGGTTATACCCGCAAGTTCGCAGAGAAGTTCGATGTGAGCATGGTAGTGAAGTCCGACGTATCACTCATAGCTCTGAGAGATGCCGGCAGCGGCCAGAAGCTTTATCTCAATACCGTTGGAAACTCGGGTCTTGCAACCGCGGGTTCGGGGGATGTCCTGGCGGGAGTAATCGCATCACTCATTGCTCAGGGCAACACACTTGATACAAGTCTTATGTACGGAGTGATGATCCACGGCAAAGCGGCGGAGAAGTTTGCGCAGGACGGCGATTCCAGGCGCAAAATGATGGCCGGAGATATTATTGACAATCTCTTTTAAGAGTAGTACAATCAATAGTAAGAGAAAACGAGAGCCTGGAGAGTGCTCTTAAGAGATTTAAGAGATCTTGCGCTCGCGACGGCGTCATGGCTGAGCTGCGTAAGAGAGAGCACTACGAGAAGCCAAGCGTAAGACGTAAAAAGAAGTCTGAGGCTGCCCGTAAGAAAGCTCGTAAGTATTAATAAAAAAAACGAAGATGCGAACCAGCTTTTATCGGTTCGCATTTTTTCTTAATCAGATCACAAAGGAGTATGCAATGGGTCTTAAAGAACAGTTGATGCAGGACTATAAGGACGCTATGAAGAGCGCGGATGTCCTGAAGAAGAACACAGTTAACATGGTCAGAGCTGCCATCAAGCAGTACGAAGTTGACCAGAGAGTCACTCTCGAAGATGATGCAGATATCGTTAAGATCATAAAGAAACAGGTAAAGATGAGAGCTGACGCTCTTGAGGACTTCGCAAAGGCCGGCAGAGATGACATGGTGGACGGCTACAAGAAGGAGATCGAGATCCTCAAATCTTATCTGCCTGAAGAGATGGGCGAAGAAGAAATCAAAGCCAAGGTAAAAGAAATCGCCGAAAAACTCGAAATTGAAGCTAATATGAAAAGTATGGGAAAGCTGATGAAGAGTGTCATGGCAGAGCTCAAAGACAAGGCTGACGGATCCGCTGTAAACAAAGCTGTAAAGGAATTCCTCAGCGGTAAGTAATATATGGATTATAAACTGAACATACCTGAAGAAATCAATATACAGGGGCTCTTCGGCAACTATGATGCCAACATCCGCTCTGTTGAAAAGTTCACAGGCACTGAGATGTCGCTGCGTGATAATGTGCTTACCATCAGGGGCAGAGACCCTGAACTTGCTGCGCGCATTATTGCCAGACTGATAGAAGCTCTCAATATTGAGCCGGAGATCGATTCCCAGAAGCTCAGCTATCTCATAGAGATGGAAGCCGGAGGAAAGAGCTTCGACGAGCAGAAGGCATCGCGTGACATCATTTGCTATACGCATACCGGAAGACCTCTCAAGCCGAAAACTCAGGCGCAGAAGGATTACGTGGATAATATCCGCGCGGTAGACATGGTATTCGGCATAGGACCGGCAGGTACAGGTAAAACATATCTGGCCTGTGCAATGGCAATAAACGCGTATAAGAACAAGGAAGTCGAGAGGATAATCCTGACAAGGCCTGCAGTGGAGGCCGGCGAGCGTCTGGGCTTCCTCCCGGGCGATATGCAGGAGAAGGTGGATCCTTATCTGAGACCGCTCTATGATGCTCTTTACGATGTGCTTGGCATAGAGGCTGCTGCAAGGCTCAGGGAAAAGGGCGTGATCGAAGTCGTACCGCTTGCATACATGAGAGGCCGCACCCTTGACAACGCGTTCATCATCCTCGATGAAGCGCAGAATACCACGCGGGAGCAGATGAAGATGTTCCTCACTCGTATGGGGTTCAATTCAAAGGTGGTCGTAACCGGCGACATCACCCAGATAGACCTTCCGAGCGGAACTGTTTCCGGACTCAAGGAAGCACGCAAGGTGCTGAGCGGTGTTGAGGGAATAAGATTCAATACTTTTTCCGAGGTCGATGTAGTAAGGCATGAGCTGGTGAAGCGCATAATAAGGGCATACGATTCGTACGACAATAAAAACAGGGTGAGAGCCACTACTTCAAAAGGCAATAAGGTCAGCGACAGGTGATATATGCAAATAGTATTCAACGACGAATTTGATAAACTTACGCCTGAAATGTGGAACCTCATGGAGAGGGCAGCAGATATAGCGCTCAGAACGGAGTTCACTGAACTTGAGAACATCGATCTTGAAAATGAACCTGAGCTCGGCGTAACGATAGTTGATGATGGTGAGATACTTGAACTCAACCGTGAGTACAGGGAAAAAGACAGTGTCACAGACGTTCTGAGTTTCCCGCAGTTTGAAGGCCATGAAGAGCTTCTCGAGGACCTGCTTGATGACGAAGCAGAGACTCTTGTAGGCGATGTGGTCATATGCTTTGAGCAGGCTGAAAGACAGGCGGAGGAATATGGAACGGGGCTTACACGCGAGATGCTGTACCTGTTTGTTCACAGTGTGATGCACCTGTTTGGATACGATCACATGGATGAAGAGGAGAAAGCAGTGATGCGGGCCCGCGAAGAAGAAGTGCTTTCGGCGATAGGAGTAAACAGAAACAAGTGAAATCAGGATTCATAGGAATAGCAGGCAGGCCGAATGTTGGTAAGTCCACATTGATGAACAGGATGCTTGGTGAAAAGATCGCCATAACATCGGCCAAGCCTCAGACAACATTAAACAGAATAACGGGAATCTACACTGACCTTGATTATGAGAATGGCGAGGGTCTCCAGATGGTTTTTCTCGACACACCGGGGATCCATAAGCCGCATAATAAACTGGGTCAGGCAATAAACGAAACAGCCGTCAACACCCTTGGTGGTGTTGACGTTATTTTGCTTATTGTCGACGGGACTCTTGAGTTCGGACGTGGAGACGAAGCGATACTCAAGCTGCTTGAAAACATCTCCGCACCAAAGATCCTGGCTATCAACAAGACAGACCTGATCGGACCGGAAAAGTATCTTGAGCTTTACAACAGATATGACAGTACCGGTCTGTTCGATGACATTTACGGAGTCTCGGCTCTGAAGGGTGACAACATCGATATGCTCCGTGACAGGCTTGCAGCTTGCATGAGTGAAGGACCGATGTACTATCCTGACGATATCGCGACTGAAGATCCCGTAAGGTTCATCGTGAGCGAGATCATACGCGAAAAACTCATGAACTATCTTGACGATGAAGTTCCGCACGGTGTTTTTGTGGAGATAGAATCATTCGTTGAGCCTGAGGATCCCCGCGCTGCAGTGGAGATATCTGCGGTGATTTACTGCGAAAAGAAATCTCATAAAGGAATAATTATCGGCAAGGGCGGCAGCAAGCTTAAAGGGGTCGGAAAAGCTGCCCGTCTGGAGATAGAAGACCTGCTGGGTCACAAGGTGTTCCTGAGCCTGTTTGTTAAAGTTAAAGAAGGCTGGAGGGATTCCGAACGCACAATACGTAATTGGGGCTATAAAGATGAGTAGGAAGAGTCTCCCGTGGTGTGGCTCGACCGACTCTGTATACTGAGCATGGTCATAAATACAGAAGGCATTGTTTTAAGACAGCGTAAAATAGCAAATAACAGGCGTATGATCGTCCTTTTCACGAAGCAGTACGGCAAAATGTCTGCGGGGACTTCTGTAAACGAGAGGTCGCGAAGCAAGGCAGCGCTGGCGCTTCGTCCTTTTACGTACGCCGAATATGACATATTCAAGGGAAGAGAGGCTTACAGCATCAACTCGGCACAGGTAAACAGAAGCTTTTACTCCATTGGCGAAGACATTGACCGCTTCATGAACGCGTCAGCATTTATAGAGTACCTGGATAAGGTCCTTGTAGAGGGCGTTCCCGCGCCTAAACTTTTCGATCTGAGCCTGGAGTTCCTGCAGTCTGTTTCGGAATGCAAGGCAGGGACCGACACCCTGCTTTTCGCTTTTATAGTAAAGACTTTCAGAATGCTTGGCGTAGCACCTGAGTTAAGCTGCTGTGTCAACTGCGGAAAACCGGCAGGAAGCTTCGGTGATGGCTTTAAAATATTTTCTGTTTCAGGCGGCGGGATAATCTGTCCAGACTGTGCCGGAGAGGAGAAAAGAGAAGCCGATTCGTTGCTTTACAGGCCTGATTTCGATATAATCAATGTGTTTAGGTACTTTGAATCTAAGCCTATAAAAACATTCGAAAAAGTAGACCTCAAGCCTGAAGTGCGCAGTGAGGTCAGAGAAATACTTTCTGAGTATACAGACCGGTATCTCGGGGTAGATGTGCTCAGAGCATCCAGAGGATTGGAGGTAAAATAATGGAGATCACGCTGGAGAAAATCGAACTTGTAAAGGACAGAACAGGTTCAACTTACGCTGAAGCAAAGGCTGCTCTTGAGGCTGCTGAGGGAAGTGTAGTAGATGCCATCATCGCGCTCGAAGAAGAAATGAACAAAGAACACGATAAGGTCGACGGCGCAAGCCTGAAGGACAGTCCGCTGTTCGCAAAACTCAAAGAAATCGTAGATAAGGGCAATGTATCGAGGATCCTCGTAAGCAAAGGCGGAAAGACCATCGTAAACTTCCCTGTAACAGCAGGAGTTATCGGTGCCGTTCTCGTGCCATGGGGAGCGATCCTCGGCATAGTAGCTGCCATGGGTACACAGTGCAGCATTGATTTTGTCGATGAAAAAGGTGAAGTCGTAGATATCGACGGAAAGGTCATAGGTTTTTACGATAAGGCAAGAGGCGCTGTTGTAAAAAGCATGGACAAAGCACAGGATGCCATTAACAAGGAGACGCTGGACGATCTCATGAATACTATCGACAGCTTCGCCAAGAAGGCCGGCAAGACTGTAAAGGAGCTTATTAAGGATGCTTCCGATGCTTATAAACAGAGCGATGCCGAAGATATCATCGAAGAAGAATTCAAGGACGAGGAGTTATAGTATATGCCAATTGACAAGAAAGATATTCCTGTAACCGACAGACCCGTAACGATGGAGAAGATAATTGCTCTCTGCAAAAACAGAGGCTATATCTTCCCGGGATCGGAAATATACGGCGGTCTGGCAAACACTTGGGACTTCGGCCCTCTGGGCGTGGAGTTCAAGAACAACATCAAGGACGCATGGAGACAGAAATTCGTAAGAGAGTCCGGGCTCAACGTAGGACTCGATGCGGCGATTCTGATGAACCCACAGACATGGGTGGCATCAGGTCACGTAGGCGGCTTCAGCGATCCTCTCATCGACTGCAGATCATGCAAGACCCGATACAGAGCAGATCAGCTGATCGAAGACTGGTATAAGGAGAACGAACCTGATACAGAAGTCGTAGTTGACGGATGGTCAAGAGAAGAGATGGAGAGTTTCATCACAGAAAAGGCCATCAAATGTCCTAACTGCGGCAAGAGCGACTTCACAGGGATCAGACAGTTCAACCTGATGTTCAAGACTTTCCAGGGAGTAACCGAGGATTCCAAGTCCGAGATCTACATGAGACCGGAGACGGCACAGGGAATCTTTGTAAACTTCAAAAACGTTCAGAGAACGGCCCGCAAAAAAATACCTTTCGGTATCGCGCAGGTCGGCAAATCTTTCAGGAACGAGATAACACCGGGTAACTTCATTTTCAGAGTAAGAGAATTTGAGCAGATGGAACTTGAATTCTTCTGCAAACCGGGCACTGAGCTCGACTGGTTCGCTTACTGGAAGGAATACTGCCTCAGCTTCCTCAAGAATCTGGGTCTGAAGCCTGAGTATACAAGGTTCAGAGACCATACTCCTGAGGAGCTCTCGCATTACAGCAACGCTACTACGGACATCGAGTATCTGTTCCCGTTCGGCTGGGGCGAGATCTGGGGTGTGGCATCGCGTACAGACTACGACCTCATGGCGCACCAGACACATTCGGGCGAAGACATGAGCTATCTCGACCCTGAGACTAACGAAAGATACGTACCATACTGCATCGAGCCTTCTGTAGGAGTCGAGAGACTGGTTCTTGCATACCTGGTGGATGCATATGATGAGGAGATCCTTACAGATGCTAAAGGTAAGGAGGATGTACGTACAGTTCTCAGACTGCATCCGGCTCTTGCACCATACAAGGCAGCCGTACTTCCACTCTCAAAGAAGCTCGAAGATGTTGCCCGTCCGGTATATGAAGAGCTCCGCAAGTACTTCATGGTGGAGTATGACGCGGCAGGTTCTATCGGCAAGCGTTACAGAAGAGAAGATGAGATCGGTACACCGTTCTGCATCTGCGTCGACTTTGATACTGCTGAAGACGGTTCGGTCACGATCCGCGACCGGGACACAATGGAGCAGGTAAGAGTGCCTGTCAGCGAGGTCAGAAACTATATCGAAGAGAGACTGCGCTTTTAGCAAACCAATAATTTATGCATTAGCAAATAAATAAATATGATAAAGGAGAATGGGCCTATGGCTAAATATGTTTATTCATTCAATGAAGGTACAAAGGATATGAGAGCTCTGCTCGGCGGCAAGGGTGCTAACCTTGCTGAGATGACCAATATCGGACTTCCGGTACCTTTCGGATTCACTATCACTACAGATGTGTGCAGAAAGTACACTGAGGATGGCGGAGTCCTTGCTCAGGAAGTTATCGATGAAGTCTGGGATCATATCGCTGAGCTCGAGGAAGTAATGGGCAAGAAGTTCGGTGACAATGAAAACCCGCTGCTCGTTTCTGTAAGATCCGGAGCACCTATCTCGATGCCTGGCATGATGGACACCATCCTCAATCTCGGACTCAATGACATCGCTGTTGAAGGTCTTGCAAAGAAGACAGGTAATGACAGATTTGCTTATGACAGCTACAGAAGATTCATGCAGATGTTCGGTGATGTCGTACTCGAGATCAAGAAGTCAAACTTTGATGAAGTTTTTGAAAACCAGAAAAAGAAAGCCGGCGCTGAGTTCGACGTCCAGCTTACAACAGACGACCTGAAGGAAGTAATCGAAGGCTACAAAGAAGTAGTTAAGAGAGAACTCGGAAGAGATTTCCCGCAGGATCCTAAGGATCAGCTGCTTGAGGCTATCAAGGCTGTATTCAGATCATGGAACAACGACAGAGCCATACTGTACAGAAAGATGTACGGCATCTCTGATTCCCTCGGAACTGCTGTAAACGTACAGTCCATGGTATTCGGAAACAGCGGAAACGATTCCGGCACAGGTGTAGCATTCACACGTAACCCTGCTAACGGCGAGAACAAGCTTTTTGGAGAGTTCCTCGTAAATGCTCAGGGTGAGGACGTAGTAGCCGGTATCAGAACACCGCAGCCTATCTCAGAGATGGCAGATGCTTTCCCTGAGGTATATGCTCAGTTCGAGAAGATCGCAAATACTCTCGAGAACCACTACAAAGACATGCAGGACATGGAGTTTACCGTTGAAGACAGAAAGCTCTTCATGCTCCAGACACGTAATGGTAAGAGAACAGCTGCTGCAGCCGTTAAGGTTGCCGTAGACCTCGTAAAAGAAGGCCTGATCGACAAGGATACTGCTGTTATGAGAGTAGAGCCTGATCAGATCAATCAGCTTCTGCATCCTGTATTTGACGCTGATGAGCTCAAGAAGGCAACTCCTGTAACTAAGGGTCTTCCTGCATCGCCTGGCGCTGCTACGGGACAGATCGTATTCTCGGCAGATGACGCAGCTGCATTTGCTGCAGAGGGCAAGAAGGTCATCCTCGTAAGAGAAGAGACCTCTCCTGAAGACCTTGCAGGCATGGTAGCTGCTGAAGGTATCCTGACAGCACGCGGCGGAATGACATCGCATGCTGCCGTAGTCGCAAGAGGTATGGGCAAGTGCTGCGTATCCGGCTGCAAAGAAATCACAGTTGATGAGGCTAAAAAGACTCTTACAGTAGGCGGAAAAGTTTACACTGAAGGAGATTTCATCTCACTTAACGGTACAGACGGAAACGTTTACACAGAAGCTATCAAGACTCTTGCTCCTGAGCTCTCCGGAGACTTCGGCCAGATCATGGAGTGGGCTGATGAGGCAAGAACACTCAAGGTAAGAACAAACGCTGACAATCCAAGAGATGCTGTTCAGGCTGTAGCATTCGGTGCTGAAGGTATCGGACTCTGCCGTACAGAGCACATGTTCTTCGATGACGAGAGAATTCCTAAGATCAGAAGAATGATCCTCGCCGAGAACGAAGATGAGAGGAGAGAAGCTCTCGCCGGACTCCTGCCATATCAGAAGGAAGACTTCAAGGGCATTTACAAGGCAATGGGCGACAGACCTGTAACGATCAGACTGCTTGACCCGCCTCTGCACGAGTTCCTTCCAAAGACCGATGAGGACATAAAGCAGCTTTCCGAGCAGTTCAACATCCCTTACGAGAAGGTAGTCAACAAGACTCTCGAGCTCCACGAGTTCAACCCGATGCTGGGACACCGCGGATGCAGACTGGCTGTCACATATCCTGAGATCGCAGAAATGCAGACTGAGGCTATCATCACAGCGGCTCTCGAAGTACGTAAAGAGGAAGGCATAGATGTAGTTCCTGAGATCATGGTACCGCTGGTTGGTCATGTAAACGAGCTCAAGTTTGTTAAGAAGACTATCGTGGAAACAGCTGATAAGCTGATCGCTGAGTCCGGAGAAGAGATGAAGTACATGGTAGGTACAATGATCGAAATCCCAAGAGCAGCAGTGACTGCTGATGAGATCGCCGAAGAAGCAGAGTTCTTCTCATTCGGAACAAATGACTTGACACAGATGGGCTTCGGATTCTCCAGAGACGATACAGGCTCAATAATCAAGGAATATGTTGAGAAGGGAATCTTTGACACTGATCCGTTCCAGTCACTCGATCAGTCCGGAATCGGTAAGCTCGTAAAGATCGCCGTTGAAGGCGGAAAGAAGACCAGACCGAACATCAAGCTCGGAATCTGCGGAGAGCACGGCGGAGAACCTGCAACCATCCACTTCTGCCATGAAGTAGGCCTCAACTATGTATCCTGCTCGCCGTTCAGAGTGCCTATCGCAAGACTGGCTGCTGCTCAGGCTGCAATCGAGGAGAAGAGAGGCTAGTAAAAGCTTCCGGGATAAAACCGGAATAATATGGAAACAAAACACACCTGCAGAGCAATGTTTTTTTACAGGTGTGTTTTATTGATTCACTAAGGCAATCAGATTGAATCCTGTTGCAAATAAATGTAGCTTGTTTGTTTTTGAAAACAAAAAAGCTTTAAAATTATTGTCAAAAAAACAAGATTTAAGCCACGCTTCGTTGTATTTTTCAAGCAATCTGCTATACTGAAGATGCAAGGAAAAACAAAGCAATACATTGTTTTTTATTGAGAACAAGATTACCTGAGTATATAATCATTCCAAAGGGTCTGGTTTTCAGACCGCTTGTATAATTCAGAACTGTTACGATATGGAACAGCAAACAATTGCTTTGTGGAGTTATATAAGGAGGCAATTAATATGCAAGACTATCTGTTATCACATCTGTATTGGATCAGTCTGTTTGCTTCTATCTGTGCTCTGGTCTTTGCCTATTTACAGGCAAAGAAAGTTCTGAACTCAGATGAAGGTACAGACAGGATGAAAGAGATCTCGCGCTTCGTACGTACAGGAGCGGCTGCTTTCCTGAAACGCCAGTATCGCACGGTAATAATCTTCTTCATCGTCATGTTCTGCGTACTCTGCGGAATGGCAGCCGCACACAAGCTGACATGGTATGTACCGTTCGCGTTCATTACAGGAGGCTTTTTCTCTGGTCTCTCCGGTTACATCGGAATGAGCATTGCTACAAGAGCAAACGACCGTACAGCCTGCGCTGCTCAGCAGAGCCTTAATAAAGGGCTGAGAGTTGCGTTTTCAGCCGGCTCGGTAATGGGATTCACAGTAGTAGGTCTCGGTCTTCTCGACATTTCACTCTGGTATGCGCTGCTCGACCTCGTATTCCATGAAACACTCGAGAACATCACTGCTGCGATGGTCACATTCGGAATGGGAGCTTCTTCAATGGCTCTGTTCGCCCGTGTCGGCGGCGGTATCTTCACAAAGGCTGCTGACGTAGGAGCTGACCTTGTAGGTAAGGTAGAAGCCGGTATTCCGGAGGATGACCCACGCAACCCTGCTGTTATCGCAGATAATGTAGGAGACAACGTCGGTGACGTTGCCGGTATGGGAGCTGACCTCTATGAGTCGTATGTAGGATCAATGGTATCGACATGCGCTCTCGGAGCCATCGCATTCTATGCAAGCGGACTCGGTGTAAAATCGGTAGCATTGCCTCTTCTGATGGCAGCTGTCGGAGTAGTCTTCTCCGTCATCGGTTCGTTCTTTGTACAGACAAAAGAAGGCGCAAGTCAGAAGAATCTGCTTGCTGCTCTGCGCCGCGGAACCAACTTCTCGGCTATAGCTACTGCAGTATTCTCATTCGTTCTCGTATGGTGGCTCTTTGGAATCGAGTTCTACGGGCTCTATCTGGCTATCATAGCAGGACTTCTCGCAGGAGTGCTGATCGGACTCTGCACAGAATACTATACTTCGGATACATATAAACCAACACAGAAGATCGCCGAATCTTCACAGACAGGTACTGCGACACTCATCATCAGCGGACTCGGAACAGGAATGATGTCCACAACACTCCCGATTCTTATCGTCGGAGCTGCTATCATCATTGCTTACTACTGCTCAGGCATGTGCCCAGTAGATGTAGCACCATCGAGCATCGGACTCTACGGTATCTCACTCGCAGCTGTCGGAATGCTTTCAACTCTCGGAATCACGCTTGCAACAGACGCATATGGCCCTGTAGCTGACAATGCCGGAGGAATCGCTGAGATGGCAGGACTTCCTCCTGAAGTCCGTGAGAGAACAGACGCTCTTGACTCACTCGGCAACACAACAGCTGCAACAGGAAAGGGCTTTGCTATCGGTTCCGCAGGAATGACAGCTCTTGCTCTTATCGCAAACTTCAAAGAAAAGCTGCTCGTTTACATGCCGGATGGACAGGATCTGCAGCTCAATCTGCTCGACCCTAAGGTCCTCGTAGGACTCTTTATCGGAGCTTGCCTGCCGTTCCTCTTCTCATCACTCACGATGGGCGCTGTTAACAGAGCGGCCCAGAGCGTAGTGCTTGAGGTTAGACGTCAGTTCAAGGAGATCCCTGGACTCATGGAAGGCACAGCAACTGCGGATTACGCCCGCTGCGTAGACCTTTGCTCAAAGGCTTCCCTCAAGGAGATGATCCTTCCTGCATGCGTAGGTATCGCAGCTCCTATCGTTACAGGTCTTATACTCGGCGGACTCGGAGTAGTCGGAATGCTTTGCGGAGCTACAGTCTCCGGATTCATAATGGCTATCTTCATGGCTAACTCGGGCGGTGCCTGGGATAATGCTAAGAAGTACATTGAGGCTGGTCACTTCGGCGGCAAGGGCAGCGACAACCACAAGGCTGCTGTTGTCGGCGATACCATAGGCGACCCGTTCAAGGATACATCCGGCCCTTCCATCAACATCCTGATCAAGCTGGTATCGATGGTATCCATTGTATTTGCAGGACTGATTGCTTCTGTAAGCCTCCTGTAAGGCGATACGTGTATGGATTAAAAAGCACCCACACTTGCGTGTGGGTGCTTTCAGTTGGAGCTGGAATCCCGGTGGTATGGTATAATAGCTACATATATATAACAAAACTATTCAAGAAAGAATGATATGAATGAAAACGTACTTGTAACCGGAGCATACGGCCTTTTGGGCAGTCACACTGTCAGAGAACTGATAGACAACGGATATCATGTAAGAGCATTCGGACGTGATGCCGAAAAGCTTCTGAAGCTCACTGAAGAATATGATGACAGCCGGATTGAGATCTTTAAAGGAGATTTCTGCAATCCTGAAGAGATAGAATGTGCATGTGAGGGCATGGACTATGTAATTCATTGCGGTGCACTGCTGAAGGGATGGGGCAGACGAAGTGAATACATAAGGACGAACGTTGAAGGCACCCGGAATGTGCTGGAAGCCTGTGCTAAGCATAATATAAAGCGTCTTGTGCACACTTCGTCACCGAGCGCTCATGCACTGAAGAACAATCTAAACATAACGGAAGAGGACCAGAACGAAAAAAACAGACTCAACTACTACATTGAGAGCAAACTAATTGCAGAAAAGCTGGTGAGAGGGCAGGACAGAGTCCCTTACTCAATTATCAGACCACGGGGGATAACCGGGATCGGTGACAAAAACATGCTGCCTGTACTCATTAATGTCAACAGGCAGATAGGGATACCGCTTTTTCAGAAAGGAAAGGTGATGGTAGATCTGGTATGTGCCGAAAACGCTGCGCTCGCACTCAGACTTTGTATGGAAAAAGATGAGGCTCTCGGACAGGCATACAATATTACAAACGGGGAGCCTAAGCTCGTAACTGAACTTGCTGAAGAAATGTTTACTGCACTTGGCACAAAAGCAAGATATATAAGGCTGCCGTTCATTCCGGTTTACGCAGCAGCAGGCCTGCTCGAAACAGTCTGGAAGCTGCTGAAAATTTATGATAAAGCTCCGCCTCTCACGCGCATCAACGTATGCACTCTGGGACGCAGCCAGATATTCAGCATTGAAAAGGCGAGGAGAGAATTGGGGTATGAGCCTAAGGTAAGCCTCAGTGAAATGATAAAAAAGTATGCGGAGGACTATATGCGTGGATAAAAGCCGCATCAGATTCAGATACAAATTAATATATAAGACGGTGGGAAGCCTGGTTCCGCTCATTCTCCGCAAGTATGGATTCAGTACGGACAGAATAAGCAAAAAGGACGAGCCGTACATAGTAGTGGCTAATCATCTCACGGAAGTTGATATGCTTATGGTTGCAGGCGCTTTTTCTGAGCACATGTATTATGTTGCCGGTGAACATCTTCTCAGGACAAAAGCCGGTCCTAAGATGAAGTGGGCCCAGGATCCCATCTTTACGTACAAAGGGGCACCTTCCATAGATACGATGCGTGAGGTCATAAGAAGGATCAAGGCGGGCCACAATGTCATGATATTTCCGGAAGGGAGCAGATCCTTCAACGGAGAGACGATCAGGCTTGACAGCGGCATTGCCAAACTGGTAAAGATGGCAGGCTGTGCACTCGCAACGTATCACATAGAAGGCGGTTACTTCGTAGCCCCAAGATGGGCGTATACTACCAGGACCGGACCTATGAAAGGGCATATAGTCAATATCTATTCATCGGATGAAGTTAAAAGCATGAGCAGGGATGAGCTCACTGACTGCATCAACAGGGATATATACGAGAACGCGTATGAGACTCAGCGCCGCAACATGTACAAATATAAGGGCAAGAGGCTTGCTGAAGGTCTGGAGAATTATCTTGTGAAATGTTCATGCTGCGGAGCTTTTGATTCAATGGTCACTGAAGATGACAGATTCTGCTGCACTGAGTGCGGGCAGCACGGCATTTACACACAGGAAGGATTCCTGAAGGGTGAAAGCCTCAGATTTGACAGCGTATATGACTGGGGCGTCTGGTCAGAAAAAGAAACCAGCAGATATATAAAAGACTTTGAAGGTGAAAAACCTGTTTTTAGCGATAACGATGTGGTGCTGTATGAGGTTCTTCCGGATCACAGCCGTGTGGATTTAACTTCGGGTGAATTAAAGGGTTTTAAGGACAGACTGGAAATAGGAGATGACATATTCTGCTTTGAAGACATCAGCGGAATGGATATGCTCTATTACGGAAAAACTCTGGTTTTCACTTATAAGAAGAGACATCTCGCCATAACCGGCGAACATTATCACGCTATTAAATACCAAAAACTGTTTGTCACATATAAGACAAAAGACAAAAAATAGACCAGCTAAATCAATACTGTGCTACAATCAACTAATACAAAACATTTTGATTACAGGTTAAGACTATGAGAAAACAATTAGAGGATCCAATAGAAGAGAAGAAGAATAGCAAATTCAGTATGGGAATGATCCTTGTTGCGATCGGTATCGTGTACGGCGACATCGGAACATCTCCGATGTACGTAATGAAGTCGATCGTGGAGGGTAACGGTGGCATACAGCATGTCGATCCGGATTTCATTGTCGGATCTCTGTCACTCGTCATCTGGACAATTACTCTGCTCACTACTGTCAAACATGTACTCATCGCCCTGAAAGCAGACAATCACGGTGAAGGAGGTATTTTCGCACTGTATACACTGGTCAGGGATTATGGAAAATGGCTCATTATCCCTACTATGATCGGCGGCTGCACCATGCTCGCAGATGGAGTGCTTACTCCGGCTGTTACTGTTACTACAGCTGTAGAAGGTCTGCGAAGCATACCGTTCATGAACAGACTCCTGGGGGAAGGACAGTTTGTAGTTATAGTTATCACGCTCACCATTGTAAGTGTTCTTTTCATGATCCAGCGAAGCGGCACGAGCTCGATCGGTAAAATGTTCGGGCCTGTGATGCTGACCTGGTTTCTGTATCTTGGCCTGACTGGTATATGGCTTTCACTTGGAGACCTTACGATTATCAGAGCGCTTAACCCTATATATGCTGTAAAGGTGCTTTTCAGCCCTGGCAATAAAGCCGGACTCATGATACTCGGAAGTGTATTCCTCTGTACGACAGGAGCTGAAGCACTTTATACTGATATGGGTCATGTGGGCAAAGAAAACATCATGCGCAGCTGGCCGTTTGTAAAGGCCTGCCTGATACTCAATTATATGGGACAGTGCGTCTGGATACTTGCGAACCGTAATAATCCTGAAATGGCTGCAATACATGATCTCAATCCGTTTTACATGATGCTGCCTCAGGGCATGCGACCGGTAGCCATTATTCTCAGCGCCATGGCAGCCATTATCGCCAGCCAGGCACTCATCAGCGGAAGCTATACTCTGGTGCACGAGGCTGCAGCACTTGACCTGATGCCTCATCTGAATGTCAGGTATCCGTCGGATACTCACGGTCAGATATATATACCTTTGGTGAACAACATACTGTGGATATTATGTGCGGCAGTTATCCTGTACTTCAGAAGCGGATCGCGCATGGAGAACGCATACGGTCTTGCTATCACAATAAGCATGCTCATGATGACTGTTCTTTTCACGGTCTACATAGGTGTTCTGCATCGGCGCATTATCGGAGCGATCCTGTTTGCGATCACGTTTGCTTCGCTTGAAGGAGTATTCTTCGTATCCAGCCTGGGCAAGTTCTCTATCGGAGGATACGTCGCAATCATTATTTCCCTGGTTATACTTCTGATCATGATCAGCTGGTACAGGGGAACACAGATAGAGCGCATGCAGAAGGTAAAGCTTCCTATGCGTGACTATCTCAGCAATATAAAAGGACTTCAGAATGATCCTGATATCCCGTACATAAGCAATAATCTTGTTTACATTGCAAAGGGAGACGACTTTGAAGAAATCGACCGTGACATCCTTTATTCGATCCTCGACAGGGATCCGAAGAAAGCTGATGCGTACTGGTTCATCAGTATAAACACAACACATGAACCGTTCGACAGAGAATATGAGGTGGAAACGTTCGGAACGGATTATATTTTCCGTGTCAACCTCATACTTGGATTTAAAGTAAAGCAGAGTGTCAACGTATATCTCAGACAGATAGTACAGGACCTTCTGAAAACAGGTGAACTGCCTAAACAGTTCCGCGAGCACTCGATATACGGACCGTCTGAAGTTGGATCATTCAAGTTCTGTATGATCCGCAAGATGATGCCGGGTGAGGGGGATCTTTCCCCAATTGATAACTTCCTCATACATAATAAGTATTTGATCAGGAGACTTGCGGGAAGT
The DNA here is from genome assembly GCA_902801255.1 of uncultured Eubacteriales bacterium. Lineage (GTDB taxonomy): Bacteria > Bacillota > Clostridia > Peptostreptococcales > Anaerovoracaceae > Crickella. The sequence continues at coordinate 8,793 of CADCHO010000030.1, read as the reverse complement.
CCTGTCAGATGGTTCGGTCTTCAGACTTCGCGAGTGCTGATAGAGTACGTACCGCTCTTCCTTCCGAAGAAACAGAAGGAAGAAGAAAGACTTGAAAGGATAAGCAGATGAAATCCATAAGATTCGGTAAGCTGGGAGACGGCAGATCAGCAGGATTATACATTCTTGAGTCACCCGACGGCATGAGAGCTGCAGTCACTGATTACGGTGCAGCGCTGGTAAGTCTTGCCGTGCCTGACAGAAAAGGAGAGTTGCGTGATGTTGTTCTCGGCCATGACGATGCCTCGGGATATGAGACCGGAAGCGGACATATCGGAGCTTCAGTCGGACGTTTCGCAAACCGTATTGCAGGAGCCGGATTTGAACTGAATGGTCGCACCTACGAGCTTACTGCAAATAACGGAGCGAACTGTCTGCACGGCGGAAGGGACTTCTTTAAAAACAGGCTATGGGAGGTCAAGATAGACTTCACCAGCGTAAGATCCGGAGATATCATGGCTGCATATGCATCAGAAAGCATAGCCGATAAGGATCCTTCCCGAGGCATGAGAGGAATGCATGATAACATGATAACGTTCTGCCTTGACAGTCCGGACGGAGATCAGGGCTTTCCGGGGAATATGCATATAGAAGTCACTTATTCGCTTCCGGGCAACGGCAAGCTGAGAATAGACTACAGTGCAGTATGCGATGCGGATACTCCGGTAAGCTTCACAAACCACAGCTATTTCAATCTCAACGGGCATAACAGCGGCACAGTGACAGGCCATATGGCAAGGATAAACGCCGAATATTATACTCCGGTAGATGCAGGGCTTATTCCTCTGGCTGAGCCTGAACCGGTCGCCGATACACCTTTTGACTTCCGTGAAGATAAGATGCTCGGAAGGGATATAAATGCAAATAATGAGCAGATAGCATACGGCGGCGGCTATGATCACAACTTCGTAGTTGGAGATTCAGCACGTGAATCGCGCGAGAGAACTATAAAGGAGGCCGGCATACTGTATTCGGAAGACAGCGGTATCTGCATGACTGTCCTGACCGATATGCCGGACATGCAGGTTTATACGGCCAATGGCCTTAAGGACGAGCCCGGTAAGGAAGGTGCAGTCTATGGAAGACGAGCCGCAGTCTGTCTTGAAACGCAGTTCAGACCAAACGCCATTAACAGCATCGATCCTGATATACGCGAGGGCTGCATACTAAGAAAAGGCGAGACGTTCACATCATCCACCATATACAGATTCAGCAATATATAATAACGATTTGCGCATAGGAAAACCTCCGGGATACCGGAGGTTTTAAAGTGTGTATAATTACCGCGCTTTTCCGAACCAATACTGCACTGCCTAGATATCAAGCAGCTTTGAGTACTCTGCAAGAGCGCCTTCTGTTTCATGAGCCAGTACTTTCTTAGCCAGCACTTTTCCAAGCTGAACGCCTTCCTGATCGAAACTGTTGACGTTCCACAGGAAGCCCTGGAACATGATCTTGTTCTCGAAGTGTGAAAGAAGTGCACCAAGCGTCTCAGGTGTAAGCATGTCGCCAACGATTATGCTTGAAGGTCTGCCTCCATCGAAGTTCTTGTTCAGATTTTCATCATCTTTACCGCAGGCAAATGCGACTATCTGAGCAGCAACATTTGCCTCGAGTTTTTTCTGGCTGGTACTGCCCTGAATAACCACGTCTGTTCCGGTCTGATTCTCTTTGAAGGCAATGAACTGCAGCGGCACGATCGTTTTACCCTGATGCAGCAGCTGATAGAAGGAATGCTGACCGTTTGTTCCAGGCTCGCCGAAGATCACCGGGCCTGTAACGTAATCTATCGGCTCTCCGAAGCGGTTGACAGACTTTCCGTTGGATTCCATATCAGCCTGCTGAAGGTGTGCAGGGAATCTTGCAAGGGCCTGTGCGTAAGGAAGCACAGCAGTGCTTTCATATCCAAGAACGTTTCTCTCGTATACGCCGATCAGTGCATCAAGCATGGCAGCATTTGCCATAGGATCAGCCTGGGCAGCCAGCTTATCAGCTTCTGCAGCTCCCTTGAGAATAGCATCGAATACATCAGAACCCAGGGCGAGAGAAAGGACTGCTCCGCCGACAGCAGAAGTCGAAGAATATCTTCCGCCGATATAATCATCCATAAAGAATGCTGCAAGATAATCGCTGCTCTTAGCGAGAGGTGATGTCTCACTGGTTACTGCGACCATATGCTTTGATGGATCAAGTCCCGCAGAAACAAGCGCGTTCTTTACGAATGCCTCGTTGGTAAGAGTCTCAAGAGTAGTTCCTGACTTTGATACCAGAATGAAAAGTGAGTGTGCGACATCTATGGACTTAAGAACGCTTACAGCATCATCCGGGTCGACATTACTTATAAACTTAGCGTCCATCAGCAGTTTGCCATTGGCTCGTGCCCAGTTCTCAAGTGCAATAAACAGCGCGCGAGGACCGAGGTCACTGCCTCCTATTCCTATCTGGACAACAGTTGTAAATTTCTCACCGTCTGCATTGCAGATCTCGCCTGCATGCACTTTTGCTGCAAAATCAGCGATATCCTTCTGTACACCTGTGTAGAATACTCTCTTGTCGATACCATCTTTTACTACAGCATCACCGAGCTGACCGCGGGTGAGGTGATGGAGAACAAGTCTCTTTTCACCTGTGTTGATCATTGCTCCGTTATAGAGCTCTTTAAACTTGCCCTCAAGATCTGATTCCTCAGCGAGAGCCTTGAGCATACCGAGAACTTCTTCATCTACCTGTTTTGCAGCGTAGTTATATGTCATTCCGCATGCCATCGGCACAGAATAGTTCTTTACACGCTCAGCGCCGGCATCGCCTGCAAGAGCTTTTTTGATATCCACCCTGTGATCTGATTCCATCAGAGCTTTGTACGCTTTGAGAGTATCAAGATTTTTCCATTCAGCCATTTTTATTTCCTCCTCTTAAGAGCGATTATGCGGGGATACGATGATCCCTGCTGCAATTCTTTCCATTTTTAAGTTTACATTAAAAACAGCTGTATGTAACGTGAAAAATACTTCAAAATATGTTTTTTTAGAACTGAAGTGAATGTTGAGAAGTAAATCAAACAGATGTAGAATATCTAGGCGTGGCGCAAAGGTAAAGCGTGCAGATGTTCATTTCTGCAGGGCTGCACAGCAATACGCTGATAAAACAGATAAAGGAAGAATTTGAAATGAAGAAAGAGATCGTCGGGTTAAGAAAACTTATGGCAGAAGAGGGCATTGACGCCTACTTCGTGCCTTCAGGAGATTTTCACGGATCAGAATACGTGAATGCACACTTCAGGACACGGGCATTCCTCAGCGGATTTACGGGATCGGCGGGAGAACTCCTGGTTACTGCAGACGGAGCATGGCTCTGGACGGATGGCAGATATTTTCTGCAGGCATCTAGACAGCTGGATGGCAGCGGCATAGAACTCATGAAAATGGGGGAAGAAGGCGTGCCGGCGGTTGATGAATTCATTCAGGGGCTTGTTGATTCCGCTGACAGTGATTATGTGATCGGCTTTGACGGAAGAGTAGTTTCATCGAAGTTCGGAAAGGCGCTTGCTGAAAGACTCAGGGGATCCGACAAAAATGTCATCTTCAGGCTTGATAAGGATCTCGGAGGCGAAGTGTGGCAGGACAGACCGGAGATCGTACCAAGCAAGGTGTGGGAGCTTCCGGTCAGTTATGCCGGCAGAGACGCAAAAGACAAGATTGATTCGGTCAGAGCAGAGATGAAGGAAGCCGGAGCGGATCATCTTCTTATTACGGATCTTATGGAATCCGCGTGGCTGCTCAATCTGCGCGCCGAAGATGTACTGTATACGCCGGTATTCTTTTCATTCATACTTCTGACACAGGACAAAGTTGCTCTGTATGTTATGGACGGAACTCTGGAGGACGGGCTTCCGGACAGTCTCCCGTTCATTGAAGTCAAAGCATACGAGGATATATATAAAGATATTGCAGGACTTCCTTCAGACAGCACACTGTGGCTTGATCCGGCTACATGCAACTGCGCTCTGTATAATTCCATACCTGAAGGGGTAGGCATCCATGAGGCTCTTACTCCTGCAGCTCTCATGAAGATCATAAAAAATGAGGCTGAAACAGAGGGAATGAAGCATGCTCACGTGCTCGACGGAGTTGCAGTCACTAAGCTCATCAAGTGGCTGAAGGAGACATCCCTTACATTGCCGAAAACGGAGATATCTGTCGCGGAAAAGCTTAAAGAACTGAGGCTGAGCAGCGAGGAGTGCTTTGACCTTTCATTTGAGACAATATCCGGATACGGTCCTAACGGTGCTATCATACATTACTCGCCGACACCTGAATCCGATGCAGCTGTAAAGCCTGAGGGCTTTCTGCTTGTGGACTCCGGAGGCCAGTACATGTGCGGAACGACAGATATCACAAGGACCATAGCCGTTGGCCCGCTGACTGAAGAGATGCGGGATGATTATACTTACGTTCTAAAATCTCACCTTGCCATGGCAATGTTCAGACTTGCTCCTGAAATGGACAGTGTTGAAATAGACAAGGCAGCAAGAGCAGAGCTTGAACCGGCCGGATTGGACTTCAACCACGGGCTTTCTCACGGAGTAGGCCATGTACTCAGCGTTCATGAAGGTCCTAACGGAATAAAGAAGGGTAAGCCGTCATATCCGGTCAAGGCCGGCATGATAATGTCAAATGAACCGGGGGTGTATATCGAAGGTAAATTTGGCATAAGAATAGAAAACCTTGTTTCGTTTAAAGATGACGCAGAAGGGTATATTGTAAATGAGCCTCTGACCTGCGTACCTTACGAAAGAGAAGCAATAAAAAAGGAGCTTCTTACTGATGAACAGCTCAGATATGTAAATGAATACCATAAATGGGTTAGAGAAACACTTACACCGCTCCTTGACGATGAGACAGCAGACTGGCTGGCACGCGAAACTGCAGAATTATAAGAACAGACAATTAAAAAGCGCTTCCGGAATGATGTACCGGAAGCGCACTTTTTATTTTAATTCCATGCGCAGCTCAGCATATCCGTTTTCGAATTCAAGATGTCCCATTGATCCGTTAACTAAAGTAAATGATGGCTTCGTATGCCCTATATCTGCGTTCCAGATCAGAGGTACATCGAGATCGCCGAAAACTCTCTCGAGCTGCTCCAGATAGTCTTCGTCGCTTGCATCTCCCGTGAAGCATGTGCGTCCTATGATCACGGCTTTTGCATAATCAAACAGTCCCATTTGCTTCAGCCTGTTCATGGAATACATGAGCCCCATAGGGGTGAGTTCGAAATTATCGAAGAACCAGATAAGTCCGTCACTCTTATATCTTTCTGCAAAGCCGTTCAGATCGATATACGGAGTCCCAATACATTCGTCTATTACGTCTATGCATCCGCCTATCAGCCTGCCTGTAACATCCAGCTCATCTTCTTCGTATAACTCATGGCCTTCAGGATCCCCCCTGAAAAGCAGCCATTCTACAGGAGCGTCCATTTCATACTCTTCGGTCTCTTCGTTGAAGCCTGTTGAATTGTACATTTCATATGAATGCTGTACAGGCATGTCACCGAAAAGGACTGAAAGGGCATTGAAGTGGAACTCGTGCAGAGGTCTCCAGTCCCAGGCTCCTGCATTAACGCCGTAGATGGTTGCTATATCAAAAACAGTAGTGAGCAGCATCTGTATCGCAGTCGGATCCGAATAGCCTGCAAACCATTTCGGATTATTTTCCACGAGGTCCCAGTCTATATAAGGTAGCATCTCAACTGTATAGTCTCCGCCTGAGGCACACAGTACCATCTCTATATCATCATCAGCGAACAGCTCATTGAATTCATTTCCGCGTACATCAGCAGGAGCGGAAGGGCAGTCATCATTCGCTACACTTTCCGTTTCAATCGGTATAAGTCCGGCCTGTTCGAGTATGTCGAGAGACATGTCGAAAAGGTCGAGCTTGTATCCTACACCTGCGCTTGGCGCGCATATACCTACATAAGATCCTTCTTGTGGAAATTCAGGGTAGATCATTAACTAACTCTCCGTTTCTGAAAAATATACGGCAATGCCGTGTAAATCATAAAAATAATTATATGCATGTAACAAGATTGTTTACGTTCGGAATAAAAAACATAACTGTAACAGACTGAAAAAACAGACAGGGAGGGCAGTATTTGATGCAATTACTAACGTTTCCGTTAATTAATTGTCAAGGGTAACAATTTCCTGCTTGCCTTTTAAGTCGGTTTTAAGGATAAATATAAAGCATTTAACAGCGCTAAAGGAAAAATAATTAATAAACAAAGTTAAACATTGCCAGAATAATAACAATAAGGTACAATAATTATGAATGGAGGAATAGCTGAATACATTGAAATTTCAAGAATTAGATAAGTATAAAGGAGGCTTTAGCAGATGAAAGTATCGAGCGTTCCTTTCAAGGGAACTAAAGATCAGGAAGCCAAACTGCTCGAAGTGATCGCCAAGTACAAAGGTCAGAAGGGAGCACTGATGCCTATCATGCAGGAGGCACAGAATATCTATGGATATCTTCCTTACCAGGTACAGAAGATCATTTCCGATGAGACAGGTATTCCTATCGAAAAAATTTACGGTGTAGCTACTTTCTATGCGCAGTTCTCGATGTCGCCTAAGGGCAAGTATATCGTATCGGTATGTCTCGGTACGGCTTGCTATGTAAAGGGCGCTGGCAAGGTTCTCGAAGAAGTCGAGGCCAAGCTTGGAATCGGCGACGGCGAATGCACCCCTGACGGCAAGTTCTCTCTCGAGGTTTGCCGCTGCGTAGGCGCATGCGGACTGGCACCTGTTATGATCGTTGCAGGAGATGTATATGGTAAGATGACCCCTGACAGAGTCGGCGGCATCCTTGCGAAATACGAATAACGCATAATGGAGGGCAAGTCATGAAAACATTGCAAGAAATAAAAGACATCAAGGCGGCAAAGTGCGGTCAGATCGACATCAGATTCAATCCTGACACAGCAGAAGAAGCTGTCAAGACCTACGTCCTCGTTTGCGGAGGTACCGGATGCCAGTCAAACCACAGCGTTGAGGTAATTGACGAAATCAATAAGCTGATCGACGCTGCAGGCAAAAAGGACGAGATCCAGGTTATCCAGACAGGCTGCCAGGGACTCTGCGCTAAGGGCCCTATCATGGTAGTACATCCTGGAAACGTTTTCTATCAGGAAGTAAAGCCTGATATGGTGGAGCGCATCTTCAATGAGCATATTCTCGGCGGAACACCGGTAGATGAATATCTCATGGTAGAGGAACTCCCTAACGGCGAGAAGATCCATTATGTAGATTCGCCGTTCTATAAAGACCAGCTGAGAATGGCTCTTCGCAACTGCGGTAAGATCGATCCTGAAGATATCGACGAATATATCGCAAGAGATGGTTATCAGGCTCTCGCTAAGGCTCTGCTCGAGATGACTCCTGATGATGTTATCAAGGAAGTCGTTGATTCGGGACTCAGAGGCCGTGGCGGCGGCGGATTCCCGACAGGAAGAAAGTGGATGTTCGCATCTGCAAACAGAGGAGAAGTTCAGAAGTTCGTAGCCTGCAACGCTGACGAAGGCGACCCGGGCGCATTCATGGACAGATCCATCCTTGAGGGAGACCCTCATTCAATTCTTGAAGCTATGGCTATTGCCGGCTATGCTATCGGCGCTAACCAGGGCTACATCTATGTAAGAGCTGAGTATCCTATCGCTGTTGACAGACTGAAGATCGCTCTCGACCAGGCCAGAGACTATGGCGTGCTCGGCAAGAACATCTTCGGATCGGGATTCGACTTCGATGTAGACCTCAGACTCGGTGCAGGAGCGTTCGTATGCGGCGAAGAAACAGCTCTGATGACCTCGATCGAGGGCAACAGAGGTGAGCCTCGTCCTCGTCCGCCATTCCCTGCAGTAAAGGGTCTGTTTGCAAGACCTACAGTACTCAACAACGTTGAGACTTATGCAAATATTCCTCAGATCATCCTCAACGGTGCAAGCTGGTTCAACCAGTACGGCACAGAGACATCGAAGGGAACAAAAGTATTCGCTCTCGGCGGCAAGGTAAACAACACAGGTCTCGTAGAAGTTCCTATGGGAGCTACACTGAGACAGGTAGTAGAAGAGATCGGCGGCGGAGTTCCTAACGGAAAGAAGTTCAAGGCTGCTCAGACAGGCGGACCTTCCGGCGGATGCATCCCTGCTAAGTCATACGATGTTCCTATCGACTACGAGTCACTCAAGGCTATCGGTTCCATGATGGGATCCGGCGGAATGATCGTACTCGACGAGGACAACTGCATGGTAGATATCGCTAAGTTCTACCTCGGATTCACAGTAAGTGAGTCCTGCGGAAAGTGCACACCATGCCGTATCGGTACAAAGCGCATGCTCGAGATCCTCGAGAAGATCTCAGCAGGCAGAGGCGAGATCGAAGACCTCGATAAACTCGATGAGCTGGCTCACTACATCCAGGCTAACGCACTCTGCGGACTTGGACAGACAGCTCCTAACCCAATTCTCTCGACAATCGAGCATTTCAGAGATGAGTATGAAGCACATATCATCGACAAGAGATGTCCTGCAGGCGTCTGCAAGGCACTGCTCAACTACGTGATCGATCCAGAGAAGTGCAAGGGCTGCACAAAGTGTGCCCGCAACTGCCCGGTCGGCGCTATTTCAGGCGCTGTCAAGCAGCCACACGTTATTGACTCGGCTAAGTGCATCAAGTGCGGTGCCTGCATGGATAAC
>CADCHO010000029.1 GCA_902801255.1 uncultured Eubacteriales bacterium | reverse complement strand
TGTATCGATAGATCCTGACTCATTATTATACTTTTCTGAAAAATCCGCAACTGCGGGGATATATTTGGTTGCGCCTATTTACTGCTTGCCATTCAAAAAACTACTTGACACAGCATTAGCAAGATTTTTCATTCTCATTTAGCTTTCTTGGGTTTCTTTTCGGGCAGTTCTGCATACATTCCCTCAAGTAACTCTGAAATCAGATCCGTATCCTCAAATCTGTCGATTACGTGCATAAGCGTCTATGAACCCTCATAAGGATAACGCAGTTCTGAATATGCAAGGAATCTGTCTGATGTTGGCGTTCTTTTTAAAAATAGTTCCTTATCTCCAATATCGCCTATCAGTTTACCATTAAGGTTTACAAGAGATAGCCGCATATCCCTCTCAATGATAACTACTGTTCAAAACGTTATTGCGCATACTCCCCCCTCATTTTAAAGCTCATGCGCAGTCGGCTTTATCATTGCGCACCACCCATCTTTTTCGGACGTGATTTGCGCAATTGTCACTGTATCTGGCTCAGCCTATAATTGAAATCATTACATTTTGACGATCGTCATCTTGTTTTAAGCCATTTTCTCATAAAGTTCCCAGTGATCCCTCCACTTTTTGGTGGGATCACGGGCATCATAATTTTTCATTGCGCATAGAGGCCGGTTCTTTATGCACCTATGCGCAACTTTTCCTTTGATTGCGCATACTGAGCGTTTTTAGAGATCTATATACGCAATCCACTGAATTCGTCACTCGACTGAATGAAAACAGTGCGTCATATTTTCGAATGGTTATAAGCGTTGTCCTTATATGAATTACAGCAAATTCCTGCATATCCCAAAAGCTAAAAGGCCTTTGACATCTGACAACTTGAAAAACCGTTGGCTTCCCAACGGTTTGTGTATGGCTCAAGCACCGATCATGGTGGAGCGTAGGGGGATCGAACCCCTGGCCTCAAGATTGCGAACCTTGCGCTCTCCCAGCTGAGCTAACGCCCCACAACGGATTAATTATAATATGGGTGATTTGATTCTTCAACACATATTATAAAATCCGCTTTCCCCTGTGACTCAGATCAGTCCATTGTGATCAGATCAGGGATAGTTTCCTCGAAGTTTACACCATACCAAGGCTTCTTTGGGTCGTTCATGGTCACTTTAATAGTATGTGCAGTATAATCAGCAGCAATCCTCATTGCATCTTTCCAGTCTTTGCCATGCATGATCTCTCCGATAACAGTGCTGGAGAAGAGGTCTCCTGTACCGTGGAACATTGCGCCTACCTTATCGTTCTGATAAACGTAAAACTCGTCCTTCTTTTTATCGTATCCCATGATTCCTGTTTTTCCTTCACTGAGAGATACTCCGGTGAGGACGCTGATGCGTGCACCAAGGTTAACGACTTTTGAAAGCAATTCTTTTATGTATTCTTCGTCATGCTTCTCACGGTACTCAGTTCCGGTCATGATGCAGGCTTCTGTGATGTTAGGAACGATCATATCCGCACATGAGCAGAGCTCTGTGTTTTTGCGGGCATATGCCATGTCGAAAGCCGGATAAAGCTTTCCATTGTCTGCCATTACAGGATCAACAAAGATGAGTTTATCCTCTCCGCTGCCAAACTTTTTGAAAAGGTCCTTCATCATATCGATCTGCTCGATGGTACCAAGATAACCTGTGTATATCGCATCAAATTCTACACTTTCATCCTGCCACTTCTCGCATATAGGTACGATCTGATCTGCCAGATCCTTTACTGTGAAGCTCTTGAAAAGAGTGTGGTTTGACAGAACCGCAGTAGGCAGAATTACGCATTCAACACCAAGCGCTGAAATGACCGGAAGAGCTATAGTAATTGAGCACTTGCCGAGGCATGAAATGTCCTGTACTGTAAGTATTCTTTTCATTTTCTGTATACCCCCCTGAAAATCTAATCCCAGTCCCCTTTTGTACCGCCTCATACTATAACACATTCTATGAATTTGTGTTAAGATGCAGGACTAATAAATTATGCATAATGTAAGATTACTGTGTACGAGAATATATACTGACAAAGTGTCAGGAGGTAATTATATGAAAAAAGAAAGAAGCAAGATATTACTCGTGATGCTGCTCTGCATCACAATGATCGGTACTGCTCTCCTTTCAGCTTGCAACAGTCCGGCAGAACCGGAGGAACCGGCGCCGCCGGCAAGCAATTCTCTGACAGGTGCCACAGCTGAGGAGGGTTATGATGAGGCCGCCGCCGGAAGACGTGTGGCAGCATTCGTAGTTGAGAATGCTCCGGATGCAAGGCCTCAGTGGGGAATGGATGATGAGAACTACTCCCCTGACATCATTCTGCAAGGTGAGGTCGAAGGCGGTATCACCAGAACCCTCTGGTTATATGCTGACTACGAAAAACTTCCTGAGATCATCGGTCCTACAAGAAGCGCACGTCCGCCTTTCGTAAAATTCTCCGAGCTCTTTGACTCGATCTTCATTCACTGGGGTATGAGCCATTCAAAGGGAGATTATGTAGGAGCCAAAACTGTATTCAAGCGTGACAAGGTCGACCATATCGATCAGATGTATCTTGACGATCAGGAAGGCATGTACGGCAGAGATACTTCAAGGGCTGTCAATGTTGAACACCGCGGTATAATCTATGGAGAAAAGGTGCCTGCAACCATCAAAAATGAGGGTTTCAGAACTGAGCCTAAAGAATACACAAAGCTCTGCTTCAACAGGGTCACCGAGCCTGTAAGTGAAACTGCGGCTACAAATGTAGGAGTCAAATTCTCTGAAAGAGCATTCGAGGATACTTACTGGACTTATAGTGAAGAGGACGGCATGTATCACACCAGCAATTTCGAAAACGACCTCGCCAGAGAGAACCTGCTTATACTTTCTGATGAGACCGAATACATCACAAAGGAAGGATATCAGGGTCCGGGAAGTGCCGGAAGTGTAACCTATTGTGACTACAAGCTCAAATCAGGCGACGGCAAGCTCTTCAGTAAGGGAACAGTGAAAGACATCAAGTGGCAGGTAGTTGACGGCAAGCTCGAGCTTATTGATCCTTCAACTGATGCAGCAACAGCACAGGCAGCTAATGATGAGAATCTGGCTGCCGCCAAGGAAACCGTCAAGGCAGACGAGAATGCAGAATGGCCTGTTTACAACAAGTATGCTATAGTATCACCGGAAGTGGAAGAAGGTGAAGAAATGACTGAGGAAGAGATTCTTGCAAACTCCTACGTATTGCAGAACCTCAACCCTGGTAAGACATGGATCGGCTGGATCTCAAGCAATAACGGCGGTAAGGTAACTGCTAACTGATAAACTGAGCGATTAAAAAAACAGCATCCCGCAGAGCAAATGATTCTGCGGGATGTTTTATTTCTTTATTTTGTCATATATATCGTTTTATGACTATGCGTATGCGGCCTTTTCTTGACTCCCCTCCTGTCTCTTCAAGAACAGCTTTCCCTTTACCTTTGAGCACGATAGATGATCCTTCGCGGACTGCAGCATCGGGTTTTACACATTCAGCGTGATCCACAGATACCAGCCCTCTGCGGACTGCTTCGGCAGCCTTGCCTCTGGATATCCTGAAGGCAGATGAAACAATGCTGTCGAGCCGAACCGAGCTGACGCTGTCTTTAATGAATTCTATCCGAGCCTCGGGGATTATTACCTCCCCTACAGGGACTGCTTCCGTCTTTACCTCGACTGAGCCTACGCGATGCAGTTCTTTCAGGAGAAATTCTTCAATGCCCGGAACAATAAAAATATCTGCGCCATCCGGTCTTACCAGTATGTCCCCTGTAAGCCTTCTTTCGATGCCCAGGCCGAGCAAAGATCCCAGATAGTCTCGATGGCTTAGCTCACGTGATATAGCGGGAAGCCTGACTCTGAGAACTCTGAGAAGCCCTTCCACCGCCTCTTTATCATCAATCGGAAGATCTCTGGGAACACAGACAAGCATCCTGCGCTCTGCTTCATCGTACCCTCCATACATGATCGTTCTGACTCCCGCTGCATGCCTTGATGCTGCAATGGCAAGAGCCTGCTCGTGTGTATCGAGAAGTCCGGTGGAAGTAACATAATAGCCATCACGGCACTGCGATATCTTATCTTCTATTCTTGCTGTAATAAGTTCGTCTTTAATCATAGCCGTATTGTACCATAATATATTTGACTTTGCGGCTTCATAATACTACGATATTATCCATATTGGTCATATCACAAGACTGCCGGAGGGAGCTCAATGAGAAGCGACAGATACAAAGATGAACCTGTAGTCATAAAAAAGAAAAAACGCGCGCCACTGAAAGGTCTGCTTATTCTTATATTAATACTCGCAGCTGCAATAGCGGGTTCTACCGCATACTTCTATAAAACCGCCTATGATTCGCTTTCAGTCAATTTCACTGAGGATTCGCCCGTTCTGGAGTTCGGCGAAAGCTGTCCTTCCATGAACTATGTTAAAGAATCCAGCGGTGAAGTATATGCCGAATCTGAATATCTTGATACAGAATCAGTCGGCAGCAGAGAGACAGTCTATACAGCTACAAAACCGTTATTCGGGGGCATCTTAAATCCTACCAAAGAATTCAGGATGAATTATACTGTCGCAGACAGCATCCCTCCTCTTAAGATATGGAGCTGGGACGATGCAGTTCTTGAACGCGGTTCGGAATTCAATATCAATGATCTGATCGCGTACGGTGACAACGCAGACCCTACTCCGCTCCTGACCGTTGACGGCGATGTCAACATGGAAAAAAACGGAAATTACCCTCTTCATGTAAAGGTTACCGACTCTTCGGGCAATACTACAGAATGGGATCTCGAAGTAGAGGTCACCGATGAGCTCCCTTCTTATGAAGATACGGCAGAACGCACAAAATTTGCTGATTTCGTCTCTGCACATAAAGGTGATAACCGGTCATTCGGTATAGACGTATCAGCATGGCAGGATGAGATCGACTTCAGGGCAGTAAAAGAAGCCGGCTGTGAATTCGCCATTATAAGGATCGGATATACCGGTGACGGAGAAATCAAAATCGACAAGACATTCACCCGTAATTTCCAGGGCGCAAAAGCCGCGGGCCTCAAGACCGGCGTGTATCTGTACACCACCGACACTACCGAAGAACAAGTACGGCAGGCTGCAGACTGGATCATTGAGACTCTGGGAGGCGAAAACCTTGACTTTCCTGTGGCTTTCGACTGGGAAGACTTTGACGACTTCCAGGATTATGGTATAAGTCTGCATGAGGTAAACAAGCTCTATGATGCTTTTGCCGACGAGCTTTCACAGGCCGGATATGGCTGTATGCTCTATGGCAGCAAAAACTATCTTGAAAAGGTGTGGGAAAAAACGGATATAAGGCCTGTATGGCTTGCCCATTATACAGAAAAAACGGATTACGAAGGTCCGCATATGCTCTGGCAGGCAAGCTGCACAGGAAAGATCTCCGGTATTGACGGAGATGTCGACATGGACATTTTATATAACAAATAAAAACTAAAACAGGTATCCGGATGGATACCTGCTTTTTTATTTTATACCGGTAAGGTCATAAGCAGAAAGATATTCATCTGCTTTTTCGCATACCCCTTTGATAGTTTCTTCATCGAAAGGACTTGCCAGTCCTGCATCCTCGAGAAGCTTGGTGAATACTTCCGAGCCACCCATCTTAGTGTAGTCCATATAATGCTTCCATGCATTGTCGTAATCGTCCTGTATCATCGCCCAGAATCCAAGAGCTACAGTCTGAGCCAGGCAGTAATCGATGTAATAGAAAGGTCTTACATAGATATGATGCTGTCTCTGCCACCCCTCTCCTTCCGAATAAAACGGGATCTCTCCGTCAAGCCTGAGCCAAGGCATGTATATGCCCAGCAGTCTCTTCCACTCAGCATGGCGTTCGGCAGGGGTCATCTCAGGATGCTCAAAAACACTGTGCTGGAAGTGATCGACCATGGTACCGTACGGGATGAACATGAATGATTCAGCCAGATGGCTGTAGAGGAATTTTCTTGTATCAGGTCCAAAGAAATCTTCTGCCGCTTTCCATGCGAAGAATTCCATGCTCATGGAGTGGACTTCGCAGCCTTCCAGGCTCGGCCAGACGGTCTCCACAGGTATGCGGCTTCTGTTCATCCAGTCGGCGAATGCATGACCTGCTTCGTGGGTCACTGTCTCTACATCACCCCTTGTTCCGTTGAAGTTTGCGAAAATAAACGGGACTTCATAATCATGTATGCTCGTGCAGTAACCGCCGCCTTCTTTTCCCTCTGTTGAGAGAAGATCGAGCAGTTCGCCTTCCATCATGGTGTTCCAGAATTCGCCGGTCTCAGGCGAAAGTGCATCATAAAACCGGGTAGCGGCTCCGAGAATATCGTTTACATCGCCGGCAGGCTTCGCGTTTCCGGAGCGGAACATGAGCGCATTGTCGGCAAAGCTCAGTGGATACTGCATACCCAGCCTATCAGCCTGTCTTCTCCTGATGCTGTCTGCTACAGGCACTATATATTTGCGCACTGCTTCACGGAACCTGTCTACATCGTTCCTGTCGTAGCAGTTGCGTGTCATTCTGTAATAACCGAGCTCAACGAAATCGCTGAGTCCCAGTTTCTGACTCATCTCATGGCGGAGTTCAACAAGTCTGTCATAGATCTCATCCAGCTTTGTCTGATTGTCTTTATACCAGCCGCCTTCAGCCTTCCATGCCGCAAGCCTTGTCTCATCATCAGCATCGCTTTTGAACGGCCCAAGCTGAGCTATAGTATAGATTTTTCCGCGGAAAGGTATCTTAGCACTTGCAAGCAGCTTCTGATACTCCATGGTCAGATCGTTCTCTTCCTGCAGAAGAGGTATTATCGAAGGAGCAAATGTCCTAAGTTCGATCTCGGCGTTAAGGAACACCACATTTCCGAACTCGGCTTCAAATTCGCTGCGAAACGGTGATGTGAGAAGAGCTTCAGTCCAGATCTGAAAGTATTCCTGAAGTTCAGGGAATGCCTTGTTCCAGAACAGGACTTCCTGATCATAGAACTCGTCTCTGGTATCTATCGAGTGGCGTATCTGAGCCACAGTCGACACTGACTCAAGATGACGCTCCAGAGCATCCTTGCGGACAAATGCATCTCTTGCTTCATCATATGATGCAGCGGCTTTGAACTCCTCCGTAAGCCTCTGCAGATCCCTCTTTGCTTCTTCTATATCCGGTCTTGTATACGGTATTTCACTGAACTTTATCATTATTACCTCTCTGAAAAAATCATTAAATGCAAGTACAAATGGTATTGTAACATAAAAGAAGCTCTGCTACGTCTAAGATTTTGCGAATAAGAACATGTTTTGTAGACAAAGCAAAAGACCGGGACAAGCCCGGTCTTGTTTTGCTATTCCTATTGCACCATGTGCCTCAGATAAGTCTGGGATTGCTCTCAGACTATGCTGCAGGCTGTGCGTACTGGAAGAAGAAGTATCCCATTGGAGTGTATCCGATGTTCTTAATTGTCTTGTTGCAGTACATGTTGGTGTAGTAGTAAACAGGGAGTACAGGGAATCCGCCTTCGCCGAAGAGAGCCTCTTCTGCCTCATAGAGAGCCTTATCACGCTCCGGACCTGCAGCAGTTGCCTTTGCTTTCTTGATAGCAGCATCGAAGTCAGGATCGCTGTACAGACCATAGTTGTAGGAGTTTCCTGTTACCATCAGATCGAGATAAGTGATAGGGTCATTGTAGTCTGCGATCCAGCCGAGACGTGCAACGCCGAACTTATGCTCTCCGAGTCCGTTGGTGTAAGTGTTCCACTCCTGGTTCTCCAGTGTGATGTTGATTCCGAGAACGTTGCTCCAGTCCTGTCCGCATGCTTCTGCGATAGCCTTGTGTGCATCATCTGTGTTGAAGTTGTAAACGATCGTTGTGCTTGGATCCCATGCACCGTCAGCAACAGCCTCATCATAGAGCTTCTTAGCAAGCTCGCACTTGCCCTCGTATGTTGTGAGGTCAGCATCCGGATACTCTTTCGAGAGCCATGAATAGATAGCACCGAGTTCAGATGAACCGTAAGCGAAATCTGCGCCTGTGGAATCAAGGATTCCGGAAGCTACGAATCCTGTAGCAGGAGTCTGTCCGCCCTGAGTTACGTTCTCTACGATGTTGTCTCTGTCTACGCTGAGTACCATAGCTGCTCTGACTCTCCAATCCTTGATCTTATCGCAGTTGAGGTAGAGGAAGTATGTACCTACGTATGGGTCGATGAAGCAGTCACCGGAATCCTGCAGGGATGAAATCATGTCTGTCGGGAATGACTCGATGAATGCCCACTCGCCTGACTGATAAGCGGAAAGGATAGCTGTCTCGTCAGCGGACAGGTACCAGTCGATCTCGCTTGGTCCGAGGTTAGCTGCATCATAGTACTGATCGTTCGGAACCATCTTGATCACGGAATCGTGAGTCCACTCTGAGAGCTTGTAAGGTCCGTTGCAAACGATCTTCTCAGGTGTTGCCCAGTCGTCACCGCTTTCAACAACATCCTGTCTCAGCGGCATGAGCGAAGCAAATGCGCAGAGCTCGAGGAAGTACGGAGTATCCTGGCAGAGTGTGACCTCGAGTGTCGAATCATCAACAGCCTTGATTCCGAGCTCGCTAGGGTCCTTCTCTCCTGCCTGGATCTCAGAAGCGTTCACAACGATGTCATCGAGGAAGTATCCATAGTCAGATGCTGTGTTAGGATCAACCAGTCTCTGCCATGAATATACCCAATCCTGAGCCTTTACAGGCTCACCGTCAGACCACTTTGCATCTTCTCTGATCTTGAACGTATAAACGAGTCCGTCATCAGATACCTGATAGTCTGCGGCCTGGCCTTTGTCAACCTTGGTCATCATCATGTTTCCGCTCTCGTCAGCCTTCTCGTCTGTAGGAACGTACTTCATGAGGTTCTCGAACATATGGTTTACATATGTGGAACCGTCAACGGAACTGATGAGACTCGGGTCGATGGTCTCAGGCTCGGAGGCGATACATGCTGTTACAACAAAATCCTCGCCGCCGTCACTGCTCCCGCCGCCTCCGCATGCTGTGAATGCAAACACCATAGCAAGACAGAGGATCAGAGTTAGAAATTTCTTCATAAAAATTTTCCTCCTTCAATAACTTATACAGTACTGTATTTTATTAAAGTAACTTTGTGTTACATTTAATAACTCATTAAAGTGTCTCTACTTTTCAAGCAGATGACATGCCGCGTAATGACCGCCGCCGTGATCCCTGAATACAGGAACTTCCTGACTGCAACGCTCCGTAGCATACGGGCATCTTGTGTGGAACTTGCATCCCGAAGGCGGGTTGATAGGACTCGGGATATCTCCCTCGAGTATCATCCTTTCCCTCGCACGCGTGACTTTAGGGTCAGGGATAGGCACAGCGCTCATCAATGTTTTAGTATACGGATGAATAGGGTTTCTGTAAAGCTCATATGATTCAGCAAGTTCTACCAGATTGCCGAGGTACATTACGCCGATACGGTTTGAAATATGACGTACTACCGAAATATCATGAGCGATAAAGAGATATGTCAGTCCCAGCTCGGCCTGAAGGTCCTCAAGCATATTTACGACCTGCGACTGAATCGATACGTCAAGAGCCGAGATCGGCTCATCGCATACGATGAACTCAGGCTCTACAGCCAGAGCTCTCGCAATTCCTATCCTCTGCTGCTGTCCGCCCGAGAACTCATGAGGGAAACGGTTGGAATGCTCTGTATTGAGTCCTACCTCTTCAAGAAGCTGGTTGATCCTCGCTTCTCTTTCTCCCTTTCCGGTATACAGCTTATGGATGTCAAGCGCTTCACCTACGATCTCTCCGACTGTCATACGAGGATCGAGAGATGCTGACGGATCCTGGAAGATGATTTGCATCTTGCGTCTGTACGGGAGCATCTTCTCTGCGATCTTCTTCTCTGAATCGTAGATCGGTTTTCCATCGTAAATTATGGAACCTGACGTAGGCTCGTAAAGTCTGATTATTGTACGACCCAGCGTGGTCTTTCCGCAGCCGGACTCGCCTACAAGTCCCAGAGTCTCGCCCCTGAAGATGTCCATGCTGACACCATCAACAGCCTTTACCATCTGGTTCTTGTTGAATCCGGATTTCTTAACTGTGAAGTACTTCTTTAAATCCTTTATTTCCAGGAGTTTGGTCTGTTCAGCCATTATTTACTTACCTCCTGTTTATCTTTTCCCATAAAATGCAGCCAGCATGCCGAAATGTGTCCGTCTCCGAGGTCAGCATAAGGCGGTTCCTTAGTGAGACAGATCTTCATGCAGTGTTTGCATCTCGGACCGAAGTGGCAGCCCTGAGGCGGGTTCAGCAGGTCGACCGGTGTACCTTCGATAGGTATCAGTCTCTCGTGCTCATTGGCATCGAGTCTAGGCATAGACTCCAGCAGGCCCATAGTGTACGGATGGCCCGGTCTGTAGAAAATGTCTTCATCAGTGCCCTGCTCAACGATCTTGCCTGCGTACATTACAGATACTCTGTCACACATTTCAGCTACTACACCGAGGTTGTGTGTGATGAAGATGATAGCCGTACCGACTTTCTTCTGAATACTCTTCATCAGGTCGAGAATCTGTGCCTGGATTGTAACATCAAGAGCTGTAGTAGGCTCGTCAGCTATAAGCAGCTTAGGGTCGCATATGAGCGCCATGGCAATCATCGCACGCTGACGCATTCCGCCTGAGAATTCGTGCGGATACTGATCCACACGCTTCTCAGCATTGTTGATGCCTACGAGTTCGAGCATCTCGATTGCACGTTCTCTGGCCTTCTCTTTCGGATAATCTTTATCGTGGCAGGTAAGAGCTTCCATCAGCTGGTTTCCGATGGTATATACAGGGTTTAGACAAGTCATAGGATTCTGGAAAATCATGCTTGCCTTGTTACCTCTGAAGTCTCTCATCTGCTCTTCGCTATAGGCTAAAAGATCTTCGCCGTCAAAAGTGATGGATCCGCCTACGATCTTTCCAGGGCTCTGGAGCAGTCCCATTATCGCATAAGATTCTACAGACTTTCCGGATCCGGATTCGCCTACGATACCCATTACCTCATGCTCCTTAAGGGTGTAGCTGATACCATCAACAGCTTTGACCTCACCTGCAGGAGTAAAGAATGATACCTTAAGGTCTTTTACTTCAAGTAGTGTTTTTCTTTCTTCTGACATCGTTCCACCTCCCTACTTCTTAAGACGCGGGTCGAGAGCGTCTCTCAGTCCGTCGCCGACCAGGTTCAGGGTAAGAACTATTATTGTAAGGACCGCGCCAGGGAAAAGCAGTCTGTACGGGAAGATCGTAATTGTGCCGAGTGCGTCCGAACAAAGTGATCCAAGTGATGCCATCGGAGCCGAAACACCGAGTCCCAGGAAGGATAGGAATGATTCGAGGAAGATGGCAGACGGAATCTGCAGGCAGGTTGTGATAACGAGCTGGCCTACGCAGTTAGGCAGAAGATGCCTTCTTATGATCCTTCCATTCGAAGCTCCGAGAGCTGTTGCCGCAGTAACGTATTCCTGCTTCTTCAGCATGAGTACCTGTCCGCGTACGATACGCGACATGGTTACCCAGTAGAGAAGCGCGAATGTAATGAAGATACTGACGATTCCGGCTCCAAGCGTGGACAGCGCATTTGCGAACCACGAGTTGGAAGCATCGAACCATTTCTGAAGAGGATCCTTAAGAACTACCTGCAGCAGAAGAACGAGCAGTATCTCAGGTACAGAATAAATGAGCTCTACTATTCTCATCATGACGAAGTCGACTACGCCGCCGCAGAGTCCGGAAATAGCTCCGTAGATGGAACCGATGACCAGAACGATGAGTGCAGCTACGATACCAATGATGATGGATACTCTCGCACCGTACATGGTTCTTGCCAGCAGGTCACGGCCCTGTGAGTCGGTACCTACCATGTGAGGGAACACCTTTTTAGCAATTGTGAGTTCCTTTGCGCCTTCAGCGACCTCGCTCGTAAATGCGAGAGGTGTCGACCTCTTTATTTCACCATTCATGATGTGAACTTCTCTTACCGTTGAAAGCTCACCATCCTTTAGGATGATAACGGAATCCGAAAGCTTCTTATCAAGATTAAAGCAGTATGTATTCCCTTTAAATTTGAAGTAATAATCACCAGGGTCGAGGCCTGTAGATGAACCAGGCTGCAGTGCAGTTGCGAACATGCAGTCGACCTGATCCTCTATGCTCTTGATCTTGGCTTCCTGATCAGAATATTCAAAAGGTCCCAGCTTCTGCGAGCTTCTGTATTGATTTGCATAATCGTAAGGGATAAGCGAAGGTCCCAGGAACGCAAAGAGCAGAACAACGATGAAGATGCCAAGCGCTACCATGGAAACGGTATTGTTCTTGAATCTTCTGGCTGCATCTCTCCAGTATGAGACGCTCTTTCTTATCTCTACCATGCTCTCCTTCTCTGACTCCGTTGCCGGCTCAAAGTCAGAAGCATTGATGTTATAGTCAGCCCAGACTTTATCAGGATTAACCTGGAACGGGCTGAATTCTTTGAATGCCTGTTTCATGATTCCTCCTTATTCGTCTGTTGAGCTGAGCGTGATCCTCGGATCGATCACTTTATATACGATATCCACTACCAGATTCATTGCAATTACCAGAATGGATACTACAAATGTGGTCGCCATAATCACGGTGTAGTCACGGTTGATGACGCTCTCTACGAAGTATTTGCCGAGTCCCGGTATTGAGAAGGTAGTCTCTACAACGAACGAGCCGGTGATGATAAACGCGATCAGTGGTCCGAGGAATGTGACTACAGGGATCAGCGAATTCCTGAGAGCATGCTTTAGAACGATCCACTTGTTCTTTACACCCTTAGCCCTTGCGGTACGGATATAGTCCTGATTGATCGCGTCAAGCATGGAAGTCCTTGTCAGCTTTGCAATATAGCAGACGTCATAGAACGAAAGCGATATTACCGGCATGATATAAGCCTTCCAATTTGTAAGGCTTCCCGAAAGTACAGGAAGCAGCTGAGCCTTGACTCCCAGGTATATCAGCAGTGTAGCAGCGAGCACGAAAGTCGGAATGGCTACTCCGACGGTAGTAAGCACCCTGAGCAGTCCGTCCACCCAGGTACCTCGTTTATACGCCGCCAGGCACCCAAGCGGTATGCCCAGGACAACTGCGACAAGAACGGCAAGCAGACCTAATCTCATGGACAGTCCGAATTTCCCCTGTCTGAACAGAATATCTTTAACAGGGGTTCCTTCCTGCATCTTCAGAGAAACACCCAGATCTCCCTTGCAATAGTTCACCAGATAGTTTTTGAGCTGAACTACGAGCGGTTTGTCGAGACCGTATTTCTGGTTAGCCAGTTCTATCTGCTGAGGAGTGGACTTTTCAGTCAGAAACGGGCTTCCGGGAATGGTGTTCATCAGGAAGAAAGTGATCGTCATGATAAGGAGCAGAGTCGCTACTGCTGCTGCCAGTCGCTTAGCTATGTAAATAAGCAAATTATCACGTCCTTTCTCGTGGGTTATAATGTCACATAGTAAATGACACTACGCTATTTTATCACACATTCATCACAATATGAAAAAAAAGAGCGCCAAAAGCGCTCCTTTTTTTGCATTCTTACATTATTTAAAGAAAGAATTCGTTTCCGGAACTTCTCTGATCACCTCAAGTAAGAGTCCTGCAATCTGCCTGTGTCCCGCTTCCGTCAGATGCTCACAGTCAGCTGATACTTCTATACCGCTTGTTGCATCTGCAAATCTCACACCATGGCGTTCTGCTATTTCCTTATATAGCGGACCGATTTCTACAGACTTCTGTACCGATTCAGGTGTCAGTTTGTCTGCGAACGGGGACTGATCTATGTCACCCTGAATCGCCGCCGGTGCAGCTACTATTATTTCAGGTACATATCCCTGCAGGGCAGGCGTTTCATCTTCTACTATCTTCACGAGAGTTTCCATGCCGTCTGCTATGTCCCGGGCTGAAAGGCCAAGTTCCTTATCGCAGTCGTTGGTTCCCAGCATTATGATCACATAATCAACCGGCTTGTGGGTACCAAGGCATGCTGTCAGGCTGCTTGCCCCGTTTTTCCACACTGCTCCCGGCCTGTCATAGGCGGTTGTCCTTCCGTTCAGTCCTTCAGAGATCACTTCATACCGGCCGCCCAGCATTTCCCCGAGCAGTGTAGTCCAGCGTTTATCATTCGGATACCTTCCGCATGTCTTGGGATCGTATCCGTAAGTGTTGGAGTCACCGTAGCAAAGTACGGAGATGCTGTCATGAGAGGCGTCTTTGGTGAGGGCCTTGTCCAGATCCGCCATAAGCTGATCATGGTCCTTGAAGACGATACCCTTCATGCCGAATTTCTTACCGATGTCAATGTTTTCTTTATGATCATCGATGAAAAGGCATTCCTCAGGGATAAGTCCGTACTTCTCATAAAGCAGCCTGAAGAAGTCTGCATCAGGTTTTATTATATGCACATCGCATGACCATATGCCGCCGTCCATGTGGGACACAAAACCGAAAGCATCAGCATTAGAGGATATCACATGCTCTGACATATTGGAAAGAAAATATACTCCATAGCCCCTATCCTTCAGCGAATCTATAAGTGGTACAGGCCAGTCGAGTTTGTTGACACATTCACCTATGCGGTAAAAGGCCTCTTTTATCTCATCACTGAGGTCAGGAGCTGTACTGCAGAAAAGTTCAAGGATCTCTTCGTCACTGAGATTTGCTAAATCAAGCTCCTTCCAGTATCCGGACCCGAACACAGCATCCGCTATGCGCACGGCTTTTTCTTCACCGAACAGCGATGTAAGGTATTTCATCGCCTCGAATCCAATGAGTACATCACCTATATCAAAAACTATGTTGCGGATCATTCCGACACTCCGTTCTCACCGTTTTTACTTTTGCGTCCGGTTCTCTCAGTGAGAGCTTTGAACCATTTCAGACGTGCTTCAGATTCCCGGAATGCTTCTTCAACCGTATTCCCCGGCATTTTCCAGGTCCAGTTGCCTTCCGGCACTCCCGGAACGTTCATGCGCGCTTCTTCTCCGAGCATAAGCACATCCTGGACCTGCAGCATGGCCAGTCCTGCCGGGCTTTCATAGATCTTGCGTATAACTGCAAGCGCTTCGACAGTACTTCCCATCTCTCCCGGATCGCTTTCTCTGTGTTCCCGGCTTTCATCTCTCTCTCCGGCAGATCTTTCCCTCAGGAAACCGACGAGAGTGTTATTGTCATGAGTACCTGTATAGAACGCCCTGTTTTCAGCCTTCTCCGGTTCCTTTTCGCACATCTCCTTCATGTGATCAGCAGTGAACTGCCAGATGTCCATCCCGGGCAGACCGCTGAGTTTAAGCAGATTGTTTACTCCGGCATCAAGATGTCCTAGATCTTCAACGAGAAGTTTCATGCCAAAGCCCTCTGCTCTGAGCATTCCTCGCATGTCGGCAAGGAATCTCAGTCCGGCGCTGTGCTGCCAGCAGCCTTCCTTCGGATCTTCTCCTTCAGGGATAGCATAATACTCCGACAGTCCTCTGAAATGATCTATCCTTAGTATGTCAAAGCGTTCTGCGCACTGGCGTATACGTCTGAGCCACCATCCGTATCCGTCATCCTTCAGTACTTCCCAGTCATACAGCGGATTTCCCCAGTCCTGTCCCTCATTGCTGAAGAAATCAGGCGGTACTCCTGCGTGCACACTTTGGGTCCCGGTTTCATTATCCATCCTGAAAATGTGCTTATTTGCCCAGACATCTGCAGAATCCGCTGCCATGTACATAGGCAGATCGCCCATCAAGCGCACACCTTTTGAATTCGCATATGCTTTGAGATCATTCCACTGTGAATAGAAGCAGTACTGCTCACCCACCAGTTTACTGGCTCTCACTTTCTGCTCATCTGACAGCGTATTTATAACTGCTAGCGAATCAGCATTTTTATACTTTTCCGGCCATTCATACCATGGCTTTTTATTATTCAGCTCCTTTAACAGATTAAATGCAATGTAATCATGCAGCCAGTAATCATTGCCCTTTATGAAGTCGTAATAGCCTTCTGTATCAGGGAGTTCATCATAATCGATGAATGCAGGCTCTCCGGCAAAAGCAGCGTAACTGCTGTATGGGGAATTCCCCATCCCTGCAGGATTTAAAGGCAGTACCTGCCAGATAGTAAATCCGGCTGATGCTATCTTATCGACAAAATCTCTTGCACCTTTTCCGAGTTTTCCCTCAGGCAGCGAGCTTATATGGCAGATCACACCGGCGCTTCTGCCCAGGTCTTCTGTTTCAGGCTTTTCTGCCCTCAGGCTGATCACCATCGAAGAAAGGCTTTCCATTTTTATAATGCCGAGACTTCCCTCTTCATCCAGAGGAAGCTCCTCCGAAGAAAGGAGTTCAAGAGCATATCCGCATCTGAGTTCGCTGATGCTGCTGAGATCTATCTCAGCCTGCCCGTATCTTCTGTTTGCAAGAACGAGTATAGTCTCTTCAGTACCGGCAGAGTCTCTGCCATTACGTGTGAAGGCAAATATGTCTTCATCGATTCCGTTTCTGCCTGACAGGAACTCGAATCCTCCGTCTTTAAGAGCCGGGTGCTCATCGTACAGAAGGCCGAGCATTCTGTAATGATATCCAAGGTCAAGATTCTCAAAGCCCCATGGGAAACCGCTCCTGTTCGCAGGATCCGTGCCACCCATCAGGCCTGCCTCATCTCCGTAATACACGCACGGGACTCCCGGCAGGCAGTACTGCAATGTTGATAGCAGCTTTACTTTTTTTGTAGCCGAGCTGTAGTCCTCTTCAGCCGCCATCATAGTCATGATGCGTGCTCTGTCATGGCTTCCAAGCAGGTTGAGGGTCGCATAGAAATTCTCAGGAGGATAATTCTCAGCAAGGCTCATGAGCCTGTCAACAGCGCCCGATGATCCTATTGTGTAATTGATGTAGTCGAGAAGAATGTCTCTCAGCGGGTAATGCATCGTAGAGTCGAGCTCATCTCCCATGAAATACTTACGGCGCTCACCGTAACTGATTTTATTGCTGGCATCTTCCCAGACCTCTCCAAGCAGCAGACCGTCAGGATCAGTTGCCTTGATCATGGCACGTGTCTCAGCTATGAACGAATCAGGAAGTTCATCCGCAACATCGAGTCTCCATCCGGAAGCACCTTTCTTCATCCAGTGTGCAACGACTCCGTCTTCTCCGAGAATAAATTCTCTGTAGTCAGGATCATTCTCATCTACTTCAGGAAGATCTTCCACGCCCCACCAGCTGCTGTATCCATAGCGCTCATTCTTGTCGAACTTGAACCAGCTCCTGTAAGGAGAATCCTGATTTGCCCAGGCACCGGCTGCATTCTCTTCACCCGGATGCATCTTAGCGTAATTTCCTACCTTGTCGAAGTATATGCTGTCAGCTCCGGTGTGACTGAATACGCCGTCGAGTATAATGCGTATTCCTCTGTCTTTTGCTGCAGCTGCCAGTTCTTCAAAGTCAGTGTCCGTTCCAAGTGCACCATCTATGTGCATGTAGTCGCCGGTATCATAGCGGTGGTTCGAAGATCCCTCAAACACAGGATTCAGATATATGCAGGTAGCACCAAGCGATTTCAGATAGTCAAGCCTTTCTTCTATCCCCTTCAGACTTCCGCCTAACATAGGCCACTCGACCACCTTACCGGTCTCATCACGGACATAATAAGCCGGTTTAGTCCAGTCTTCCTGAATGATCCGCTTCATGTCGCTGCGTCTTTCATTGATCTTTCTGTTTGCGGCTTCTGTTCTTTCGCGCCACCCCTCATCGCGGGCAAACCTGTCCGGGAAAATCTGATAAACAATCCCGTTTTTGTACCATTCAGGCACTTCAGAAGCCTTGTACACCGTTATCTGATAACGGTGTGGATCGTCTACATATATGCGCCCCTCTCCGCCTAGATTTTCGGTGTTGTTTCCATAGTAAAAGACCGCCCTGCTGTCCTCACGCTCTGTCTCTATTTCGAACGCGTACCAGACCAGGCAGCCTTCGTCAGGCAGCGAAAAAGCTGCTGAGTATTTTCCGTCCTCTTTTTCCGACATTTCCAGATAGTGGATCTCCGGATCGTCCCCATACCAAAGCATGAGTCTTACGCTTTCGGGAGACGGGTCGTTTATTGTAATAGCAAGAGAGACCTTCGTCCCGGTTTGCGCCGCTCCGAAGGGCTCTCTGTATTCTGCTTTTCTTGAATCGTGTAATATTTTCATCTTTCTATTTCAGCAGGCTGTTATATAGCTCACGGTATTTCTCAGCTGATTCCTCCCAACCGAAATGCTTTTCTATAGCATTCATCTGCAATTCCCGCCATGTGTCTTTCTGGCCGGACCACAGTCCGAGAGCCAGATCAACTGCATTGCGCAGGCCGTTTGCATCGAAATCCTTGAATGAGAATCCGTTAGCCGTATTGCCATAATCCCAGTATCCTCTTACGGTATCCTTAAGACCGCCCGTCTCCCTCACGAGAGGCAGTGTGCCATAGCGCATGGATATCATCTGTGCAAGTCCGCATGGTTCAAAATCAGAAGGCATCAGGAACACATCAGCTCCGGCATAGTATCTTCTTGAAAGCTTCTCATCAAACGTTATGCGTGCCGCAAATCTTGACTGATTGTGATAAGCAAAATCTGCTATCGCATGCTCATACAGATAATCTCCGGTCCCGAGTACGGCAAGCTGCATGTTTCTTTCCCTGAACTCAGGCATGAGCTCTGCAATAAGGTTTGCGCCCTTTTGAGTCGTAAGACGGCTCACCATTGCAAACAGCGGAACATCAGGATCTTCTTCGAGTCCGAGTTCTTTCTGGAGTGCCAGCTTGTTCTGTTTTTTCCTGTCAAGGCTCTTCGCATCATAGTTGACTGTGATTGCCTTGTCTGTCTTAGGATCAAAACTTTTGAGATCTATTCCGTTTATAATACCGCTGAGCTTGCTGTGGAACTCCTGAAACAGTCCCTCGAGGCCCTCACCGTATCTGGTCGTACAAATCTCTTCAGCATATGTAGGACTGACCGTGGTAACGGCATCTGCATAAATGACAGCGCCTTTAAGGAAATTGACTGCATCAAAATGCAGCATTTCGCTCTCTGCTTCAGTGCCTCCCAGACCGCATACATCTCCTATCACATACTTATCGTACATGCCCTGGAATTTAAGGTTGTGTATAGTGAACACGGTCCTGATGTCGTCAAAGAGCGGATCATCGACATATAGCTCTTTCAGATAGACCGGGATCAGAGCGGTATGCCAGTCGTTGCAGTGGATGATATCAGGTTTAAAGTTCTTTGCTATGTACTTGACAGTCTCGAGCACGGCCTTCGAGAAGAAGGCAACTCTCTCGGCATCGTCTAACTCACCATAAACCTGGCTGCGTTTGAAGTAATACTCGTTGTCGAGAAAGTAATACTTGACTCCGCCCTTCATAAGTGTGAAAAGGCCGCAGTACTGAATTCTCCATCCGAGAGGTACTTCATAGCTGGTCACGAATTTCATTTTGCTTTTATACTCTTCAGGTATTGAGCTGATGAGCGGCAGAATGACTCTCGCATCGAACTCGTCGTTCTTAAGATGGCCAGGCAGAGCCCCGGATACATCTCCGAGGCCGCCGGTCTTGATAAACGGTGATGCTTCGAATGCCGCGAAAAGTATATTTTTCTTAGCCATATCGCACCCCGTATTCTTTATATCGTGGAATTCTTTCCTATGATAACAGGCTCCCTCTCTCCGCCGTAGATCTTTACGCCAGGGTTGATCGTTACGTACTTATCAACAATAACATTGTCGAGTACTGCACCTTCACCTATTGTGCCGTGCATCATGATTACGGAATTGCGCACAACAGCTCCCTTGGCAATGTGGCAGCTTCTGAAGATAACGCTGTTTTCTACTCTGCCTTCAACTATACAGCCTGTCGAAATGACAGAATTTCTTACATCTGCCTCAGGATAGTGGAATACAGGCGCCTCATCCTGTGCTTTTGTAAAGATCGGTCTTTCAGGATTACAGAACACCTCATTGCGGATGTCATAATCTGTCATTCCCTGATTTACCTTGAGGAACTCCCATGGATTCTTGATCTTGCCGAGATATCCCCTGAACTCGAAAGTGCCGATGTCGATGCTGCCCTTGTTATCGCGGATCAGTTCGATCATATCCATGTACTCGAGTGCCTTATACCATTTCAGGAAGTCGATCATATAAGTTCTGTTGATGATGAAACAGTCTGCGAAATAGTTTGACCATCCAACGCTCTCATTATGAATAGCGGCCACATCACCGTTTTCGTTGATGTCGAGGAAGTAGCCATGGAATTCTTCGCCTCTAGGTACCTTCTTGTACATCATGGTTATAGGCTTTCCGGATTCTGCATGAGCCTTGATAAACGGCTCAAAATCCATGTTGCATACATCCGTGCTGCCCGACATTATCACGTAGTCAGCATCGTCTTTGTAGAAGAATCTGTCGCACTTGAGCAGATCTCTCATAAGGAATCTGCTGCCCGACTTCTGCATGCCGTATACTGAGCCCGGCATTACAAACAATCCGCCTCTTTTACGCGCAAGTGACCACGGGTTGCCCACTCCGATATGGTCAATAAGCGAGCCTGAATCTGCAGGTGCGATAACACCAACTGTAGTGATTCCTGCGTTTGCCATGTTTGAAAGTGCAAAATCGATGAGCCTGTATCTGCCGCCGTAAGGGAGCGATGCCAGGGTCCTGTTTTCGAGCAGCTCGCCGAATTCGCTGCTGCCATAGTTTGCGGAAATAAGTCCGATCGTTTTCATGTTCCTGTATCCTCCTTTCCTATATCGACAGATTAGTCTTGCCGTAAACCTGTATTTCACCGTTAGGATCACCTATCACTGCATTGTCTTCAACGACAGCACCTTCATTGATGATCGCCTTTGTGATGCGGCAGTTGCGGCCTACCCATGCGTTAGGAAGAACGATAGAGTCTTCGATTACCGCACCGGCACTTACTACAGCGCCGGAGCCCAGTATGGAGTGGTTGACGCTTCCGTAAACCGTGCATCCGTTGCAGATAAGCGAGTTGCGGATATTTGCTTCGCGGCCGATATACTGCGGCGGATACATGTTGGCATTGGAGAATACCCTGTCATCTCCAGTGAAAACGTTGATGCTGTCTACGTTGTCCATCAGATCCATCTGACTGTCATAGTAGCTCTGTACAGTACCGACGTCTCTCCAATAACCGGCAAACCTGTATACCGTGAGTTTCTTTCCTTCACCCAGCAGCTTCGGAATGAGGTCATTTCCGAAGTCATGTGACGAACCTTCTTTCTCATGATCTTCGAGCAATGCCTTGCGCAGCACATCCCACTTGAAGATATAGATACCCATTGAAGCGAGGTTGCTGTCCGGTTCTTTCGGCTTTTCAGAGAACTTAACGATGTTGCCCTGATCGTCAGCAGTCATGATGCCGAATCTGCTCGCATCTTCCCATGGTACTTCGATTACCGATACAGTAAGGTCGGAATTATTCTTCACATGCTCCTCGAGCATGAGGTTGTAATCCATCTTGTAGATATGGTCGCCCGAAAGGATCAGTACATTCTCAGGGTTATACATATCTATGAAGTCTATGTTGTGGTAAATGGCATCCGCGGTGCCCTCATACCACTCACCGCCGGTAGCTCCGGCATATGGAGGCAGAATGTGTACGCCGCCGTCTTCTACTGCCATGTCCCAGGACTCGCCTGTTCCAACGTATCTGTTGAGGACAAGCGGCTTATACTGTACCAGTATGCCCACTGTGTCAATTCCCGAATTGACACAGTTTGAGAGTCCGAAGTCGATTATTCGATACTTGCCTCCGAACGATACAGCCGGCTTGGCAATTGCGGTAGTCAGGTCATAGAGCCTGCTGCCCTGCCCTCCGGCCAGGAGCATAGCTAACATTTTTTTCTTTTTCATACTCATCAGCCTCCTGTGTTATTAA
>CADCHO010000028.1 GCA_902801255.1 uncultured Eubacteriales bacterium | reverse complement strand
CCTCCGTCAACGCAAATTGAAGTTGCTATATCTCCTTTCGGATACACGATCCTGAAGTTCCAGCCATATACATCACCACTCACCATCCAGTCCCTGTAGCTGACAAGGTATTCATAATCATACAGCAAGGGATTCCTGGTGATGTTTCCTTCCCTCTCATTCCCACGGGAAATAACATACTCTTTCTTCAGAGACAGAGACTTTTGTCTTATAGCTCCAATTTCCTTCTTTGATGCATCGGACACATAGATGTACCGTCCACCGTCACCGACTCTGGCATCAACAAAATATTTCTCTACTCCGGCTTCATCATAGATCCAGTACAGTCCGTCCCAGGCAAAATCATTTTTCAGTACAAGTTTCATAATCCGCTCCTCTGTTTTATCTTGATGCTGCAATAACTATACTTTTTTACTGCATTCAATTATAAGACTTACCATCAGTATACATCATATTCTTTTTAATCGAGACTGCCTGAAAAGTAAAGAGCCTTATTATAGCCTCTTACGCCAACGGCGTTTGATCTGTAGGAACCCTTTTAGTGGGAGTCTGCTGTGCGGTCAAGGGTCTTCACCCGTTACGCGGCGCTAAGGCGCCCTTGGCCTTCTATCGCAGTCGACGACTTCCGCCTTGAAGGCCTGTTTTCAACATTTAGGACGGAATCTTTACTCCATGTGTGTTTGCCAACTTCCGTCCCTATGACACGTTTTCAGCGTTTTGGACGGAAGTTTTTCTCTCTGTATGCTTCCCGACTTCCGTCCCGGAGTCTTGTTTTCGGCGTTTGAGACGGAAGTTTTACTCCATATGCGCTTACAGACTTCCGTTCCAGAAGCCCATTTTCGACGTTTGGGACGGAAGTTTTACTCTCTGCATGCTTCCCGACTTCCGTCTCTAGGGCCCCTTTTCGGCCTTTGGGACGGAAGTCGATCCTCGGAAGTGCTTAGAATATAAAAAAGGGGAGGCGCCACCCTGATATTTTCTCTCAAGACAAAAGACCTCCACGTTGGGAGGTCTTTTGTCCCGGAGCTGATGGTCATAACCGAAGTTTTTTTAACCCAGTCATTGCAAGGCTCAGCGGGTATCGCATCTCATATGTTTGGTAATCCTCCCAACTTCCTTCATCTTGTAACCTGCGTGTATATGATTCGTTTATATCGGGTTTTTCTGAAGTTTCAACCAGTTTTTGTGAAGATTTGCTTGCAGACAAAAACAACCGGCTGATACTTGGCTCAGCCGGTCATCCATTTTTATTGTGTTTTCAGTTAAGCTGCTTTTTTCTCTCCGCTTCCAAAGAGGAACATCAGATAACGAACAAAAGCATATAATGTCGTGCATGTAGCGATGATCGTCTCAATAAGCACGATTGGCTTGAGGAATGCCATTGGCTGTTCCATTGCGACAGAGCATGCCATTAACTGCTTGGAAGCTATAGCGCTGATAGCAAACGGGAATGTGTATGCTGCGTAGCTAGGGAAGAATGGCATCTTCAGGTATTGTACGAACTTCACACATGCGAACAGGAAAAACACTGTTGCGACTACCCACATGACTGTCAGAAAGCTCAGCGACTTTGTTGCTGCCGACTGGATATAGCCTGCGATGCAAAGACTTACAGGTGCTGCGTAGATGCAGATCAGCGGCTTTGCCGGATCAGGTGCAGGCAGTTTGACATATCTCATCGTTACGAAAACTAGCAGAATGAGCAGCGCCGCAAAGCCGAACCAGAATGTTGCCATTCCAAAGCCTGTTGCTTCGTATGCCGGAGCGGTCATGGCCGCCATTGCGATTCCGACATAAACGATGTAATAGCTTGCGTGGACTTTCTTAAGATCCGGTTTGAGTATGAAAGTCTTCGTAAAATAGATGATCATCACGATATGGAGCGCGATGGCAAGATACCAGATGATCTGCGATACTGCGCCGAACCATGGCTTGAAGTATACGCTGAAAAGCATAAGAGCCATCGGGAATGTGCCGAATACGCTCGCCATGATCGGATTCTTCATATTCTCTTTGAACTTTCCTAAATCAGTAAATACGCTGATCAGGAACAGTACAGCAAGGATCGTAGCGATGACTCCGCATGTCATGCGGATGCCTTCTGAATATGACTGCAGCAGATTGCCCAGGCCGAACATTCCCAGGATAACGCCACAGATAGGAATTGGGATTTTCTTTATCATTGTTATTTCTCCGTTACTTGATTTCTCTCCAGTCGCCTGTCAGCCGATTATGCCTCGAGAGGAGCGATTCTTGTCTTGAGATACTCGTCGTGTGAGAGCAGTGTGATCTCGCCTGTTGTAGGGATGCCAAGCTCGCGCGCAAGGATCTCTGCAGTCTTTGCAGCGCAGATGCCTGTGTAGTAGATGCACTGTGACTTGTGTCCGCCTACGCTCATGTCGAATTCCTTGGTCAGAACACGGCAGCATGCAACACCCTTTGTGTTGTTAGCTTTGAACCAATCATGGAGCTCTTTTGTCATTCCCATGCACTTTACAACGTTAGGGTCCTTAGGTCCCTTCTGCTCGGATCTTCCGAAGAACATTCCGATTGCAAGTACTCCGCCATTGAGCGCTCCGCAGATGCAGCCGGACTTGCCTACTCCGATAGCCATTCCGGAAGCCATTCTGATGGTCTCATAAGGAACGTCGAGCTCAAAGTTATCCATGATAGTCTCCATTACTGCCTCGCAGCAGAAGAAACCCTTGCGGTATGATTCTTCAGCGTCAGCCTGAACCTTAGCCAGATCGATTGTTTTAGCGTTGATATTCATTGTTTTCCTCCATTACCATATCTACAATAAATTACTTACCGTCTTACGATAACATTGAGAGTATACATCATGACATCAACAGTTAGTTGGTTGACCCCAACGCTTTGTTTATTTATTAACAAAATCTATATTTAAGCTAAACTAAAAGCGCCTGCTATAAATACAATCTATAGCAAGCGCATGTTTATGCTTCTGTTCCGGTTGTTGACTTTACTCGATCCTGTTTTCTTTAATGAATAAGATAAATCTGTCAACAGCCTTACTGCGGCCTCTTCCCTTTTTGGTAATTATATAAAGCGGCCATTTCAGTTCCTCTGTAAACGGAATAGTCCGCAGCTCGTCACTTTCAAGCTGTGCCGCAACACTGTCTATAATCACAGTATTGGCCATGCCGTCCTTCCGCAATTTGAGACTCCTCAGGATCCCGCCTGTATTCAGCATTATCTCAGGCTCTGCCCCGTATTTCTCAAATTCATGCATCATGATCCTTGTAGTGGCAAAATTCCTGTTGCGAAGTGTAAGCGGTTCATCAGCTATTTCACGTACCGAAACTGATTCCCTTTCATAGAACCTGCTGGCCTTTGTCGGAACAAACAGTATTTCAGATTCGCTTATAAAATCATATTCAAATTTATCCTTATCGACGTATGCGGCAAATCCAATATCGAGTTCTCCGCTCAGCACAAGCTCCTCCACGATTTTATCGGGCATTTCCGCAAAATCCAGTTCATACTCAGAGTACTTCTTCTGAAATTCCTGAGTGATATTCATTGTCAAGCCTGACATTACGCCAAACGAATACCCAATACGGATGACTCCCTTCTCGGCTCTTGAAAGATGTTCGATTTCAGTGATCATCCTGTCATATTCCAATTTTGTATTTACAGCATATTTATAGAAAGCTTCTCCGCAGGCAGTCGGTACTGATCCTGCCCTGTCTCTGTTGAACAGCGAGCATCCCAGCTCCTGTTCAAGCCTGCTTATCACATTGCTCAGTCCCTGCGCGGAAATAAAAAGATTTTCAGATGCGACACTTATGCTTCTGCGCTCATATACTTTTATAAAAAAATCCAGATCTCTGATATTCATCAGCACCCACCTTTCCAGACGATATTAATAATACTACCTGAAGGGCTTTGCCGCTCTTCGCTTTTTCATATATCAGATGATCCGGAAAAAGAGAAAACCTATAGTTGCGTATCACTTAGCAGCAACGCAAGGCGTTCTCCGAAAAGCTTGTTTACAAACGCTATGACACGTCCTATCCCGATCATTGCTATCAAGGTTCCGATACCAACACCTAAGATGCGATGTGATACTGTCACTGAAAGAATGCAAGTAAGCGTGACGCAGGTTATATCAACGATATTCTTGGACAGTCCCAGATCGATCCCCATATGGTCTGAAACAGCCTGCACCAGGCCGTCTCCCGGATTTGCAATGAGCCGCATATCAAGGCTGAGAGCAGCTCCGGTCCCAACGAGGATGACCGAAATCAGCAGGACAGCTATCCTTGCCGGCATCGTTTCAGCTGCGGGGATCCATGCAGACAGTACATTGAGCAGCATAGTAAAGAAATAACTGAGCGGAAGCTGCAGCACATCAGCCAGTATTGCCTTCTTCCTGTCTGCCGGACGCCTCTTGCCCGGTATCAGATGAAGCAGAATCTCAATGACCACGAAAGAAGCATAGAGAAGGAACGTCATGTCACCGAATCTTGCGCCGGTGATCTTCGAAATGCAGAATGAGACGGCGATTATAGGTGAAACACCCAGGTCTGCTTTAGTACTTAGAGTCAGTCCAAGAGCCAGTATGCATAGTCCTGATAAATATACGAATGCACGTGTAATAGTTTTCTTTGTAAACACAAATATTACTCCTCTGAGAGGCCTAGCAGCCATCGCTTCCGCAGAACCTCATCGCCTCAGTCCCGTATTCTTCTTCTATCACTTTTCTTAAAGCAGTAACCTTATTCATATATTCAGCGCTATGTCCCGGACGGCCTTCGCTGTTGCAAGATACATATGTTACCAGCGTTGAAAGCAGTGAGAGCTGGTCGAATTCCTCTGTAACTGTTTCACCAATTAGATACCGGTCCATTAGCATAGTACTTTCTATATTGGCAGGATATCCGGCTGCTTTTATATCTTCCGGTGTTATACGTTTCATGATATCAAGCAGCTGAAGAAGAGAATCTTTATATTGTTCACCTTCTGCTTCATGGCTCAGTACTTTGGAACCGGCAATACCGCAGCGTCCAATGATTTCCTTTAATTTCTGTATATCTGTCATTTCTATAACCTTTTTCTCCTTTGCAGTATCATTTTAACACAAACTGTGAATTTGCCGCTTTTACTTAAAACAAATGAACTTCCGGGATTTCTTACCGAAAGTTCTTATTCTTGGAGCTGATGAAGGGATACGTTTTTCTGGAGGCTAGTGATTGCAAGCTTTACAGGGTTTTGGTTTTTGATTTCTCTTTCGTTTTTTTAAAAAATCCCTTAATTGCAAAAAGCGATTGTATACAATAACACTATGTCTTGACCACCATTATTGTTTATGTATTATTCATCTGTACCCCTCGTCTGGAACTGGAAGCCTCTTGATTCATCCCTTAATTTTAAGGGATGATCAACTTCTGTTATTTGCCAACTCCCACACAGTTATTCTTATAAAAACTATAGTATCCTTTTCTCTGCATCACCAGAAACTGTTTCGGCGGAACATACTCCGCATCGGCATCTTCTGGCATCAGCCATTTCCGCCAAACACATTCCACAATCCAGACATCTTCCATCTTCATATCTTCGATTATCGCATTTTCTTCCTCTTTTCTATATCGCCAGATCATAACGCTTGGATATGGTCTCTCATATTCACCGCCGTACATTAACAGATAACCGCCGTCTTTCACTTCAATATCCTGAGCTTTTGGATTTGTTGATGAAAGCAACATGCTGATCGTCTCTATATCACCTATAGATATTGAAGCCGAAATCACATCCTGCATTTTGGTTGTGCCTGGTTCCAGTGCCACATGCCACATATCATTGCTCATTTAAAAACGCTCCTTTCTTCGTTACCATAAAGAAGCGCATTGAAAAAGTCCCATCGCCGCGACAGGACTCTGATTCATAATTCATTCCCATCGCTCAGGCATTAGCACCTTACCACAAAGGCAGGTTGCTGCACGATCACTGGGCCTGTCCCTAACGTGCTCTTTATGGTCTTATTAAATGGGGTGCTCAACGTAAGTTGTGCACCCCGTGTTCGCTCTTACCCCAGGTTTTGCAAAAGCTTCTTTCTTGCTTGACCCCAGATAAAGTTATAGAGCCAGCGCTGGAATATGTCAGAGCTGGGGGAACTATCTGCGGAAAATGGCGAAACGGAATTCTCCCACATACCGGACTGGTATGAGTGGGAGCGTTCATGTGTCAGGAGTGAAGTCGAAGCGGGAACTTACAACAGCGGAGAACTTTGTGTGACCGTGGACAGTCTGCCGAACGCGCTTGGATTTATCCGGCTCGGCGAAGGCATTCTCGTCCACAATATGGATGGTTTTGTCGTCCGCGGGATCGACCGTGACGGAGATGAATTTCTGATGGAAAAAGACGTGCCTTCCCTCTATTCCTGCCACATCGAGTACGACTATCTGGGCAAGCACGGTGACTGCGTCGACCTCAATACGCTTGAAGACACCTGGTACATCTTCCCGCATGGGACAGATTTCTCCGTGACCAAGATGGCGCTTGCAACCGAAGAACTCTATCAGCACTACTGGCGGCAGAAGAAGGATCCGCTAAGCTGATCCCCCAATATGTCCGGAACATCTACAATAGATTATTAACTTCGGTTCCTCTTCTCATCGAAAACAGCAACGAGCTTTAAAGCTGCGTTTTATTCCATGATCCTTTCTGCGAATGCTCCGACTACTGCGTTGAATTCAACAGGCCTTTCGCGGGAAGCGTTGTGGCCGCATCCCGGAAGTACGCAGATCTCGCCATTTGGCGTCATCGAATTGTACAAGCTGGCAGCCTCCGGAGTTCCGCTGTCGTACTGTCCGCAGATATAGAGGATCGGGATTTTGATGCTGCTCAGAAGCACTGTTGAATCATGCCCCTTCAAGGTTCCTGTGCAAGAGAATTCCGATGGACCCCACATATAGTTGTAGACTGATAACCCCGGGATCGTATGCTGCGATTCCGGATCAGCCGGTGTACCGTCATTTGCTCCCGCTACCCGGCTATTGAAATTAGCGGAATATATCTCATTGACCATTGCATATCTTGGATCATCCTCGAAAATACCCGATTCCTCGCATTCACGAACGATCTGCCAATATTCCTCGCCTTTGTCCAGAGACTTGATCAGCCTCTCAGCATCACTGCACCACTGATCAACATTGAGGAACGGTCCATCCAGTACTATACCCTTGAGTCCTTTTGGCTGCCTGGCTGCAGCATACTCAACAGCAAGCATTGTTCCCCATGAACGGGCAACAATCATAAACTCAGCGAAATCAAAGAAGTCTATTACAGTCTGGACTTCATTGACGAAATGGTCTATTGTCAGATACTGTCTGGCTTCTTCTGAAGTAGTGATATTATCAGCAAAACCAGACCCTTTGCTGCCAAGCTGGTTATAAATCACGACCGGATGTTTTTCGGCAAGTGCAGTCTGCTTGAAGAAGCATAGTCCCGTGCTGCCTGGCCCGCCATGAAGGAAGACGATCGGGATTCCGGTTTTCCCCTTGCCATAGTAATGGTAGAAAACACTGCCACCTTCAACGGGAATGAATCCCTCTTCCTGCCCTTCAGGCCACCCTTTGCTGTAAATAGTCTTATTATCCATAAATCATATCCTCAATTATTTATAGCAGATCCACTGTCTTTTCTACTACTCTGTTAAGCATTTCCGCAAACGCGTCAGGAGATGTAGAGTATCTGCCCTTATTCTCTTCAATATCATCCGCGATCGCTCTTAAAACAGCATTATCCGGATCCTGTTTCAGCATATACTCTGTGAGTTTCTGCGCAGCTGTTATCATTCTGAGCGGCCCGTAATTTACAGGTTCGTCGGTGAGCCCTGCCGCGCTGGTCGCCATGTAAATCAACAATTCAGTAAGCCCGTCCATCACTTGCCCTCCGTATCACTGGTATTCCATCCATTCCACTGCAGGATCTGATCAAGATCCTTTCTTTTGCGCTCTCTGGGTTCCCCATCAGGGTATCCAACAGAAATCAGGATCTCGATACGAAGTGTATCCGGAATTCCAAGAAGTTTGCGAACCGCTCCATCATTGTAACTCTTAATCACACACGTTCCAAGGCCGAACTCGAGCGCCTGCAGAATAATATTCTCAGCTGCCATGGAAGCATCCATCATACAGCCATATTCAATGCTGTTCTTGCTGCCTTTACTGGCTACTTCTTCAAGATCACTGGCAATGACAATGATTGCGGTTGGTTTGCCGCTCATCCCGGGACAGTAAAGATCCAGCTTTCTTACCAGATCCTGGTTATCTGCAACGATAAATCTCCAGAACTGTGCGTTGCTTGCGGACGGGGCCAGCGCACCCGCACGGATAAGCGACAGAAGGATCGATCTGTCGACCGTCTGCGAAGTGAATTTGCGTATACTTCGTCTTTCTTCGATTGCTTTAGAAATCTTCATATTTATATATCCTTTCTATCGAAAAATGACGAAAAAAAGCCATGCTTTTTCGCCTTCTATACAAATGTGATCAGAACGAACAACAGCGGAATGCTCAGAAGGCACCCGGTCGTCGTTAAGAACACGTTCGTCGCTGCATATTCAAGATCAAGATGATATTGCTCAGCCAGAACGCAGCTGACGGTAAAGGTCGGGGATCCGGCAATCAGCATGAGGATTATGCTTTCGGTCTCAGGCATAAACCTCGAAGTGACGAGATAGACGACGAACGGTACCACGATGAGTTTGCTTATAGTGAGAATAGATGAATTTTTTATAGTAGTAAGATTCCCCTTCTCCATATAGCAGATGACAGCGCCTACGTAGATCAGGCCCAGGCAAAGGCTTGCATTCCCCAGTTCATCGCTGACAGCCAGAAAAGGCTCAGGCAACCTGACAGAAAGCGAGTTCAGGATCAGCATGCCTACAATGGCAACCATGATCGGATTTATGAACTTCTTGCCAATAATTGCCAGTTTGGATCTTCCGCCATTGTCGACTCCCTGAGAGAAGAATGAAAGCGCCAGAGTCCATGCTGTAAGCGTATCTACAGCGGAGCAGACAGGGATATACTGCTGTCCATCCTCGGGCGTGAAAAGTGTCATGATAAGAGGAAGCACGATAAAAGCGTAATTGCCTCCTACCATGCTTCCACGATGAACATTGCCGGATCTATGATCGAGTCTTAGAAGCTTACTTACCAGAACTCCAGTCAATGCAAGCAGAAAATAGCCAAAAAGCTGCCATCCGACCATCCTGCGAAACTCAAGCAGATCCATCACAGACGTAGCTTGCTGGTTCATTATCGATATGATAAGAAGCGGCATCGCAACATTGATCAGGAGTCCTGACAAAGTTGGCAGGCCTTCTTTTTTGATTACCCCGAGCTTCGAGACCACGAAACCGATCGCGATGAGGATAAGGAACCTCAGAAGCTTGGGGATAAGTATCATCAGATAATCCATTTTGATTTCCCTGGTCTCTTCAGTCCCCTGTATTTCTGTATTTCTTACGAATGAGTTCGTGATATGCAAAAGCACCCTCCGCGATGACCGGATCGACCACAGGCAGTCCTGTCTCACGTTCTATCAGACCGGCTATGCCTATCGTAGACATGCCTGTACATGCAAGAGCGATGACACCGCAGCCGGCTTCTTTGATCCTGCGCGCACACTCCAGCACACCCCTCTTGCCCTCATCGGAAAGAAGATCAAGAGTACTGTTTACTTGGTTTATCTTTTCATACAAAGCGATCTTGCCCTCGGCATTGCTAAGATATGCTCTGGGCGGTCTGTCCGTGATCCCGATCACGCCGATCCTGCTGCTGTACCGAAGTGCCATGGCTACAGTCGTCTCTCCCCCGCCAGCAACAGGCAATTCAGGCATTTCTTCCCTGATCATATCTACTGCCGGATCATCAGCACAGCTAACAAGGATCATGTCCTTATCTGCAAAGCCCTGCGCTGCTTCTACTATCTTAGGCAGTGCCTTAGCAAGCGTCTCATCGTCATGTATGCCTTCCCATTGATCAGGTATGCAGATGCTTTCAACATTGATTCCGGGATAGTTTTCCATGATAAGACGACCATGCGTATCCACAAAGTATTGATCGTTGCTTGTGAGCACGCGGATCAGCCCCACATCAAGGCTCGCATCAAGTCTCTTATTGTTCATATACAAATTCCCCGTCTTTTATTACCAGAAGATCATCAAGATAAAGAGTAGGTTTCAGCACAATCCCGTCCATATGACAGTCGGCCTTATTGATTCCACCGAAAGAAGCATTCGTGCCAAATGCGACATGTACGGTGCCATAGACTTTCTCGTCCTCCAGAATGATTCCGTTCAGAATGGCCGCATCGTTAGTTCCAATCCCAAGCTCAGCCACAGTTCGATTGTTGTCATTCGCCAGCAGGATGTCCAGTTTGTCTGCATCCTCACCTTCGATAGACTCTATCTTTCCATTCCTGATCACAAAATGAAGCGGAGATGATAGCTTTCCAACTCCTACCATAGAGCCATCAACAAGCAAATCGCCGTTCACACCATCCTCGAGAGGCGCTATATATCCCTCGCCCGATGGGAGATTCCCGCATTTTCCAGGCTCTCTATATACACCTGGACTTGCTACGCCGCGGCGGCCTTTAAGATCCAAAGTAAGCTTATATCCGTCCTTGAGAATGGTTGCTGTATCTGCATTTGTAAGCAATTCGGTGACTTTATCCGTCAGTGCTTCGACCCTGGAATAGTCCGCTGTCATGGCGCCGTTACCAAACATCTCTTCAGTAATTCCAGGCATCGTGGCAACTCTGACCCCCTTAGCCTGCGCGGCGATCTTTGCATTGGTATGTGTGATCGATTTTGCAGTAGGCGCAAGTACAACATCGGCTGCCAGCATTGCCTGTGCTACACATTCAAGCGGCTCCTCACCTGAGACCTTGCCCTCCGGCATCAGCATAAGCACCGACTCATTACCTAAAGATCTGGCACTTTCATATAATGCAGTGCCTATTGGAAGTTTTGCGTCATCAGTAACGATAAGAACCTTCTCTCCAGGTCTAAGACCCATACACCCTGTCAGAATATTCCTGCCGATCTCTTTTAATTCCATAATTGTTTCCTTTTATCCTCGACTAATTATCTTTATTTCCTTCTATTCTCTGCCCTTGGTCTGCAGATGCTTCATTGAGCCATACTTATGTACGATCTTCTCGTACTCTTCTTTGTCGTAGAACTGACATTCCC
This sequence comes from uncultured Eubacteriales bacterium, assembly GCA_902801255.1. Classification (GTDB taxonomy): domain Bacteria; phylum Bacillota; class Clostridia; order Peptostreptococcales; family Anaerovoracaceae; genus Crickella. The sequence goes on along the minus strand of CADCHO010000028.1, from coordinate 11,853 downwards.
CGCGGCCGAATGATTTTGCGACCTCAAGCATGAATCTCGCTGCCTCCTCAACATCGCATATATGAGTAGCGCCTGTTGCACAGCCCGGGACCGGCATCTCGGTCGTGATAGCTACTCCTACGACCGGGGCAGGTGTTGCCGTGCAAGGCTGCAGCACGGAATTCAGATGGTAAAGGTCATTGCCATAAGGCGTAATATCCTGAGTGGTCAACGGGAAAACATAAGGCAGCCTTCCTGTCGTGATCTGCATGATATCCAGCAGATCTTCAGAAGTTTTGAGTATGTAGCCTTCCTTGACAGTTGGTGAAATCGCAAAACCACGTGTATTGATAACGCGGTTTCCCTTGGTCGTATCAACGGAAAGGATCGCGTCAAGATCATCAGACACTTCCTCTTTGTTGACCTGCGCGATCTCAACAGGTGATCCCATGAAAGCGACAGGCTTGTGAGGCTGAGTCGGGGCTACCGGGCAAATGTGCGTGGAAATCAGCACATCACCTTCAAGCACATCGCCCTTCTTTCTCATATCCAGGATCTTTGCAGCGATCGCAAGAGCACACAGAGCGCCATCACCATCTGATACAAAGCCTATTCTTTCAGGTCTTGCGCCGATCCCCCCAAGACGCCCGAGAAGACCGATGGTTGGCGCTTCGCCCCCTACTGTCTTCCCTTTGGTTCCCGGGATACGGATCTTGATCATGTCAGTTTTTCCGTCACCATTTTCACCCTTTAATTCATATACGTCAATATCCGCATCCGGATCAATGACGCGCAGATACTCTTCCATCGCAGCACCGTTCGCATAGATGCTGTCAAGGATATCGTATATTTCCAGGATCTGTTTCATCAACATGATATTTTCTCCTTATGATTGCTTGAATAAAATAGGAAAACCCGGAGACCCAGAGTTTTTATGGGTTTTCTGGATCTCCGGGCCGATTGAAATCACACTTCCGGTCTTAACAGTGCATACAACGCCTGCGCATACAGTTTCGATGCCATAATGAATTCTTTGATGCCGATGAACTCATTTGCTTCATGGGCCAGTTCCTTTTCATAAGGAAAAACAGGTCCGAACGATACGAAGTTAATGACATCACGACAGTAGGTGCCTCCGCCGATCGTGATAGCTTCAGCTTTCTCACCAGTCATCTCGTTATATACTCCCAGCAGAGTTTCGACCAAAGGTGCTTCCTTAGGTATATAAAGAGGTGGTCTCATCTGCCAGTACACAGGATGGAATCCATATTTCTGACAGTTTATATCTGTCGTTTTCCATATCTGTTCAAGGTCTATATGAACAGGGCAACGAAGATCGACCTTCAGTTCAGATATTCCGTTCTCAAACCGGATGACTCCCAGGTTCATGGTAAGTTTCCCCGAAAGCTGGTCCTCACAGGCTATACCGATATTCTTTCCTTCCCATCCATCAGCATAAAGTGAATCAAGCGAAGTAAAGAATTTCTTTACGTCATCGCTGAGGCCATTGACATCTTTCATGAATGCCAGCATAGGCAGTATCGCGTTCTTCCCGAGCCATGGCTGCATAGAATGCGCACTGACTCCGGTGAATGAAAGCACCAGAGCTCCGTCTTCCCATGCGTGCTCTCCGCCAAAGCTGTCCGCTACTTCCTGCAAAACCTCTTTGCTCCCTTCCAGCCAGACTTTAGCCAGATTCGGAACTGCATTCACTACTGTCCCCCCAGCAATCTTTTTGACGAATACAGCTGTTCCATCAGGCTGTTCTACAGGATGAGTTATCGTGTAACGGATTATGCCTTTTTCAGCATGGATCACCGGGAAACTACCGTCCGGAGAAAATCCTATGTCCGGACACTTCTCTTTAGTCAGATAATACTTGATGCACTCATGGCCGGTCTCTTCATTGCAGCCGATTATGTGGTTGATATGACCATCCAGCTCAAGCCCGCTCTCCTTAATCGCTTTCATGGCATACATTGCTGCTATGAGCGGTCCTTTGTCATCAACCGTTCCCCTTCCATACATCCTGCCATCCTTGATAACAGGATCAAATGGATCAGTGAGCCAGTTATCGTCGACCGGTACTACATCAGCATGGCAAAGCATACCGACCTCACGGCCGCCGCTTCCATATCTGACGGAAGCGGCATAACCGTCATAATCCTTCGCTTCGAAACCGAGCTCCTCTGAAATTCTGATGACCTCGTCCAGTACATCCCGGGCTCCTTGCCCGAAGGGGGCGCCTGGGCCAGCTGTGTCAGGATCAAGGACACTCGGGATCCTGACCAGCCTTTTGAGGTCCGCTATCATGTCTTCCTGATAGCTTTCAATCAAATCGTTTAATTTTTTTTCCATTATTATTTGCCTTGGTACCTGATCAGTCTTCGTATCCAGGCAGGCCCATCTTTCTGCAGAACTCTCTTGCCTTAGGATCAAGATATACACCATCCTGCTCGAAGACTACTCCGTCAAAGATGAGTGTCGGCTTTACGATAGTTCCATCTGTGTGGCTCGGAGCATCCCACTTCTCGCCCATAATAGCCGCGCCCTGACTTCCGATTCCGAATTCAGCTCCGCCGAATACACGCTCGTCCTCTACTATCCTGCCTGTAGGAGCCTTGACTCCAGGATTGAATCCCAGCGAATAATGAGCAAGTCTGTAAGATTCCGGACAATTGAATGATGCCATCCACTCAGCAAGTCTCTGAGCTTCCTTGCCCCCCTCGATATTGGTAACTACACCATTTTCAAGAGTCAGCTTGATAGGTTCATTAAGTTTGCACAGATCTGCAGGTGGCCAGATAGCGCCGTCGAAGACAAGTGTTCCGTTGATAGTAGATTCAAGCGGGCACCATGAGATCTGTCCACCGAGCATATATGGATATCCGTCGATACAGTATTTCTGTCCTGAGTGACGGACTTTTCTGCCACTCTCATATGCAACGAGGTCTGTGCCATTAGCAGATTTGATCTCGATCTTATCTACTTTCTCGATGGTCGCTTTGAGATATTCGCCGAATTCTACCATCGCGTCATATTTGACATTTGCAACACATCTTACAAGCATGTCTACATCGATACCTGTCAGGCACATGTAGCGTACTCTTCCATGCGCAATGACTTTCTGCCAGGACGGTGTATGCTGTACCGTCTGATAAGCGCACTCAAGCCATACATCGGCTTCCATAGCTGCTTCCTGGATCATTGTAGGCGGATCCATCAGTGAAAGTGGTGCCGTAGGGTATGTCGCTGTCACCGGTATGCAGTCAAGTGCATAAGCAGCTGCCGCAAAAGCATCCATTACACGCTTATCCGAAGATGTATCACCAGTGATGAGTACATTAAGTCCCGGTTTGACAAGCATTACATCGCGTAAGAGAACCATAGCGCCCTTGAATGTTTCCAGCTGCAAGTACTCGTCTCTTGCTTCAAAACCCAGATTGAGTTCCATTAGTAGTGCCTCCTTTTTTCTTCTATCGATTTATTTTGAATTATTTAAATAAAATTTTTACTTCTTCAAGGATTTGCCAAGTGCCAATGTTGAAGAGAAGAAGCTGTACAGCGCTGAACCTGCGATAGAGCCTGCCGCGAGTATGTACATGATGCTCTGTCCCTTCTCGCCCTTCCACTTGATCACGATGACTCTTATGATAAGAGCTACTATAGTAGTGATACCTGTTATCGTGCTTCCTACCAGAAGACCTGTTGCAAGGAGTACTCCGAGCTGTTTGTTAGGGCCTCCTATGAACTGGATGATCGCACCCGGTACAGCCCAGATCACGAGCCACTTAGCGATTTCCGGTGAAGAACCTGCTTCAATAGTTGTAAGGAACGTACGTGATACAGGAGCGAACAGATCAGCTGCGAAATATGTCTTATAAACAACTGCCACAACGATCATAGCTACTACGAATGCGATGACCTCTGAAATATATTGTTGCTTACGTCCTTCTTTCTCAAATTCAGGATCTTCTCCGCCTCCTCTGAGGATATATCCGCACTTGAGGTCATAAGCCATATCTGAGAATGCAGGTCCTGTCGCTGATGTATAACCTGCAAGAATCGCAAGGCCAAGTGGCGGGAATCCTGCAAGCATACCTACGATCAGGAAGATAAGAGCGGTTGCGAATCCAGGGAACCATCCGGAGTGCATGGCTGCCATACCGATGATCAGTTCTGATGCGATAGCTGCAAACGCTGCGTAAAGTACCCAGAATACGAACTGCAGGAATCCCATCTGCTGGAAGAAGCCGCAGAATATTGCAAGTACAAGAGCTACTGCAACGTATGCTCCGTAACCGCCAAAGATAGCCTTCTTCATATCCTTCATGCTGGATGTGAACTTGCCTGCTACAGAGTCGCTTCCGCTGTCCTTCCTGAACAGCATCATGAACACCTGAATAAGAGCTACAAGGCCGGCACCGATCATGATTCCGTGCGGTACGTAGTACTGACCCATTGGGAATCCAAAGTCATTAGAAAGACCAATCGCAAGAGCACCTACGCCGAATGCGCTGAGTGCCCAGATGTCGCCGATCCAGGCTACGCCGAGGATATCCATCGGGATCCCGAATAAAGCTTTGCCGGCAACGCCACCGGCAATACCTACAAGCAGCAGGAATGCCTGCTTTGTCTGTCCTGCGCAAGCCTTGATCGTCTCAGCAGCTGCTACTCCAGGAGGCCACGGCTCTGCTGCAGGGAACATTTCAGTATCGAATGTCTTATATAAGATGGTTGCGTCTATGATGGATGCAATCGTGGCACCTACAAGCATCGGGACTACAAGTCCTGGTTCTCCGAGCAGGAACGGGATGCCAATTGCAAGGATCAAAGAGTTTGCTGCACAGAATGTAGCGCCCGAAATATTAGTCTGTACGAGATTCTGGACGTTGATATCTTTGAATTTCTTAAAGATACTTACCGGTATCCTTGAAATAATGATCGCAAACAGCGCGCCGATAATCGACGTATTCGTACTGATACCAATACGAACGATGATCTCAAGACCGATAATCGAGCCAAGAACAGCAAGTATGATATTGAGTATGAGAACACTCGGATCCAACGCTTTAGGATGTTGCCTTAGGTTCTTTTCATTTTCGTTCATTTTCTTTACTCCTTCCCACAAATCTACCCGTCACTGTAATCCGGCTAAAACTTCACAAGCAGTTCTTGCAAGGACTGTCCTGCAAAGCAAGACCGGCAGACCTGTTGCTTTCGCAACGATCTCTTTGGCTTTGACGGAGAAACCGATGCAGTCCATGACCACAAGATCAGCCTCTACGTCTTTTGCTTTTGCCGCAGCCTCCTCGACCTCAGACATCGGTCCGTAAGGATTAGCAGCGAATGGATATATTTCATCCATTACCGGCCCCCAGTGTCTGTACGCCTGTGAGAGCTGCTGCTCATCAGGCGTGATAACTATGAGCCTTTTGCGTGGTGTCAGTGCAGCGGCAAGTCCATCAAGGACTTTGCCCGGATATATCACAGGCACTCGCGCTTTGAAAAGAGGGAACTCGCCGGCACACATGACCATAATCACTGCGGCTCCCTGCTCCTCTAATGCAGTCACGCATTGCTGCATACGCTCTGCTATATACGATTCACTGAATTTTGCAAAAGATCCATCATTCAGTCTTGATACGAGGATATAATCCCCTTCTCTAGGCACCATGGCAGCGATATCCTCTTTGCTCAATCCGTCTAATGCCCCCATTTGCAGCAGTTCGACTTCGTCACCGAATATTGGCATAATATCCGGTGTCACATCGACTCTTGGAGATTGACCGATAGTTACAGCCCCGATTTTCATCTAATCCACCTCCTCTGTTGCTAAGATGTATTGTATGCCTAAATGAACAATATCACCATTCTTCCATAAATGAAAATTTTAAATATTTTGTGTTCTATAAAATTATGTTATACTCATAGATGAAGAGTTGCCTTTTTTGACCGAATGGTCTGTTATCTGAGTTTAAAAACATATGAATTATATGAAAGCGAGGCGCAAAATGATCGATTACAGGACCGAAACATTCATGACTCTTTGCGGGACGAGAAGCTACACACAGACAGCAAACATTCTGAATATCACGCAGCCTGCGGTTTCCCAGCATATACGTTTTCTTGAGAATCATTATGGTGTGAAATTAGTAGAATACAAGGGCAAGCAGCTATATCTCACCCCTGAAGGAGAGTTTCTGAGAAGAGAACTTAGCAAGATCATTTCACTTTCGAAGAGTGTCGAGAAGCGAATAGCTGAAATCGAAGGATCAGATAAATACAAGAAAGTAGTTTTTGCCTCGAATATGACTATGGGTGAATATCTGCTGCCTAAGATGGTATCTGACTATATGAAGCTCCATCCGGATTACCGTATCTGTTCATATATTGCATCAGGTAAAGAGATGCGCCAGCTGATAGGTGAGGGGAAAGTTGATTACGCGATTGTAGATATATATGCTGTGCCGGACGGCATGGAAAAGGAATTATTTATTCAGGATTACCTCAGATGCGTCTGCAACCCTGCCCATCCTCTCGCGGGTAAAACTGCTTCACTCAAAGATTTGATCAAGGAGAATGTTATTTCCCGTGAGCATAATGCTGCAGCTAATAATGTTATCAGCCAGGTATTTGCAAGGCATGGGTTCGACTGGAACAAATTCAAAGTAGAGATCGAAGCAGGCAGTATGCTGGCCATAGAAGAATATCTGCATGAAATCGAAGCGATATCATTCATATATGAGATTGCTGCAGCCAGAGCTACACAGCACGGCCAGGTCTCACGAATAGAAGTTCCGGAGCTGACAGATCCTATCGACTACTTCTTCGTGTACCCGGACAAAAGCTGCCTCTCCGAAGAAGCTGCCAATTTCATGAATTACTGCAAAGAATACGCAGATAAACAAATGCAAATGCTGTAGGCAACGGCCATCCTACTTTTTTTGACAGTTCTATCTTACAGATATACTTAGAGAGATCGTCGATGATGTATTGAATTCTCTTAAGAAGGCAAAATCGATACAGTTCTTATCTTTTGCTGAGTGTATAGATGAATACAGGCCTGACATCGTGGCGTTTGATGCAAATGAACCTGATAAGGATTACTATACTGTAGATGGGATGAAATTCTTTGACAACCTGAACAAAGGGAAAGGCGCGAGGACCTTCTTTGACACATTAAATCAAGCAGGGCTTAATGATGCATTCTCTATTGATTATGAGACCAGTAATTATGTAGAAGGAGAGCCCCTTGCCGTCTCTCACAAACTCAGTCGAGGAAATAAAGCGAAGCGATATGACTTTGTATTTGTAAATAACAAGATTAAGGTTGATGAAATAGATTATAAATATGATGTAGCGACCATGGCAGGAAGTGATCACGCGCTCATTGAAATGAGCGTCAAGATAGAGCGAGGACTATGATCCTCACTTCATCATGGGTGAATTTATACTTAGGATTGAACATCACAGTCACCTCCAATCGCAACGATCTCTATCTTCGAATCCATCGTAAATAAAACTATCGTAATCTGCAATTATGCAAATCGCGATAATTAAAACGCATCCCTTCATAGTGTTAGGATTCGAAGTGGTTTTTACTGAGGGATTTTCTACGGAGAAGATAAACTTCGTATCCCTTGATGTATAGAGGGATATCCCTTAATTTTCCTCATATTTTGAGGATAAATGGACTTCTGTACACCTCTCCGAACCTTTATATACCTTTTTGAGTAAAGGCTCAATACGTTGAAATTACTGAAATTTCTGAAAAACAAAGAACTTCCGGTTTTACCCGAAAGTTCAGAGTCTTGGAGCTGATGGGGGGAGTCGAACCCCCAACCTTCTCGTTACGAATGAGATGCTCTGCCATTAAGCTACATCAGCAGAGGAATTGTCCTGACGATCGACAAGCGTCAGCGCAGTAGGAGTCATGGAAATTCCTTTACGCAGTACGCCGCCGACTGGCAAGCTGCAGGCGCCGACAGAGGCGCTGCGTACGAGCCGTTATCGCGCTCTGTAAATATAACAGAGCGCGATTAATAATTCAATTAGTTTTTACTCCTTATCCTCTAGTTTCGGTGCTTCCTCTGAAACCGTCTGCACGAGCTTCGTCACCAGGAGAGCAACGTTGAGAAATGCTATAGCTACTGTAAGTCCGGTCGAAGCGCCGGCCGCTTTTTCCATGAGTCTCTTTGCGTCGATTTTCATTTCTCCTCCTTCCATCTGCATTCGGGTGCAGATCCTCTAAGCATCATAGATGTCTGTCGGAGTTGCTTATCCTCCGCAGCTCTATACTGAGTAAAGATTGTTATTTGAAAACTCCGGATTCGAAGTAATATCAATGCCGAGTGCCTTTACTGCCCTCTCGTCCTTATCAGAAAGGATAGCTGTGCAATGCGCAACGCAGCCGTTCAGGTTAGGGATCTCCTTGAGCGCGAGCTCAGCGAACGGGTTGGTAAGCTTGGTCAGGGTAAGCGCCATTATGATCTCTTCGAGGTTGAGACTCGTCTTATCGTGGAGTATGCCTGCTTTTGTGCTCGACATGCTCTCGAAGATCGTAGGAGATATGATAAGCATATCGTCCTGAATGCCCGCGAGTTTCTTGATCGCGTTGAGCACCATAGCAGCTGTTGCAACCATCCTGCGCGATGATCTTCCTGTCACGATGCTTCCATCCGGGAGCTGCATGGCGGAAACTACCACGTTCTCGTACCTCTGAGGGTTTTGAGCTCTTTTGATCTCTGCATATTCTTCCGCTGCTGCAACAGCCGGTCTGTCGTATCTGGATGCACCGACTTCCTCCATCAGCAGCTTGCATCTCTCCAGAGTAGATGCCTCGATAGTACCCTTCCTGTATGAGCATTCCGCGATCAGATATCTGCGGATGATCTCCTGTTTAGCGGCCTCTCTGCAAACCTCGTCATCAGTGATGGCAAAACCGCACCTGTTCACACCCATGTCTGTAGGTGATTTGTAGCCGTCATCCGATCCGGTGATCGCATGGAGGATTCTCCTGAGTACCGGGAATGCGTCTACGTCTCTGTTATAGTTGACCGCCGTCTGCCCGTAAGCGTCAAGGTGGAACGGGTCGATCATATTGAAGTCCTTGAGGTCAGCCGTTGCTGCCTCATATGCGATGTTTACAGGGTGTTTGAGCGGCAGATTCCAGATCGGGAAGGTCTCGAACTTGGCGTATCTTGCCTTGCGGCCGCGCTTGTATTCGTGATAGACCTGCGAGAGCGATGTCGCGAGCTTGCCTGAGCCTCCGCCCGGACCGGTAACAACGATCAGCGGCTTCGATACTTCGATGTACGGATTGGCTCCATATCCTGCCTCGGAAACGATTGTGTCAACATCGGTCGGATATCCCTTCGTGAACATGTGCTTATAAGTACGGATCCCGCGCCTTTCGAGCTTGGCCATGAACTGGTTAACAGACGGGGCGTCTTCGTATCTGGTGACGACAACAGAGTTGACCGAAAGGTCGTAACTTCTGAACTCATCTATGAGTCTCATGACTTCCAGATCGTATGTGATACCGAAATCCTGACGGGTTTTGCTCTTGACGATATCACCCGCATAGATGCAGATGATGATTTCCGCCTGATCGCCCATCCTCTGCAGGAGTTTGATCTTTGCGTTTTCATCAAAGCCCGGAAGTACTCTCATTGCGTGCTTATCTCCGACCAGCTTGCCGCCGAATTCAAGATACAGCCTGCCTTCTCCGCTTTCTATCCTCTCGAGGATGTATTTTGACTGCTGTTCAATGTATTGCTCTGCGCTGAAACCTTCTTTTCTCATATCTACCTCTTCTTAATTATGAAGGCATTACCTCTATCTCGAGTATGTTGCGTCTCGAGAAAAACTTGTCGAATTTGATCTTATAATCTACAGAGACCTTGCCGTATCCCTCCTCATCGAGGTTGTCCTCGAGCTTGTTGGTATAAACCTCAAGGTTCACTGCAGCCATCATCGGGATCTGATATCTCGTTATGTTGAGTATGCCCGGTTTTAGCGTCATGTCCATTCCTTCGTCATCCTCATCCCTGACGTATTTGCGTATGCGAATAGTGCCGTCCTCGAGTTTGAACAGAGTACGGATGTCTTCCGAACCGACAGCTTCCGTTTCTTCATATGTTATATATGTCGCGTTGTTGCGCGAATAAACGGTACCCTCAGTCAGGATCTCCATCGAGTCCTCGAGCTCCAGCTCGCGGCGGAAAGCCTCTCCGCTCGGCTTGAGGTTCTCGATATATTGGGTGCTTGTGATCTTCAGGTTGACGCTTTTTTTCATAACAGAAATATTTTATAACAATTGACATAACTGACACAATATCGTCATATTTGAAAACTTTAATATTTCATGTACAATTAAAAAAAGTTTTAAGTTTATTTTTAGTTTCGGACTATACTATATATATGGAAAGGAAACGGCAGATGAAATTCTGCCCTGCAGGTAAAGGAAAATGGACGAACAAGATAAAAACATAGTCAGCTTTGAAAATCCGGTTGAAGAACCGGAACCGGTCAAGACGGTTGAAATAGAATATCCGAGAACAGTCATCGACGAACCGGCTCATGCGGCCCCTGAAGGCCCGTCTCACAGCAAACCAAAAGAGAAAAAAGAGAAGAAATATGTAACAAGGGGTGCGCTCGTCGCTTGCATGATATTGACGATGATTCTCAGCTCACTCCTCGGAGCTTTTATCTCCGGCGCATATTTTGCGAAGAACTCATCTGACGGCAGGCTCGCCAGACAGGACTCCGAGCTGTCGCAGCTCGATCTCGGTGATGCAACAGGAAGCGAACTCACTGTTGCACAAATCGTTGACAAGAACGAGGATGCGGTAGTTGAAATCCTGATGTCCGGAACGGCGCAGAATATGTGGGGACAGATGCAGCTCGTACAGGGTGCAGGTTCAGGCGTCATAATGACAGAGGACGGTTACATCGCTACCAATACTCACGTAATTCAGGGAGCTAACAAGGTGGAAGTCACTCTTCACAATGGCGAATCTTACCCTGCACGCATCATCGGAAGCGATCCGGCGAACGACATTGCAGTGATCAAGATCGATGCCACCGGCCTCACTGCTGCAACGGTCGGTGACAGCAGCACAGTAGATGTAGGTGATCTGGCAGTTGCTATCGGCAATCCTCTCGGACAGCTCGGTGGCACCGCCACTACGGGCATCATCAGTGCTCTTGACAGAACTCTTGATGTAGAGGGAACCACCCTCACGCTGATGCAGACTGATGCTGCCATCAACGGCGGAAACTCCGGCGGCGGTCTCTTCAACAATAAAGGCGAACTGATCGGTATCGTTGAATCCAAGGCTTCTGCAGTAGGAGTCGAAGGCCTGGCATTCGCTCTGCCTATAAACAATGTTTCACCTATCATCAACGACTTCATCAAGAACGGCGGCAATGTTCAGGCAGCGGAAGCTACGCCGGCTGTCGGAGTAGTTATAAGTGACGTTTCGGAAGAGAACGCTCAGTACTACGGCCTTGAATCTGCGGGCGTATATATCGCTCAGGTAACAGGTGCGAATGCCATTCAGGCAGGCTTCCAGCCAGAGGACCGCATCGTATCGTTCAACGGCAAGGAGATCACCAACAGCAATGACTTCATTACTCTCGTAAGACAGTGCAAGGTCGGAGACACGGTAACGATAGTAGTCAGCAGAAAAGGACAGGAGCTCGAGATCAAGACTGTGCTTGAAGAACTTCAGCAACAGCAGCCATGACCTGTCAGGCAATAAGCAAAACAAAAACCATCCCCGCGTAAAACGCGGGGTTGTGTTTTTACGGGCATAGCCCTTACTCCTCGCGGTACGCGTGGAAACGCGTAAGCGGTCTGCCATCTGC